>NZ_CP076668.1:0-331666 GCF_018968705.1 Pseudomonas lijiangensis
GTGTCAGTGGAACTTTGGCAGCAGTGCGTGGAGCTTTTGCGCGATGAGCTGCCTGCCCAGCAATTCAACACCTGGATCCGTCCGCTACAGGTCGAAGCCGAAGGCGACGAGTTGCGTGTATATGCACCGAACCGTTTCGTTCTCGATTGGGTAAACGAAAAGTACCTGAGCCGTCTGCTTGAGCTTCTGGGCGAGCACGGACAGGGAATGGCGCCTGCCCTTTCCTTATTAATAGGCAGCAAGCGCAGCTCGGCCCCGCGTGCAGCACCCAATGCCCCATTGGCTGCTGCCGCTTCGCAAGCGCTGTCTGCCAATAACGTCAGCAGTGTTTCAACACCTGTTGCCGCTCCGGTGGTGGCTGTTCCTGCGCCGGCTCCTGCAGTACAGAGCGCCGAGACTCACGACGAGCCGTCGCGTGACAGTTTCGATCCGATGGCGGGCGCCAGTTCGCAACAGGCTCCGGCGCGGGCCGAGCAGCGTACAGTCCAGGTCGAAGGTGCGCTCAAGCACACCAGTTACCTGAACCGCACGTTCACCTTCGAGAACTTCGTCGAAGGTAAATCCAACCAGCTCGCCCGTGCTGCGGCCTGGCAGGTTGCGGATAACCCCAAGCATGGCTACAACCCGCTCTTCCTTTATGGTGGCGTTGGTCTGGGTAAGACTCACTTGATGCATGCCGTGGGCAACCACCTGCTCAAGAAGAACCCGAATGCGAAGGTTGTCTATCTGCACTCGGAGCGTTTCGTGGCCGACATGGTCAAGGCGCTGCAACTGAACGCGATCAACGAATTCAAGCGTTTCTATCGTTCGGTCGATGCCTTGCTGATCGATGACATTCAGTTCTTCGCCCGCAAGGAGCGTTCCCAGGAAGAGTTTTTCCACACCTTCAACGCACTGCTCGAAGGTGGGCAGCAGGTCATTCTTACCAGCGACCGCTATCCCAAAGAGATCGAAGGTCTGGAAGAGCGTCTGAAATCCAGGTTCGGCTGGGGGCTTACTGTGGCTGTAGAGCCGCCTGAGCTGGAAACCCGCGTTGCGATCCTGATGAAGAAAGCCGATCAGGCCAAGGTCGAATTACCCCATGACGCTGCATTCTTCATTGCGCAGCGCATTCGCTCCAACGTCCGTGAACTCGAAGGTGCACTCAAGCGTGTCATCGCTCACTCGCACTTCATGGGCCGGGATATCACGATCGAACTGATTCGTGAGTCTCTGAAAGATTTGTTGGCGTTGCAGGACAAACTGGTGAGTGTGGATAACATTCAGCGTACTGTCGCCGAGTATTACAAGATCAAAATCTCCGACCTGTTGTCCAAGCGTCGCTCTCGTTCTGTTGCCCGTCCACGTCAGGTGGCGATGGCGCTTTCCAAAGAGCTGACGAACCACAGTCTTCCGGAAATTGGCGATGTATTCGGCGGTCGTGACCACACGACCGTTCTGCATGCATGCCGCAAGATCAACGAACTCAAGGAATCCGACGCGGATATCCGCGAGGACTACAAGAACCTGCTGCGGACTCTGACTACATGATGACGCCAGTGCAGCTTATCAAGGCAAGGGACTAGACCATGCATTTCACCATTCAACGCGAAGCCCTGTTGAAACCTCTGCAATTGGTCGCCGGCGTTGTTGAACGCCGTCAGACCCTGCCGGTGCTATCCAATGTGCTGATGGTCGTCGAAGGCCAGCAACTTTCGCTGACAGGTACCGACCTGGAAGTGGAGCTGGTCGGTCGTGTCCAACTCGAAGAGCCAGCCGAACCCGGGGAAATCACTGTTCCTGCGCGCAAGCTGATGGATATCTGCAAAAGCCTGCCGAACGACGTGCTGATCGACATCAAGGTCGATGACTCCAAAGTCGTGGTCAAGGCCGGTCGTAGCCGCTTCACCTTGTCCACATTGCCTGCCAACGACTTCCCTACTGTAGAAGAAGGTCCTGGCTCGCTGACGTTCGATCTGGTGCAGAGCAAACTGCGCCGCCTGATCGAACGCACCAGTTTTGCAATGGCCCAGCAGGATGTCCGTTACTACCTCAACGGCATGCTGCTTGAAGTCAGCGCTGGCATCTTGCGCGCTGTCGCCACCGACGGTCACCGTCTGGCCATGTGCTCGATGTCTGCACAGATCGAACAAGCCGACCGCCATCAGGTGATTGTGCCTCGTAAAGGTATTCTGGAAATGGCGCGTCTGCTCACCGAGCAGGACGGCATTGTCAGCATCGTATTGGGTCAGCACCACATTCGTGCCACGACCGGCGAGTTCACCTTTACCTCCAAACTGGTAGACGGCAAATTCCCGGACTACGAGCGCGTCCTGCCAAAAGGCGGTGACAAGCTGGTACTGGGTGATCGTCAGGCATTGCGTGAAGCGTTCAGCCGTACTGCAATTCTGTCGAACGAAAAATACCGTGGCATCCGTCTGCAACTGGCCAACGGTCAATTGAAGATTCAGGCCAACAACCCTGAACAGGAAGAAGCGGAAGAAGAGATCAGCGTAGAGTACAGCGGCGACTCCCTGGAAATCGGTTTCAACGTGAGCTACCTGCTCGACGTGCTGGGTGTGATGACTACAGAGCAAGTGCGCTTGATTCTGTCCGACTCCAACAGCAGCGCCCTGGTACAAGAATCGGATAACGATGATTCCGCCTACGTTGTCATGCCGATGCGTCTGTAACCTCATGTTCAGCGCTATCTAGATGTCTCTTAGCCGCATCTCGGTCACTGGGGTGCGCAATCTGCACCCGGTGACCTTCTCCCCCTCCCCGCGTATCAACATCCTTTACGGTGCCAACGGAAGTGGCAAAACCAGCGTGCTGGAAGCCATTCACTTGCTGGGCATTGCACGCTCGTTTCGCAGCAGTCGTCTTCTTCCTGTCATTCAATATGAACAGCCAGCCTGCACGGTCTTTGGTCAGGTTCAACTGGCTGAGAGTGGCCAAAGCAATCTGGGCATTTCCCGAGACAGACAAGGCGAGTTTCAGATTCGCATTGATGGGCAGAATGCACGCAGCGCTGCTCAACTGGCCGAGATACTTCCACTGCAACTGATCAACCCTGACAGTTTTCGCTTGCTGGAAGGTGCACCGAAAATTCGCCGACAGTTTCTGGACTGGGGAGTGTTCCACGTGGAACCTCGTTTCATGTCCACCTGGCAGCGGCTCCAGAAGGCCCTGCGGCAGCGGAACTCATGGCTGCGGCATGGTACACTTGACGCCGCTTCGCAAGCGGCATGGGATCGGGAACTGTGCCTGGCCAGTGATGAAATCGATGAGTTTCGTCGCACTTATATCAAGGCCCTGAAACCCGTCTTTGAACAAACTTTGAGCGAACTTGTTGAGCTTGAAGGTTTGACCCTGAGCTACTACCGAGGCTGGGATAAGGAAAAAGAGCTGAGCACTGTGCTCGCTTCATCCTTGCATCGCGATCAGCAAATGGGCCATACACAGGCCGGACCACAACGAGCTGATTTGCGTCTTAGATTAGGCGCACACAATGCCGCGGATATATTGTCCCGCGGTCAGCAGAAGCTAGTGGTCTGTGCATTGCGCATCGCTCAAGGGCATCTGGTTAGCCAGGCTCGCCGCGGCCAATGTATATACCTGGTGGACGACTTGCCTTCCGAACTGGATGACAACCACCGCCGCGCACTTTGTCGCTTGCTGGAAGAATTACGCTGCCAGGTATTTATCACCTGTGTAGATCAAGAATTTTTGAGGGAAGGCTGGCAGACGGAAACGCCAGTTGCTTTGTTCCACGTGGAACAAGGCCGTATCACCCAGACCCACGACCATCGGGAGTGATTGCATGAGCGAAAATCAAACGTACGACTCGTCCAGCATTAAAGTGCTGAAAGGACTTGATGCCGTACGCAAGCGTCCCGGAATGTACATCGGTGATACAGACGATGGCAGCGGTCTGCACCATATGGTGTTCGAGGTGGTTGATAACTCGATCGACGAAGCTTTGGCTGGCCACTGCGACGACATCAGCATCACCATCCATCCAGACGAATCCATTACCGTACGCGACAACGGCCGCGGTATTCCGGTAGACGTCCACAAAGAAGAAGGCGTTTCGGCTGCAGAGGTCATCATGACCGTGCTCCACGCCGGCGGTAAGTTCGATGACAACTCCTACAAGGTTTCCGGCGGTCTGCACGGTGTAGGTGTTTCTGTAGTTAACGCCCTCTCGGAAGTCCTGCAACTGACTGTACGTCGCAGCGGCAAGATCTGGGAGCAAACCTACGTTCACGGTGTTCCACAGGAACCCATGAAAATCGTGGGTGAGAGCGATAGCACCGGTACACAGATCCACTTCAAACCTTCCGCTGAAACCTTCAAAAACATCCATTTCAGCTGGGACATCCTGGCCAAGCGGATTCGTGAACTGTCATTCCTGAACTCCGGCGTTGGTATCTTCCTGAAGGACGAACGCAGCGGTAAGGAAGAGCTGTTCAAGTACGAAGGTGGTCTGCGCGCTTTTGTTGAATATCTCAACACCAACAAGACTGCGGTCAACCAGGTCTTCCACTTCAACGTCCAGCGTGACGATGGCGTGGGTGTCGAGATCGCCTTGCAGTGGAACGACAGCTTCAACGAGAACCTGTTGTGCTTCACCAACAACATTCCGCAGCGTGACGGCGGTACGCATCTTGTTGGTTTCCGTTCTGCGTTGACCCGTAACCTGAACAACTACATCGAACAGGAAGGTCTGGCCAAGAAGCACAAAGTTGCCACGACCGGTGACGATGCGCGTGAAGGCCTGACTGCGATCATCTCGGTCAAGGTGCCGGATCCGAAGTTCAGCTCCCAGACCAAAGACAAGCTGGTTTCGTCCGAAGTCAAAACCGCAGTTGAACAAGAGATGGGTAAATACTTCTCTGACTTCCTGCTGGAAAACCCGAACGAAGCCAAGGCTGTCGTGGGCAAGATGCTCGATGCTGCACGCGCTCGTGAAGCTGCACGCAAGGCTCGTGAAATGACTCGCCGTAAAGGCGCGCTGGATATTGCAGGTCTGCCGGGCAAGCTCGCTGACTGCCAGGAAAAAGACCCTGCCCTTTCCGAACTGTACCTCGTGGAAGGGGACTCTGCTGGCGGTTCAGCCAAGCAGGGGCGTAATCGTAAAACCCAGGCAATCCTGCCGCTCAAGGGCAAGATCCTCAACGTCGAGAAAGCACGTTTCGACAAGATGATCTCTTCCCAGGAAGTGGGCACTTTGATCACTGCCTTGGGCTGTGGCATCGGCCGCGAAGAGTACAACATCGACAAACTGCGTTATCACAACATCATCATCATGACCGATGCTGACGTCGACGGTTCGCACATCCGTACCCTGCTGCTGACGTTCTTCTTCCGTCAGTTGCCGGAGCTGGTCGAGCGTGGCTACATCTATATCGCTCAGCCACCGCTGTACAAAGTCAAGAAAGGCAAGCAAGAGCAGTACATCAAAGACGACGACGCCATGGAAGAATACATGACCCAGTCGGCTCTGGAAGACGCCAGCCTGCACCTGAACGACTCGGCTCCTGGTATCTCCGGCGAATCGCTGGAACGCCTGGTCAACGACTTCCGCATGGTCATGAAGACTCTCAAGCGTCTGTCGCGTCTCTATCCTCAGGAGCTGACCGAGCACTTCGTTTACCTGCCTCCTGTCACGCTCGAGCAACTGTCTGACCATGCAGCCATGAAAGACTGGCTGGCCAAGTTTGATGAGCGTCTGCGTGCGGGTGAGAAGTCAGGTCTGGTGTACAAGGCCAGCCTGCGTGAAGACCGTGAACGTAACGTATGGCTGCCAGAGGTCGAACTGATCTCCCATGGCCTGTCGAACTACGTCACCTTCAACCGCGACTTCTTCGGCAGCAACGACTACAAGACCGTCACTGCCCTGGGTGCACAAATCAGCTCCCTGCTGGAAGAAGGCGCCTACGTGCAACGTGGCGAGCGCAAGAAGCCAGTCACCGAGTTCAAGGATGCCCTCGCCTGGCTGATGGCCGAAAGCACCAAGCGCCACACCATCCAGCGCTATAAAGGTCTGGGCGAAATGAACCCGGATCAGCTCTGGGAAACCACCATGGACCCAAGCGTGCGCCGCATGCTGAAAGTCACGATCGAAGACGCAATCGCCGCCGACCAGATCTTCAACACCCTCATGGGTGATGCGGTCGAGCCACGTCGCGACTTCATCGAGAGCAACGCGCTGGCGGTTTCCAACCTGGATTTCTAAGGTTGTTGTAGGTGCAAGTTGGACGTACTTTTATCGTCCCCTGAATTAACCCCAGCCTCGGTGCTGGGGTTTTTTTTACGATTCTTGCCGGCTTCCTGAATGGGGCATTTGATAGCATGCGCTCTTCATTCGTTGAAGGCCATGGACGAAAGTCAATTGAGCTATGGCCGTCGTCGTAGAGGTAAAAGCTGTGACAGATGGCAACCTCCTGGTAAGACTACAAGCCGAGAATGCAAGACTGATTGCGCTGCTCGAGGCCCATGGCATTGACTGGCAAGTGCCTGCTGAGCCAATCAGAGAAACGCCTGTTCAAATCGAGACATCCTCGCAACTGAATACGGATAGCAAGATTGCACTCTTCAGAAGCCTTTTTCGTGGCAGGATTGATGTCTATCCCATTCGCTGGGAAAGCAAGGCTGGCAAGTCCGGATATGCCCCAGCCTGCGCTAATGAATGGCGGCCAGGTGTTTGCGAAAAGCCACGGATCAAATGTGGCGACTGCGGCAACCGTCAACTGCTTCCGCTGACCAATGAGGTGATTTTTCGCCATCTTGCAGGCGATGTGGTTATCGGCATCTTCCCATTGCTTCCTGACGATACCTGTTTTTTTCTGGCTGTTGATTTTGATGAGGCCGAATGGCGAGATGACGCCAAAGCGTTCATTCAGTCTTGCCGTGAGCTAAATGTACCAGTAGCGCTGGAAATATCGCGCTCGGGCAATGGTGCACATGGATGGGTTTTTTTCGAGCGTAATGTCTCTGCATTTGATGCTCGTCGTTTGGGGGCTGCAATAATTAGTTATGCCTGCAAAATGACTCGCCAGTTAGCCCTCAGCTCATATGATCGCTTGTTTCCAAATCAGGACTATATGCCCAAAGGTGGGTTCGGTAACCTCATTGCGTTGCCTTTGCAAAAAAAGGCCCGAGCCTTGGGTAACAGTGTTTTTGTAGATGATTCGCTGGAGCCTTATGCTGACCAATGGGCTTTTCTGGGGGCTATCCGTCAGATGAGTCCAGAAGACATTCAGCCAGCGATCACAAAGGCAACGGGCAATCAGGACCCGTTAGATGTTGCTTTTGTTGATGAGGAAGAAGGTGATATCGAACCCTGGAAAGATCGAAAGCCCAAGTCAAACCAGTTGGCGTGCCCTCTTCCTGCCACTCTCAACATTACTCTAGCCAACCTGATCTATTTTGAAAAAACAGAGTTGCCGCAGCCATTAGCCAATCAATTTATTCGGCTCGCTGCGTTTCAAAATCCAGAGTTCTATAAAGCTCAAGCCATGCGTATGTCCGTGTGGAACAAGCCGAGAGTAATTGGCTGTGCGCAAAATTTTCCTAAGCACATTGCTCTGCCACGTGGCTGCTTTGAGGCAGTTCTCAAGCTTCTCGATGAAAATGAGATAGTTCCGATTATCCAAGATGAGCGCTTTACGGGTAATGCAATTGAGGTAAGTTTCCTTGGCACCTTGCGTGCTGATCAGGAGGTTGCGGTCAGTGCAATGCTAAGTCATGACACTGGTGTTCTCTGTGCTCCAACAGCGTTCGGCAAGACGGTGAGTGCGGCTGCACTGATTGCTCGCCGTGGGGTTAACACCCTGGTTCTTGTTCACCGGACAGAGTTATTAAGGCAATGGCAAGAGCGTTTGCAGATGTTCCTGAAGGTTGGAGCGGATGCCATCGGAACTTTGGGAGGCGGCAAGTCGAAACTGTCCGGCGTCATCGATATAGCAGTCGTTCAGTCGCTGTCGCGAAAGGGTGAGATCAACGATCATGTGAAAAACTATGGCCAAGTCATTGTGGATGAGTGTCATCATCTTTCAGCTGTGTCGTTTGAGGCTCTTTTGAGAAATGTCCCATCTCGCTATGTAGTGGGATTGACGGCGACTCCGGTTCGTCGTGACGGGCAACACCCCATCATTTTTATGCAGTGCGGGCCTATCAGACATTCTGCTTCTCGTGCAGCGAGTGCTCCCCATGATCTGACTGTTTTCCCCTTCTGGCTTTCAAAGCCTTTGGTACTCCCCGAAGGCTCTGGGATTCAAGATGTCTTCCGGCTCTTGGCAGACGACGCTGAGAGGACGTCCAAAATTGCTTTGGAGGTTCAAGCAGCCTACAACCAAGGTAGAAAAGTGCTGGTACTGACGGAGCGGACTGAGCATATTGATGCTCTTGAGAAAGCTCTTATACCGCTAGTGGGCAATCTGTTTATCCTTCATGGACGAGTACCCAAGAAACAGCGTATTTCTCGCTTGAACGATCTGGAGTCCCTGCCAGCAGACACGCCGCGAGTACTTTTGGCTACGGGAAAACTGGTAGGTGAGGGTTTTGACCATCCACCCCTGGATACACTGGTTCTGGCGATGCCCGTTTCGTGGAAGGGCATCCTTCAACAATATGCCGGACGTTTGCACAGGGAGCACTCAGATAAAGCAGACGTTCGAGTGATCGATTTCGTCGACACGGGAAACTCCGCTTTATTGAGGATGTGGGACAAGCGACAGGCTGGGTATAAAGCAATGGGCTATCGGCTGATAGATAAAGCAGCCACCATGAAATTGCTTTAGCGCATTTTTATGGAAGACAGGTCTGTGTCTTGAGCTACTGACCAGCAGCAAACTCATACTGGCGAGTTAAAAAAAAATAGGCATAATCGGCTTTTCTTAAAATTTTCTGGGCTCAGTAAAGAAAAAATGTGCGGCCGAGCCAAATGTAAGGATTTTCGCCATGAACTCCGTTGGATATGCTTGGCTGTGCGAGGCCTTGCGGCTCTCTGCTTTTCCTTTACGCCGACCAGCCCGGATTCAGCCAGTCACTCGAATTGAGCATATTGGTGAGACTTTGGCGGTCCCCGCAGGTATTTCTCCTGCCCCTGATGACCTGCTCGGACACCTGCTTTTTGCCCTGAAGCATGAAGGTATCAATCTGGTCATTCTGGCTCAAGCACTGCCTCAGATATCCAATTCAAGGCTTGAGGCCGAATTACAGGCGGCTCCAAATGGCAGCTATATTCGCAAGGCTTGTTTTCTGCGCGAAGCATTCACGGGTGAAGAGGTACACCAACATTTTCCGGTAAAGGGGCGCTTTGTACCTCTGTTCGATCCTGAGCAGTATCTGACGATGCCTGGGGAGCGTAATTCCCGGTGGCGAGTAGAGTTCAACGGTATAGGCACGCTGACTTACTGCGCCACCGTTGAACGCACCCCCGAAATTGTTGCGATGCTTGAACACGATATCCTGAGGCGTGCGCAGGCATTCATCCAGAGTCTGCCCTCTGGAATGATGGATCGGGCCATCAACTGGGCCTACCTGCACGAAACTCAAGACTCATTTGCTATCGAAAAAGAAGCACCCAGCGAAGAGAAATCCCGCCGCTTTATTCAGTTGCTCAGACAGGCCCATGAGCGCTTACCGCTGAGCGAGGAATATCTGGTTGCCCTTCAAAACGCAACGCTATCCAACCCCTATGCAATGGCTGCTGCCTTTCGTCATGAACAGAACCATTTGGCCAATGGTTTGCAGGGGGCAGCAGGGGTCACTTATGTTCCTCCTGACCCAGAGTTGTGCCGTGAACTCATGGAGCAGCTCATGACCTTTGGAAATGAAGCTGCTACCCAGATTGATCCCTTGGTTGCCGCTGCAATCATTTCGTTTGGATTCGTATTCCTCCACCCTTTCATGGATGGAAATGGTCGACTTTCCCGGTTTCTCATTCATCAGACACTCTGTCGCACGGGGGCTTTAGAGAACGGGCTGCTCCTGCCTGTCTCCGTAGCGATGAAGCGTGAGGAACGTTTGTATCTGGAAACCCTTCAGGCGTTTTCCCGGCCTGCGCGTGAGTTCTGGGATGTCAGGTGGATCGATCAGGGCAATATGTCGTTTAACTTTACAGGGCATCCGGCTATCTACCGTTTCTGGGATGCCACACCAGGCGTCCGATTTACGATGGAAATGGCTAAACGAGCCCTGGAAGTTGAGCTTCGTGAAGAGACTGTCTTCCTTGAGAATTACGACAAGATTGTCAGAGCTGTTGATGAGCGCTATGACGTACGTGGCAGTGATTTATCCAACCTGGTAATGATGTGTCTGACGCAACAAGGCATAGTTTCAAACCATCGTCGAAAGCAGTACAGGTATAAGGTTCAGGAGGAGGTTTTTGATTATATCGAGCAGGTGACGCAGAACCTGCTTGCGGAACAGCGGCAGGAGAATCAATCGTCCCATTAAGACGGCAACTGAGCTTGTGGGTGACGGGGCGAAAAGAAAAATGTGGGGCAGATGCCAATAAAGGCTTTCTCCGTAAGCGTTGCGGCCAATCGATCTCGGCTTTCCCGCATAACTGGAATATTGGATCAAAGTGAAATAGCGATACCGATGCAGCCTATCAGCATCGTGGCTCCCAGCCCCAAGGAACGTAGCCGCTCTCCCTGTTCCCGCCCTTCCCCCTTGTTGATTTCAAAAGCACCTGCTGCAGCCACCATGAGGGAAAACGCCATGAACCAGAGCATCAATCCCCAGCCATAGCTGTAACCCGAAGCATAAAAGAAAGTGATCGTATTGAGCGACAGCATTAGCGCCAGAAAAGCGGGTCCTGTTGTACTTTGCGAGGATTGCAGCCGTAGAAAACTGATGAGGAAGAGAGGGTTTGCATACCAGGCAAATTGAAAACGCAATGGCCCGAGCCAACCGTTAGTCAACAGGGTCCACCCGATGGTGATTTTCTGACCATCTCTGATTATTACCGGAAAAAACAGGGAAGCTATCCACAGAACAAGTGCTGCTTTTGACAACACGTCACTTGAAAGAGCGCCACTTTCTAATGATTGATGGGCAGGCTTTCTTGCTTTCCATATGAAGGGAATCAGCAAACCCGCGTAAAAGCACAAAGTTGAAAAGACGCGACTTCCCGGTTCCCTGTGCATGACATATCCCATGGATAAAGCGGCTACTGCACCCCCTGCAAGAATCCAGTAGGCATACCCTGCAAACTCCTTGATGACAGGAGACTTGTGCAGTCGCATCAATTGCTTCATCAGCGTCAGTACAAGCGCCAATGAGTACCCGAGCACTCCACCCCAAAACAGAGAATGGGTTGTGGAGCGTGAAAGCATCTCTTCCATTTTCCATCCTTGTCGATCCAGAACCTGCGCCCACTAAAAAGCCGACCCCAAGGTCGGCTTTCTATCTACCCGCAAAATTTATGCACGTTTTCAGCTCACTAATGAGCTTCAGAAATAAGCAGCTAAATTAATGACTTAGCCGCTTTTTTCGATGATTTCGCAAAAATGGTGCACAGGTTATCCACAAAATCAGACTTCTACTTTCTCGCTGCTCGAGACAGGTGCAACATCTGAACCCAGGGACTTCTGGGTGGCTTCGTTCCAGGCCTGTACGCGGTCGTTGAGGGCTGCAATGGCGCGGGGGCCGGAGCCTTCGGCGTACATGGGTTCACCGATGACCACCTGGATAGTGCCTGGCTTTTTCGCCCAGCCTTCCTTCGGCCAGTACTTGCCGGCGTTGTGTGCCACAGGCAGCACAGGCAGTTCGGCGTTGACGGCCAGGGCGGTGCCGCCACGGGAGAACTTGCCGACCTGACCGAACGGGACGCGGGTGCCTTCCGGGAAGATCAGTACCCAGATACCGTCTTTGAGCAATTCATCACCCTTCTTGGCGATCTGCTTGAGTGCGGCCTTGGGGTTCTCGCGATCAATCGCGATAGGGCGCAGCATGGCCATTGCCCAACCGAAGAACGGCACATACAGCAGCTCACGCTTGAGGACCTGGCTCATGGGCTCGAAGTAAGCCGATAGGAAGAAGGTTTCCCAGGTGCTCTGGTGGTTGGAAATGATCACGCAGGGGGTTTTGGGAACGTTGTGCGCGCCGGTCACTTCCACGTGGATATTCAGGAAGACGCGGGTCAGCCAGATTGCACAGCGGCACCAGTAGACATTGATGAACCGGTAGCGGGCTTTGAAGGACAGAAAGGGCGCGATGAAGAAACTCAATGTGCACCACAGCAGCGAGCTGGTGCCTAGCAACAGGTAAAAGAAAAAGGTCCTGATTGCCTGGATGATCGACATAGTTGCTTTTACCGTACGGGCAGGTGCCCGCTCATTCAGCGTGCCGTTGAACCTGAGGGCTTACAGCGAGACGCTATTGTGGATAAGTTCTGCGGCAACTGCCGCCAGATCGTCAAAAATCAAAGTGCCGGCCGGCACTGTTCCGTCCATTGTCCTGCGGCCTTTACCGGTCATTACCAGAACAGGTTGTGCATCGACGGCCAAAGCAGCCTGCAGGTCACCCTTGCTGTCGCCCACGAACCATAAACCTTTCAGGTCTGTTGCGTAATGATTGGCGATGGTCTGCAGCATGCCAGGCTTTGGCTTGCGGCAGTCACAACCTTGATCCGGCCCATGTGGGCAATAAACGATCAAGCCAACCTCGCCACCCTGCCCTGCCACCAGCTCGCGCAAACGCGCATGCATGGCATCCAGAGTAGCAAGATCGTAATAACCTCGTGCAATGCCCGACTGGTTGGTGGCAATCGCCACCGTCCAGCCGGCCTTGCTCAATGTTGCGATGGCCTCGATCGAGCCAGGAATGGGAATCCACTCCTCTACCGACTTTATATAAGCGTCGGAGTCATGGTTGACGACTCCGTCCCGATCGAGAATCAGCAGCTTCACTCTCTATTCCTCAACCCAGCAGCGAGATATCGGCAACGCCCAGGAACAGGCCGCGCAGACGTGCCAGCAATGCATAACGGTTGGCGCGCACATTGGCGTCGTCAGCGTTGACCATCACTGCCTCGAAGAACGCATCCACAGGCTCGCGCAGGGTTGCCAGGCGTGCCAGGGATTCGCTGTACTGACGCTCGGCAGCCATTGGCTGTACCGCGTGGTCGGCCTGTTGAATGGCCGAATACAGGGAGAACTCGTTGGCGTTGTCGAAGTACTTGGGCTCGACGGTCTGGGCGATGCTGCCCTCGGCCTTGCTCAGCAGGTTCGATACACGCTTGTTCACCGCCGCCAGTGCAGCAGCTTGTGGCAACTTGCGGAACGCCTGAACGGCCTGGACCCGCTGATCGAAGTCCAGGGCGGAACCTGGCTGCAGGGCACGGACCGACAGGTAGACCGCAACCTCGACGCCTTCGTCTTCGTAACGCGCACGCAGGCGGTCGAAGATGAACTCCAGCACCTGATCGGCCAGGCCGGCAGCCTTGACCTTGGCGCCGAACTGGCTGACCGCGAACTTGACGGTCTCGATCAGATCCAGATCCAGCTTCTTGTCGATCAGGATGCGCAGGATACCCAGCGCAGCGCGACGCAGGGCATACGGGTCTTTGCTACCGGTTGGCAGCATGCCGATGCCGAAGATGCCGACCAGAGTGTCGAGCTTGTCGGCAATGGCCACGGCCGCGCCGGTCAAGGTAGTCGGCAGTTCTGCACCCGCACCGCGAGGCATGTACTGCTCGTTGAGCGCCAGAGCAACGTCTTGCGCCTCACCGTCCGCCTTGGCGTAGTAGAAACCGGCAATACCCTGCATTTCCGGGAACTCGCCAACCATCTCGGTCGCCAGGTCGCACTTGGAAAGAATGCCCGCACGTGCCGCACGCTGGGCGTCGCCGCCAATGCGTGGCGCGATGAAAGCGGCCAGCTTGGAAACGCGCTCGGCCTTGTCGAAGACGCTGCCCAGCTGAGCCTGGAACACGACGTTCTTCAGGCGATCATTGAAGGTTTCCAGCTTCTGCTTCTTGTCCTGCTTGAAGAAGAACTCGGCATCGGTCAGACGTGGGCGAACCACCTTCTCGTTACCGGCGATGATCTGTGCCGGGTCCTTGCTCTCGATGTTGGCAACCGTGATGAAGCGCGGCAGCAACTTGCCTTCGCTGTCCAGCAGGCAGAAATACTTCTGGTTGTCCTGCATGGTGGTGATCAGGGCTTCCTGAGGCACTTCGAGGAAGCGCTCTTCAAACGAGCAGACCAGCGGCACCGGCCACTCGACCAGACCCGCCACTTCGTCCAGCAGGCTTGGCGGCACGATGGCAGTGCCTTCCTGCTGGGCAGCCAGTTCGTCGACGCGCTTGCTGATGATCTGGCGACGTTCGTTGAAGTCGGCCAGTACATGAGCGGCCCGCAGGTCGCTGAGGTAGCTGGCTGGCGAGGAAATACGCACGTCTTGCGGATGATGGAAGCGGTGACCGCGAGAATGACGGCCTGCGCTCTGGGCCAGGATCGTGCAGTCGATCACCTGGTCGCCCAGCAGCATGACCAGCCATTGGGTCGGACGCACGAACTCTTCCTTGCGGGCACCCCAACGCATGCGTTTGGCGATTGGCAGGTCGTTCAGCGAGTCTTCGACGATGGTCGGCAGCAGTGAAGCGGTCGGTTTGCCGATGATGGTCTGGCTGTAACGCAGCTTGGGACCACTCTGATCGATTTCGCTCAGATCGACGCCGCATTTCTTGGCGAAGCCCAGTGCTGCCTGAGTCGGGTTGCCTTCAGCATCGAAAGCGGCCTGACGAGGCGGACCGTCCAGATTGACGCTGCGATCCGGTTGTTGCGTGGCCAGGCCGGTCACCAGCACCGCCAGACGACGTGGCGCGGCGTAAACCTGTTTGGCGCTGTAGGTCAGGCCAGCGCTCTGCAGGCCTTTTTCGATACCGGCCAGAAATGCATCGCCCAAGGCACTGAGGGTCTTGGGTGGCAGTTCTTCGGTACCCAGTTCGACCAGAAAATCTTGAGCACTCATTGTGCAGCCTCCAGCTTAGCCAACACTTCATCGCGTAGATCGGGCGGTGCCATCGGGAAGCCAAGCTTGGCCCGGGCTTGCAGGTAGCTCTGGGCGACAGAACGGGCCAGCGTGCGCACGCGCAGGATGTACTGCTGACGCGCAGTCACGGAAATGGCCCGGCGCGCATCCAGAAGGTTGAAGGTGTGCGAAGCCTTGAGGACCATTTCATAGCTTGGCAATGGCAGCTCAAGCTCGATCAGGCGTGCAGCTTCGCTTTCATAGAAGTCGAACAGCTCGAACAGTTTTTCGACGTTGGCGTGTTCGAAGTTGTAGGTCGATTGCTCCACTTCGTTCTGGTGGAACACATCGCCGTAAGTCACCTTGCCGAACGGGCCGTCAGCCCAGACCAGATCGTAGACCGAGTCCACGCCCTGCTGGTACATGGCCAGACGCTCCAGGCCGTAGGTGATTTCGCCGGTCACCGGGTAGCACTCGATGCCACCGACCTGCTGGAAGTAGGTGAACTGCGAGACTTCCATGCCGTTGAGCCAGATTTCCCAGCCCAGACCCCAGGCACCCAGAGTTGGCGATTCCCAGTTGTCTTCGACGAAACGGACGTCATGCACCAGCGGGTCGAGGCCGATGTGCTTGAGTGAGCCCAGGTACAGTTCCTGAAAGTTGTCCGGGTTCGGCTTCAGGATCACCTGAAACTGATAGTAATGCTGCAGGCGGTTGGGGTTTTCGCCGTAACGGCCGTCAGTCGGGCGACGGCTTGGCTGTACGTAAGCGGCGTTCCAGGTTTCCGGGCCTACGGCGCGCAGAAATGTGGCGGTGTGGAAAGTGCCGGCGCCTACTTCCATATCGTAGGGCTGAAGTACCACGCAACCTTGTTCTGCCCAGTATTGCTGGAGGGCGAGGATCAAGTCTTGGAAGGTACGCACGGCTGGCGTAGGCTGGCTCACAAAATTCACCTGTGCTGGGCTGCGATTTAAAGAGCGGGAGTATACCCGATTCGGCTGCACGTCCACCCTTGGAAGGCCTATGACTCGCTGCTTTTGGTGCAATGAAGACCCGATTTACATCGCTTATCACGATCAGGAATGGGGAGTGCCGCTGCGCGATGCGCAGAAGCTCTTCGAGTTGCTTTTGCTCGAAGGGTTCCAGGCCGGTCTGTCATGGATCACGGTTTTGAAAAAACGCCCGCGATATCGCGAAGTCATGTTCGGTTTTGATGTTCATCGCATCGCCGTCATGACCGACGACGAGATTGAAGTCCTGATGCAGGAGCCGGGCATCATCCGTAACCGCCTCAAACTCAACGCTGCCCGCCGCAATGCACAGGCCTGGTTGAAACTGGACGACCCGGTCGGCTTTCTCTGGTCGTTTGTCGGTGGAGAACAGAAGGTCAACCACTTCAAGGACCGCAGCGAGGTCCCGGCCATCACGCCAGAGGCCGAAGCCATGAGCAAGGCCTTGAAGAAAGCAGGGTTCACTTTTGTCGGCCCGACCATTTGCTACGCCTACATGCAATCGAGCGGCATGGTCATGGATCACACCGTCGATTGTGATCGATACGCGACTCTGGTCCGCTGAAGGTTACAATGCGCACCTCGAGAATTTGGGAGTGATCTGTGGATAAGTTCAAAGGTGCCATGATTGTCGGGGCGTTGCGGTTGTTTGCCCTGCTGCCCTGGCGTGCCGTGCAATGGGTCGGTACTGCGATTGGCTGGTTGATGTGGAAACTGCCCAACCGTTCCCGTGAAGTGGCGCGGATCAATCTGTCCAAATGCTTTCCGGAACTGAACAAGACTGAGCTGGACCAATTGGTGGGTCGCAGCCTGATGGATATCGGCAAGACCCTGACCGAAAGCGCCTGCGCCTGGATCTGGCCTGCCCAGAAGTCCATCGACCTGGTGCGTGAAGTCGAAGGCCTCGATGTGCTCAAGGACGCTCTCGCTTCTGGCAAGGGTGTGGTCGGGATCACCAGCCACCTGGGCAACTGGGAAGTGCTCAACCACTTCTATTGCAGCCAGTGCAAACCGATCATTTTCTATCGTCCACCCAAGCTCAAGGCTGTGGACGAACTGCTGCGCAAGCAGCGGGTGCAGTTGGGCAACCGTGTTGCGGCTTCCACCAAGGAAGGCATCCTCAGTGTCATCAAGGAAGTGCGTAAAGGCGGCTCGGTGGGGATTCCTGCGGATCCGGAGCCGGCAGAGTCGGCCGGTATCTTCGTACCCTTCTGCGGTACCCAGGCACTGACCAGCAAATTCGTGCCCAACATGCTGGCTGGCGGCAAAGCCGTTGGCGTCTTCCTGCACGCCATGCGCCTGCCGGACGGTTCAGGCTACAAGGTGGTTCTGGAAGCTGCACCTGAAGACATGTACAGCACCGACACTGAAACATCGGCGGCAGCCATGAGCAAGGTGGTCGAGAAATATGTGCGGGCTTATCCGAGCCAGTACATGTGGACCATGAAGCGCTTCAAGAAGCGTCCGGAAGGCGAAGCGCGCTGGTATTGAACAGTTCAGGAACACTTTGTGGGAGGCAGCTTGCTGGCGACTTCACGTACAGACGCAGAATGTCTGTCGGTTTTCAGGCCTTTTTCGCCAGCAAGCTGCCTCCCACAGGTTTGTCTGTTTCTTTATTGATCAGTTAAAAGAAGCTCAACCCCACCTGAAACAGCCGCTCAACATCGCGGATGTATTTTTTATCCACAAGGAACATGATCACGTGGTCGCCGGATTCGATCACGGTGATGTCGTGGGCGATCAGGACTTCTTCGTCGCGGATGATGGCGCCGATGGTGGTGCCCTGCGGGAGGATAATGTCCCTGATGGCCTTGCCGATGACCTTGCTGGATTTGGCATCGCCGTGGGCTACGACCTCAATGGCTTCGGCCGCTCCCCTGCGCAGTGAATGCACACTGACGATATCACCGCGCCGCACGTGGGTCAGCAAGGTGCCGATGGTCGCCAGTTGCGGGCTGACGGCGATATCGATTTCCCCGCCTTGCACCAGGTCCACATAGGCCGGGTTATTGATGAGGGTGACCACCTTGCGCGCCCCCATTCGCTTGGCCAGCAGCGACGACATGATGTTGGCTTCGTCGTCGTTGGTCAGGGCCAGGAACAGGTCGGTATTGCCGATGTTCTCTTCCATCAACAGGTCGCGATCCGAAGAACTGCCTTGCAGAACCACCGTGCTGTTGAGGGTTTCCGAGAGATGACGGCAACGGGCCGGGTTCATCTCGATGATCTTCACCTGATAGCGGCTTTCGATGGCTTCGGCCAGACGCTCGCCAATGTTGCCGCCACCGGCGATCACGATGCGTTTGTAGCTTTCGTCCAGGCGGCGCATCTCGCCCATTACGGCGCGAATATGCGCCTTGGCCGCAATGAAGAACACTTCGTCATCGGCTTCGATAACGGTGTCGCCATGGGGCGTGATAGGCCGGTCGCGACGGAATATCGCGGCTACCCGGGTGTCGACATTGGGCATGTGCGCCCGCAGCTGGCGCAGTTTCTGACCCACCAGCGGTCCGCCGTAATAAGCCCTGACGGCCACTAGTTGTGCCTTGCCTTCGGCAAAGTCGATCACCTGAAGGGCGCCGGGGTATTCGACCAGACGCTTGATGTAGTTGGTGACGACCTGTTCCGGGCTGATCAATACATCCACCGGAATCGCATCGTTGTCGAACAGACCGGCGCGGGTCAGGTAAGCCGCTTCACGGACCCGGGCAATCTTGGTCGGCGTGTGGAACAGCGTGTAGGCCACCTGGCAGGCGACCATGTTGGTTTCATCGCTGTTGGTGACGGCCACCAGCATGTCGGCATCATCGGCACCCGCCTGGCGCAGCACTGTGGGAAACGAGCCCTTGCCCTGTACCGTGCGGATATCCAGGCGGTCGCCCAGGTCACGCAGGCGGTCGCCATCGGTGTCCACTACGGTGATGTCGTTGGCTTCACTGGCCAGATGTTCGGCCAGCGTGCCGCCAACCTGCCCTGCACCCAGGATGATGATTTTCAACGGCTATCTCCCTGTCAGACCGACGCTGCGATCTTGATCAGTTTGGCGTAATAGAAGCCATCATGCCCACCTTCCTGCGCCAGCAACTGGCGGCCGTGGGGCTGCTTGATGCCTGCGGGTTGCTGGCCGAGCTGTCCGGCGATGTCCAGCTCGCGGGCGCCGGAGGTACGGGCCAGGAAGGCCTCGATCACTTCAGTGTTTTCCGTGGGCAGCGTCGAGCAGGTGGCGTACAACAGAATGCCGCCGACTTGCAGCGTCGGCCAGAGCGCGTCCAGCAACTCGCCTTGCAGCGTGGCCAGGGCGGTAATGTCATCGGCCTGACGGGTCAGCTTGATATCCGGGTGGCGGCGGATCACGCCGGTGGCCGAGCAAGGCGCATCGAGCAGAATGCGCTGGAAGGGCTTGCCGTCCCACCATTGGGCGGTTTCCCGGGCGTCGGCTGCGATCAGTTCGGCATCCAGGCCCAGGCGGTCGAGGTTTTCCCGCACGCGCACCAGACGCTTGGCTTCCAGATCAACAGCCACCACGCCGTCGAGTTGCGGCTGCACTTCCAGCAGATGGCAGGTCTTGCCGCCCGGCGCGCAGCAGGCATCCAGCACACGTTGGCCGGGCGCCAGTTCCAGCAGGTCGGCAGCCAGTTGCGCGGCTTCATCCTGCACGCTGATCCAGCCTTCGGCAAAACCGGGGAGTGAGCGCACATCACCCGGCTCGGCCAGCAGGATGCCATCCTGGCTGAAGGTGCAGGCAACGGCTTCGATCCCGGCGGTTTTCAACAGCTCAAGGTATTGAGCGCGACTGTTATGCCGACGGTTGACCCGCAGGATCATGGGCGGATGCGCGTTGTTGGCGGCGCAGATGGCTTCCCATTGCTCGGGCCATGCGGCTTTCAGGGCTTTTTGCAGCCAGCGCGGGTGAGCGGTACGCACCACCGGATCGTGTTCCAGTTCAGCCAGCAGCGCTTCGCTTTCTCGTTGGGCACGACGCAGGACGGCATTGAGCAATGCTTTGGCCCATGGTTTTTTCAGCTTGTCGGCGCAACCCACCGTTTCACCGATGGCGGCGTGGGCGGGAATGCGGCTGTAGAGCAACTGATAAAGTCCCACCAGCAACAAGGCCTCGACATCGGCATCAGCGGCCTTGAAGGGTTTTTGCAGCAGTTTGGCTGCCAGCGCGGACAGGCGTGGCTGCCAGCGTGCCGTGCCGAAAGCCAGATCCTGAGTGAGGCCCCGATCACGGATGTCGACCTTATCCAGCTGGGTCGGCAACGAACTGTTCAGCGAAGCCTTGCCGCTCAGCACGGCGGCCAAGGCTCTGGCGGCAGCCAGACGCGGGTTCATTGGCCCAACACCGTGCCGGTGGCGAACTTCTCGCGACGGCTGTTGAACAGGTCAGTGAAGTTCAGCGGCTTGCCGCCCGGCAATTGCAGGCGAGTCAGGCGCAAGGCGCCCTGGCCACAGGCGACGATCAGGCCGTCCTTGCTGGCACCGAGAATCGTGCCCGGTGCGCCCTGCCCTTCGGCAAGGCTGGCGGCCAGTATCTTGAGGGCTTCTTCATTCAAGGTGCTGTGGCAGATGGGCCACGGATTGAAGGCGCGGATCAGGCGTTCCAGCTCGTCTGCCGGGCGGCTCCAGTCGATGCGTGCCTCGTCCTTGTTCAATTTGTGAGCATACGTGGCGAGTGTATCGTCCTGCACTTCGCCCACCAGCGAACCCTCTGCCAGACCCGCCACGGCTTGCACTACGGCAGGCGGACCTAGTTCGGCAAGGCGATCGTGCAAGGTGCCGCCGGTGTCTTCTGCCGTGATGGGCGTCGTGACCTTGAGCAGCATCGGGCCGGTATCCAGGCCGGCTTCCATGCGCATGACGGTCACGCCGCTTTCGGCATCACCCGCCTGCACGGCCCGCTGGATCGGCGCTGCACCGCGCCAGCGTGGCAGCAAGGAGGCATGGCTGTTGATGCAGCCCAGACGAGGAATATCCAGCACCACTTGCGGCAGGATCAGGCCATAAGCGACCACCACCATAAGGTCGGGCTTGAGCTCGGCCAGCTCCTGCTGAGCGGCGGCATCACGCAGGGTTGGCGGTTGCAGCACTTGCAGGCCATGCTGTAGCGCCAGTTGCTTGACCGGGCTTGGCATCAGCTTCTGTCCACGACCGGCCGGGCGATCAGGCTGGGTATAGACCGCGATGATCTGATGAGGGCTGTCCAGCAGGGCCTTCAAGTGTTCGGCGGCAAATTCCGGAGTACCGGCGAAGACGATGCGCAGTGGCTCGGTCATGGGCTTCTCGTTGTGTAAAAAAGAAAAGGCCCTCACAGGCCTTTTGGGTGATGGATCAAGCGTTCTGTCTGTGCTGTTTTTCCAGCTTTTTCTTGATCCGGTCACGCTTCAGATTGGAGAGGTAGTCGACGAACAGCTTGCCGTTCAGGTGATCGCATTCATGCTGGATGCAGACGGCGAGCAAACCTTCGGCAACCAGTTCGTAAGGCTTGCCGTCACGGTCCAGAGCCTTGATGCGAACTTTTACGGGGCGGTCGACGTTTTCATAGAACCCGGGTACCGAGAGGCAGCCTTCCTGATACTGATCCATTTCTTCGGTCAGCATTTCGATTTCGGGGTTGATGAAGACGCGAGGCTCGGTGCGATCTTCGCTCAGGTCCATCACGACCACGCGCTTGTGGACGTTGACCTGGGTCGCTGCCAGACCGATGCCCGGGGCCTCGTACATGGTTTCAAACATGTCGTCGACCAACTGGCGTATGCCGTCGTCTACTATCGCCACAGGTTTGGCGATGGTGCGCAGGCGCGAATCGGGAAATTCGAGAATGTTTAGAATGGCCATATACGTAAGGGCTGCACTGTAGGGTAAAGTCAAAATCGGCTGCCAGGCTTGAAACGTCAAAGCAGACAGCTATATGAGACTGATGGGACTTATGTTTACGCGAGACAACATGATAAAGGGATTCACCGCATGAGGAAATCACTACTCGCCCTGCTGCTTTTGACTGCCAGCGGTCTTGCTCAGGCGCAAGTGCAACTCAAGGAAGGCCACCCGCAGAGTTATACCGTCGTTGCCGGTGACACACTTTGGGATATTTCCGGCAAATTCTTGCGCGAACCATGGAAATGGCGCGAGATATGGCGGGCCAATCCCCAGGTACGCGATCCTGACCTCATCTATCCCGGCGACTCGCTTTCGCTGATCTACATCGACGGCCAGCCTCGTGTGGTACTCAACCGCGCCGAATCCCGCGGCACCATCAAATTGTCACCGCGTGTGCGCAGCACGCCGACGATCGAAGCGATCCCGAGCATTCCGCTGGGCGCCATCAATGCGTTTCTGATCAGTAACCGGATCGTCGACGACGCCGACCAGTTCAACAAGGCCCCTTACATCGTTGCAGGCAATGCCGAGCGTGTACTCAGCGGCGGAGGCGACCGCATCTATGCGCGCGGCAATCTGGACCCTGATCAGATGAGCTACGGGATCTTCCGTCAAGGCAAGGTCTACACCGATCCGGCCACCAAGGAAGTGCTGGGCATCAATGCCGACGATATCGGCGGCGGTGAAGTCGTTGCCACCGAAGGTGATGTTTCTACCCTGATGTTGCAGCGCTCTACCCAGGAAGTGCGTCTGGGCGACCGCCTGTTCACCAGTGAAGAGCGGGCAATCAATTCGACGTTCCTGCCCAGTGCGCCACAGAACGCCATCGAAGGCCTGATTCTCGATGTGCCTCGGGGCGTGACCCAGGTCGGCGTCTACGACGTGGTGACACTCAACAAAGGTCGACGCGACGGTCTGGTCGAAGGCAATGTGCTGGCGATTTTCAAGACTGGCGAAACGGTCCGCGACCGGGTGACTGGCGATCAGGTGAAAATTCCCGACGAGCGCTCCGGGCTGCTGATGGTTTTCCGCACTTATGAAAAGCTCAGTTACGCCTTGGTCCTGCACGCGAACCGATCTTTGGCCATTATGGACAAGGTCCGTAACCCCTGAGGCTCTGTCTCAGGCCTGATACAGGTTTTTTCCACCGGGCTTTTCACTTATCAAATTGTTGTCAACAGAGTTATCCACAGGTTTGCCCACCTCCTGAAGTGGGCTATGGATCAAGGACGATCTTATGCCGCTGTTTGAAAAAGCTGTTCCTTCGCCTGCCGAACTGGAAGCGCGCCTGCGTTTACATCGCTTGCCGGAGGTAGGACCCAAGCGCTTTTCCAGACTCATCGATGCCTTCGGTTCCGCCTCGGCTGCCCTCTGTGCACCTGCCAGTGCATGGCGCGCATTGGGGCTGCCGACGGCCTGTGCCGAAGCCCGGCGCGACCCGCTGGTGCGTGATGGAGCCAGTGCCGCAATGGCCTGGCTTGAGCATGAGAACCAGCATTTATTGATGTGGGACGACCCTGGCTACCCGGCACTGCTTGCTGAAATCGCCGACCCACCGCCTCTGTTATTCATCGCTGGCAACCCTTCGATTCTTGAGCGACCCCAGTTGGGAATGGTCGGCAGTCGTCGTGCCTCGAAGCCGGGGATGGACACCGCCGCAGCTTTTGCCCGAAGCCTTGCGGGTGCCGGTTTTGTCATCACCAGCGGTCTGGCGTTGGGAATCGACGGTGCTGCGCATCAGGGTGCCCTCGACGTTGGCGGAGCCACAATCGGCGTGCTGGGCACGGGCCTCGAAAAACTTTATCCACAGCGCCATCGACACCTGGCCGCGCAGATGATTGCCCAGGGCAGCGCGGTGATTTCCGAGTTTCCGCTGGATGCCGGACCACAGGCCAGCAACTTCCCGCGTCGCAACCGGATCATCAGCGGCCTGTCTCTGGGCGTGCTGGTGGTGGAGGCCAGTGTGGGCAGCGGATCGTTGATTACGGCGCGACTGGCGGCGGAACATGGTCGAGAGGTCTATGCCATTCCCGGCTCCATCCATCACCCCGGTGCCCGTGGTTGTCATCAGTTGATCCGCGATGGCGCGGTGCTGGTGGAAACCGTGGATCATATTCTCGAAGCCCTCCAGCACTGGCACCTTATTGATGCAGGAGCGCGCTTGCCCGCGACTGAGGGCGAAGCGCTCGCAAAATCCAAGACGCCCGCTTGTCAGAGTGCTGCCCAGGGTAAGCACTCTCCAACCTCTTTGCTGCTGACCCTCCTGCACGCCGCACCCCAGACCAGCGAAGCGCTGGCGGCTGCCAGTGAATGGCCGCTGCCTCGGGTGCTGGCAGCCCTGACCGAGCTGGAACTGGACGGAATGATCAGCAATGAAGCCGGACGATGGTTCGCACGGGCGCCCTGAGGTTAAACTGCCCGGCAAGATTTAGCGGAGATACATCAATGGTCAGCAGTTGGCGTGTGCAGCAAGCCGCTCGAGATATTCGTGCCGGAGCGGTGATTGCCTATCCAACCGAGGCAGTCTGGGGACTTGGTTGCGATCCGTGGGATGAAGAAGCGGTTTATCGCTTGCTGGCGATCAAGTCGCGGCCTGTGGATAAAGGGCTGATTCTCATCGCCGACAACATCCGGCAGTTCGACTTTCTGTTCGAGGATTTCCCCGAGCAGTGGATCGATCGCATGTCCAGCACCTGGCCGGGTCCCAACACCTGGCTGGTGCCGCATCAGAACCTGCTACCCGAGTGGATCACCGGCGTGCATGAAACCGTGGCCCTGCGCGTGACCGATCACCCGACCGTGCGTGAGCTGTGTGCTCTGGTCGGCCCCTTGATTTCCACCTCTGCCAACCCGGCCGGTCGCCCCGCTGCCCGCTCGCGGCTACGCGTGGAGCAATATTTCCGTGGGCAGATCGATCTGGTGCTCGGCGGCAGCCTGGGCGGTCGCCGAAATCCCAGTGTCATTCGAGATATCGAGACCGGCCAGGTGGTGCGGCCCGGTTAAGGAATCAGAATCGTCGACCCCGTGGTGCGCCGTGCCGACAGTTCGATCTGCGCCTGGGCGGCGTCCTTCAGGGCGTATTGCTGGATATCGTTGAGCTTGATCTTGCCGCTGGCGAGCATGTTGAACAGATCGTCAGCCATCGCTTGCAGGTTCTGCGCGTTGTTGGCGTAGCTGCCCAGGGTCGGGCGGGTCACGTAAAGCGAACCCTTCTGCGCCAGAATCCCCAGATTCACGCCTGAAACCGGCCCGGAAGCATTGCCGAAGCTGACCAGCAGACCGCGAGGTGCCACGCAGTCGAGAGAGGTCAGCCATGTGTCCTGGCCGACGCCGTCATAGACCACCGGGCACTTCTTGCCTTCGGTCAGTTCCAGTACCCGGCTGGCCACGTTTTCATGGCTGTAGTCGATGGTTTCCCACGCACCCAGGGCTTTGGCGTGCTCGGCCTTTTCCGGTGAACTGACCGTGCCGATCAGGTTTGCGCCCAGAGCCTTCGCCCACTGGCAGGCCAGCGAACCGACACCACCGGCAGCGGCGTGGAACAGAAAGGTTTCTCCGGGTTTGACCAGATAGGTCTGGCGCAGCAGGTATTGCACCGTCAGGCCTTTGAGCATGACGGCTGCCGCCTGCTCGAAGCTGATGGAATCGGGCAGCTTCACCAGATTGGCCTCGGGCAGTACATGCAACTCGCTGTAGCCGCCCAGCGGGCCTGTGCCATAAGCCACACGGTCGCCCACCTGAAAGCGCGTCACTTCGTTGCCGATGGCCTCGACAATGCCCGCGCCTTCAGTGCCAAGCCCCGAAGGAAACGAGGGCGCCGGGTAAAGGCCGCTGCGGTAATAGGTGTCGATAAAATTCAGGCCAATGGCCTTGTTGCGAACCACGACCTCTTGCGGGCCGGGTTGGGCCGGCTCGAAGTCGACATATTCAAGTACTTCGGGTCCTCCGACAGTGCTGAACTGGATACGCTTTGCCATTTGCTATCTCCATGCTGAAACGAATCGTCAGATAGGCTATCGGACTCCTTCAAGTGATTCTCGTCAACTGCGAAGGCAGGTCGGCCAGTGGTATGCTACGCGCCAATTTGCCTGTACCCCTTGGCATTCGGGGGGCTCAGCCGTTTGAAGTCAGCATCAGGGATCAACTATGACTACCCGTACCGAGGCCGTAAAAGCCTACCTGCTGGATCTGCAAGACCGAATCTGCAAGGCCCTGGAGCTCGAAGACGGCAGCGCACACTTTGTCGAAGATGCCTGGACACGTCCTGCAGGTGGCGGTGGTCGAACGCGGGTCATCGAAAACGGCTCTGTCATTGAAAAGGGCGGCGTCAACTTTTCCCATGTCTTTGGCAGCAACCTTCCGCCGTCGGCCAGTGCTCACCGGCCCGAACTGGCCGGGCGCGGCTTCGAGGCCCTGGGTGTTTCCCTGGTGATCCATCCGCACAATCCCCATGTGCCGACTTCCCACGCCAACGTGCGGTTCTTCATCGCAGAAAAAGAAGGCGAAGAGCCGGTCTGGTGGTTCGGTGGCGGTTTCGACCTGACGCCCTACTACGGCGTCGAAGAGGATTGCGTTCACTGGCACCGGGTTGCCGAACGCGCCTGCGCGCCGTTTGGCGATGACGTCTATCCCCGTTACAAGGCCTGGTGCGACAGCTACTTCCATATCAAGCATCGCAATGAGCCACGCGGGGTTGGCGGTCTGTTCTTCGACGATGTGAATCACTGGGATTTCGATACCAGCTTCGCTTTCATGCGTGCCATCGGTGATGCCTACATCAACGCCTACCTGCCGATTGTGCGTCGTCGCAAGGCCACGGCTTATACCGTGCAACAGCGCGAGTTCCAGGAATTCCGACGTGGCCGTTATGTCGAGTTCAACCTCGTCTATGACCGTGGCACGCTGTTTGGCCTGCAATCGGGTGGCCGTACCGAATCGATCCTGATGTCCCTGCCCCCGCAAGTGCGTTGGGGTTATGACTGGAAGGCTGCGCCGGGCAGCGAAGAAGCTCGCCTGACCGAGTACTTTCTGCAGGATCGGGACTGGCTGGCTGAATGACAGAAACCCGGTCTTTGTGGGAGGCGGCTTGCCGGCGACAGGGGCCAGTGAAGCCAAAGCATTTTTATCGGCTTCAACTCCGCAGTCGCCGGCAAGCCGCCTCCCACAGTCAGTACTGCACTGGGCGATAAACACATCAACAGGAACACAAATGGACCAGTACGTCGTATTCGGTAATCCCATCGGCCACAGCAAGTCGCCATTGATCCACAGCCTGTTCGCCAGGCAGACAGAGCAGCAACTGGATTACCAAACCGCGCTGGCGCCACTGGATGACTTCACGGCCTTCGCCCGGAATTTTTTCCAGACCGGTCGCGGAGCCAATGTGACCGTGCCGTTCAAGGAAGAAGCCTATCGCCTGGCTGACAGCCTGACCCAGCGTGCCAGGCGCGCAGGTGCCGTGAATACCTTGAGCAAGCAGGCCGATGGCACGCTGTTGGGGGATAACACCGATGGCGCCGGGCTGGTGCGTGATCTGACGGTCAATTACGGTGTCAGCCTGCAAGGCCAGCGTATCCTGCTGCTCGGTGCCGGTGGCGCTGTTCGTGGTGCTCTGGAGCCGTTGCTCGCGCAGAAACCCGCCGCACTGGTGATCGCCAATCGGACAGTGGAAAAAGCCGAAAACCTGGCTCAGCTCTTTACCGACCTCGGTCCGGTATTCGCCAGCGGTTACGACTGGCTGGAAGAGTCGGTCGACCTGATTATCAACGCCACCTCCGCCAGCCTGTCGGGCGAGTTGCCGCCGATTGCCCCTAGCCTGATCCAGCCGGGCCATACCTTCTGCTACGACATGATGTACGGCAAGGAGCCTACCGCCTTCTGTCGCTGGGCGAGTGAACACGGCGCAGCCCAGGCCGTTGATGGCCTGGGCATGCTCGTCGAACAGGCTGCCGAAGCCTTCCTGCTATGGCGCGGCGTGCGTCCGGATTCCTCGCAGGTCCTGGCCGAGATGCGGCGGCAGTTGGCGAGCGCCTAATCCTCGAACAGGATCGGGCACTTTTCCGCGCCTTCCAGCTTCTGCAATTCTTCGACGACCTGCTGCCGGGCGCGACGCAAAGTCAGCGTCCGGTCCTGTTTGAGCAGGCGTCGTGCTTCCTGGTGCAGCATTTCCACGCCTGAATAGTCGATGAAGTTGATGTGCTGGGCATCGATCACCACGTGCTTGCCTTCCGTGCGCTGCAGACGGGTTTGCAGGTAGTGACTGGCACCGAAGAAAATCGACCCGCCGACCCGCATGATGTCTTCGTCACCTTCGCGCCACTGCTGCACTTTGGGCTGCGATGTGCGCTTGAGGTAGAAGAACAGCGAAGCCAGCACGCCCGCGTAGATTGCGGTCTGCAACTCCAGCAGCAGGGTTGCGACACAAGTCAGTGCCATCACGAAGAACTCTGAACGGCTGACCCGGAACAACGCCGCGATACCGCGATGATCCACCAGCCCCCAGCAGATCAGCAGAATCGAGGCCGCCATGCCAGGAATCGGGATATGGGCAATCAGTGACGCTCCCGCCACGGCAAACAGCATGACCCATAACGCTGAAAAGACCCCCGCCAAAGGCGAGCGGGCACCGGCTTCATAACTCAAGGCGGCGCGGGTAAAGGAACCGGCGGACATGTAACCCGAAAACAGGGAGCCGACCATGTTCGACAGGCCTTGTGCGCGGACTTCCTGGTTGGCATTGATCAACTGCTGGGAGCGCGCCGACAGTGAGCGTGCAATCGACAGGCTGTTCACCAGCCCGAGCATCCCTATGGCCACAGCGGTCGGCAGCAGTTTGAGGATCAACTCCAGATCCAGCGGCAGCGGGCTGAACGGCGGCAACTGACCCACGAAAGCCTTGACCACTTTCACATGGCCAAACATCGCAGGCCACAGCCAGGCCAGCAGGCTGCTCGATACCAGCGCGATCAATAGCGTCGGCCAGCGCGGCACGAAATATTTCAGGGTAATGCCCAGCGCCAGTGTCAGCAGGCCGAGGATCAGCGAAGGCTTGTCGATCTCCTGGCTGTGCTCAAGGAACGCGGTCAGGCTGTTGAGGGCCGTGCTCTGGCTGGGCAGGTCGATCCCGGTCAGATTCGGTATCTGTCCCAATGCAATCACAATGGCTGCGCCCAGGGTAAAACCCAGCACGACGGAATGTGAGACGAAATTCACCAGCGCGCCGAAGCGCATCATGCCCAGCAGCAACTGGAATGCTCCGGCGATGAACGTCAGCAACAGGATGAGGGTGATGTAGTCCTGACTGGCCGGAACCGCCAGCGGACTGATGCTGGCATACAGCACGATGGAAATGGCTGCCGTCGGCCCGCAGATCAGATGCCACGACGAACCCCAAAGACAGGCGATCAGCACCGGCACGATGGCCGCGTACAAACCATATTCCGGAGGAAGACCGGCGATCAGCGCGTAAGCGATGGATTGTGGCAATGCCAGAACGGCACCGCTCAGACCTACCAATGCATCCCGACCGACGCTGGCACGTGTCTGTGCGGGCAGCCAGGCGAGAAACGGCAGGAATTTGTGACGGTTGAACCAACCCATGAAACCCTCGTCGATTGGTTACGGCAGCCTGCAAGGGTACACGTGCGGACTATGCTTATGCACTTGCGAACATGGCTTGTGTCACTTGCAGAGATGAAGAGTGAAACGAGGGATGCGGGAGACCAGACATACGGGGGTGTGCCCGGATGTCTGGTCCTTGAGAGGTATCAGGGATGCCGATCAATACCAGTTCGGGTCTTTGCTCAATTGCTCTTTAAGCAATTGCTGCATGCCTTCATCCGGTTTGCCCAGGAAACGGTATGTCGCGTGCCGGGTAGGCGATTTGTCGGCCGGGAGTCCGGCAGGCACTTCGACCAGCATGGCGTAGGCATCTTCCTTATCGAGGCTGAACGACACGATGAGGCGTTTGCTGCGACAGGTTTCTGCGGTTTCGCACAGAGGGCCGACGAGGTAAGGGTCCCCGTCTTCGGTAACGGCTGTCATCTGTTCGGAAGTACCGGACAGGTTGATGACCCATTCGGGCAACCGTTCCTCTTTCTGTACGACCTTGGTCCACGTCTGGCGGTACTCGGGTGCAGAACTCAACAGCTCATTGACCCGAGCCTGACCGTCATTGGCGGCTACTGCCATGGCACTGCCGCCCATCAACAGGGCGGCGGCCAGTGATTGCAAGGATTTGCCCATTACTCAGCCTCGTCCACGGCGTCCGAAGAAGAAAGATACGACGAACATGACCAGGAACACGATGAACAGAATCTTGGCGATACCTGTTGCAGTGCCTGCGATACCACCGAAGCCCAGAACGGCTGCGACAATGGCGATGATCAAGAACGTGATAGCCCAACTCAGCATGGTGATACTCCTTTTTACAGCTATTTGAATTTGGAACGTTTCGTTCGGTTTTTCCGGATCAGAAGATCCATTTTTGCGGCGTTACTACTTCGTTTGCAGACACCAGGCCATCAACCGGCTGGGGTCCGAGACCATTGATCTGTGCGGTGCGCGTCAGGCTCTGATGCGACGTGCTGATCTTGATGATTTTCTGTTGGGTCTGGGCCGCTTCACGCGACTGATCCCAGCTCTGGAATTGCTGGACCGCAATCAGGGTGACGAGCAAGGCCAGCAGCAGAAAAAGGCCTTGTTGGATGTGCAAGGATGAAATACGCAAATGAGCAATATGCTGGCTGTTCATCCTTAAACTCCCTTTACCTGAACGGTGTGGTGAATGTGGTTGGCCATGAGGTCAGGCCTTGGACGAAAGGGATATTGCAGGCTGCATGCCATTTTTTGATTTTTTAATAAGTTCAATAAAATCAATGGCTTGAGATATTTTCGAAAAAGTTCCGGCCAGCAAGCTGCACGATCGACCCCCTGCGGTCGTGCGTTCTGCACGAATGCCTGAAAGCCTGTTCAAACCTGTAAATCAGGGGCATCGGGAGGCCATGGATTCGAACCATGGCTGGTGGAAGAAATATCGTCAGGAAAATCAGGCGGTTAGCCAAGGCTCGAACAGATAGCTAACATGCATGTCACAGAATCAATCAGAATCAACCATGCAACTTGCCCGATGATTCCGACACTAACCAAGATCATTTACTTAGGAGCGTAGGAAAAATGGAAACAGCCACTGAGAATCAGGGCCGTATTCTGCTAGTGGACGACGAGTCCGCCATCCTTCGCACGTTCCGGTATTGTCTGGAAGATGAGGGTTACAGTGTCGCCACTGCCAACAGCGCAGCACAGGCCGACACCTTGATGCAGCGCCAGGTGTTCGACCTGTGCTTTCTGGACTTGCGTCTGGGCGAGGACAACGGGCTGGATGTACTGGCGCAGATGCGTATTCAGGCACCATGGATGCGCGTAGTGATCGTCACGGCCCATTCGGCTGTCGATACCGCGGTCGATGCCATTCAGGCCGGTGCCGCCGATTATCTGGTCAAGCCCTGCAGCCCGGACCAACTGCGCCTTGCCACTGCCAAGCAGCTGGAAGTCCGGCAGTTGTCTGCCCGTCTGGAAGCGCTGGAAGGCGAGATACGCAAACCCAAGGACGGCCTGGACTCACACAGCCCGTCGATGATGGCCATTCTGGAAACGGCTCGGCAGGTTGCCGTGACCGACGCCAACATCCTGATCCTGGGCGAATCGGGGACCGGTAAAGGTGAACTGGCTCGCGCCATTCATGGCTGGAGCAAACGGGCCAAGAAGTCCTGCGTCACCATCAACTGCCCTTCCCTGACCGCCGAACTGATGGAAAGCGAATTGTTCGGCCACAGTCGTGGCGCCTTTACCGGTGCCAGCGAGAGTACGCTGGGTCGTGTCAATCAGGCGGATGGCGGTACGCTGTTTCTTGATGAAATCGGCGATTTTCCACTCACGTTGCAACCCAAGTTGCTGCGCTTCATTCAGGACAAGGAATACGAGCGCGTCGGCGACCCGGTCACGCGGCGTGCCGATGTACGGATTCTGGCGGCCACCAACCTGAACCTGGAAGACATGGTGCGCAGCGGGCGTTTCCGTGAAGATCTGCTGTATCGCCTGAACGTAATCACCCTTCACCTTCCGGCGCTGCGTGAGCGAAGCGAAGACATCCTGACGCTGGCCGACCGCTTCCTGGCGCGCTTCGTCAAGGATTACGCCCGACCGGCTCGCGGGTTCAGCGACGAAGCCCGTGCCGCACTGCTCAACTACCGCTGGCCCGGCAATATCCGTGAACTGCGCAACGTCATCGAGCGTGCCAGCATCATCTGCCCGCAGGATCGTGTAGAAGTCAGCCATTTGGGCATGGCCGAAGTCCCGACCAACAACGCGCCTCGCGTGGGCGCGGCCTTGAGCCTGGATGAGCTGGAAAAGGCTCATATCGGCGCCGTCCTGGCCACCAGCGACACGCTCGATCAGGCTGCGAAGACTCTGGGTATCGACTCCTCGACGCTTTATCGCAAGCGTAAGCAGTACAACTTATGAGTTGTTCTGTATGAAACTGGCAATGAAGTTACGTACCCGCCTGTTCCTTAGCATTTCGGCGTTGATGACGGTTGCGTTGCTGGGGCTGCTGCTGGGTCTGGTCAGTGTCATGCAAATGGCCAAGAGCCAGGAAGCGCTGATCCAGGGCAATATCAGTAACCTTGAGCTGGGCCTGAAGCTGCGGCAGAACCTGGGTGATCAACTGGTAATGATGATCAGCCCGTCGCCTGACAAGCGCATGCTGAAGACCTATCAGGATGAGTTTCACAAGTTGCTGGCCGAAGGCATCGAGCATGATGCACAAAACCTGGTGCATGGCCGCTTCGAGAATACGAGCCGGTACTATCAGCGTTTCCTCGAGGCCTCTCAGCGCTTCGCGGATGACGCGCGCACCATGCATGACAATCCGGAACTGCGCGACAGCTTCGACGCCTTGCGCAACGACTTGCTGGATACCCATGGCGAGGCCCTGAAGAACATCAGCACTGCCGAAGCCTATTCCCGGGAGCGTGCGCTGTGGATTGCCGGGTTGCTTGGGCTGGTAGGCATCGCGGTGCTGTGCGTCGGATTCATCACTGCCCATGGTATTGCCCATCGCTTTGGCGCTCCCATCGAGGCGTTGGCCAAGGCGGCCGATAATATCGGCCAGGGCAACTATGAAGTGACGCTGCCGATCTCTTCGGCAGCCGAAATGAACCTGCTGACCCGACGTTTCGGCCTCATGGCCGAGGCTTTGCGTCAGCATCAGGCCACCAATGTCGATGAGCTGCTGGCTGGCCAGCAGCGCCTGCAAGCGGTGCTCGACAGTATCGACGACGGCCTGCTGATGATCGATCGCCAAGGCCGTCTGGAGCATTTGAACCCTGTGGCTCAGCGCCAGCTCGGCTGGGATGAGAGTCGTCTCGGGCGTGGCCTGGGTGAAGCGCTGGAGCATCCCGAACTGGATGAGCAGTTATTCCTGATCCTGCGCGGCGGGACTCTGGAGCATGCGCCGGAAGACCTGAGTATCGATATCGATGGCGAATCCAGGCTGCTGACCTACAGCCTGACACCCGTCAGCCATACCAAGGGCCATATTCTCGGTGCCGTGATGGTGCTGCGCGATGTGACCGAGCAACGGGCGTTCGAGCGAGTGCGCAGCGAGTTCGTCCTGCGCGCTTCTCATGAACTGCGCACACCGGTGACCGGTATCCACATGGCCTTCGGGCTGTTGCAGGAGCGTCTGCACTTTGCGGCAGAGTCCCGCGAAGCGGACTTGCTCAATACCATCACCGAAGAAATGCAGCGCCTGATGCAACTGATCAACGACCTGCTGAATTTCTCGCGTTACCAGAACGGATTGCAGAAACTCAAGCTGGCTCCCTGCTCAATCAAAAATCTGCTCGAAGAAGCCAGAGGCCGCTTCGAGGAACAGGCTCGGTTGCGCGACATCACTCTGATGCTGGACATTCAGGAGCCCGTTTCCCATTTGCATGCCGACCAGGCGCAGCTGGAGCGGGTGCTGGATAACCTGTTGGACAACGCTCTGCGTCACACCCCGGAAAATGGCTTGATCCGCCTGCAGGCACGCCGCCATGGCGAGCGGGCAATCATCAGCATCGAAGACAATGGCGAAGGCATTCCCTACGGGCAACAAGGAAGAATCTTCGAGCCGTTCGTGCAGGTGGGCCGCAAGAAAGGCGGCGCCGGTCTCGGCCTGGCGCTGTGCAAGGAAATCGTGCAACTGCACGGCGGGCGAATGGGCGTCTACTCACGACCCGGGCAGGGGACGCAGTTTTACATGGCGTTGCCGCTGTAGGTTCATGCCACATCATCCTTGCGCCGCCCCGTCCCTCTTCGACCGCCGGTGACCAGTTCGCAGAATCGCGTGGCGGTCAGAGGGCGGGCGAACAGCCAGCCCTGGCCGTAGACGACGCCTTCGCTCCTGAGCAGGTGAGCCTGGGATTCGAACTCGATGCCTTCGGCAATCACCCGCAATTGCAGGGCGTGGGCCATGCGGATGATATGGGGCGCCACACCGCTGCTGGCGGCGTCATGCCCTAATGCATCAATGAAGGCTTTGTCGATTTTCAGGCAGTCCACCGGCAAGGTTTGCAGGTAGGCCAGGCTGCAATAGCCCGTGCCGAAGTCATCGATCAGGATCTGATGGCCGCGGTCGCGCAGCATTTGCAGATGGTTGCGCGCCACGACCACATCGATCAGGCCGCGCTCGGTCACCTCGAACGCGATCTGTCGGGCAGCCACCTTGTGCTGGGCCAGTAATCTGGCCGTTACGCGACCAATACGCGGGGCGATGACATCGCAGGCTGCCAGGTTCACCGAAATGTACAGATGCGGGTTGGCGCGCAACAGCGGCCCCAGTTTTTCCAGCGACTGCTGCAAGACAAAGTCGGTGATCTGGCGGATCTGTCCGGTGTTTTCAGCCAGCGGGATGAACAGGTCCGGACTGGTCAGTGTGCCGTCCGGCCTGCGCCAGCGCACCAGCGCTTCGGCACCCACACACAAGCCGGTTTCAAGGTTGAAGATGGGTTGATAGAGGACTTTCAATTCCTCGCGCCGCAATGCCCCCGATAACTCGGCCCCCAGGGATTTGCGCTGCTGCATCAATTGCAGGACCAGCGCCGCGATGCACAAAGACATCAACAGGCTGGCGGGCACCAGCAACCTCCAGGCTCCGGTGATCTTGACCTGCAAGTCGGTGCGCGGGGTTATCAGCACCAGTTGATATTCCGGGCTCTGGGTGGGCATGCGGTAGATCAGTTGGTCCGCTGTCGTGATCAGCGTGGTGTTGCTGTCCGGCAACCAGTCTTTCACGGGCGGCCAGGCTTGCGCCGGTCCCAGCACCGGTATCGCACGGGTGCCGTTATCGAGTACCACCAGCAGGCTGCCGCCCGCCGGAAGATCCACCACATCCGTCAGATGTCCCCGTGAAGTCGATACCCGGAAATCTCCACGGCCCAATACCAGTGCCGCCAGATTGTCGTCCGGCTGGGCCGAGGTGTTGAGCCAGTAATCGTAGGTCGGGCCGCGAATGTCGGGCGCCCGTGGCTCGCTGAGCACCTTGGGCCGTGGCCAACTGGAGCAGGTGCGCGCGTCTCCCACATACGCGGCTTCATAAATGAAGCGGTGGCTGGAAATGACCTCGCGCAAGCGCCCGACCATTTCCGGGCTGCAGCGCCTCAGCGGTTGCTGCTCCAACTGGTCCAGCCCTGCCCTCAGTTGACCGAAAAGCTGCTCCAGCCGCACCAGGAAGCGTTCGCCCTGAGCATTCATCTGCAGGCTTTCGTTTTGTCGCGCCTGATGCATGGCCAGCCCGAAACTGCCGAATAAAAAGACAGCCGCGCTCAACAAGGCCGCCAGCAACGCCAGCAGCCAAGGGTGGGAAAGGTGAATGCGAAAGCGCGTTTGCGCGATTAGCATCGGTGGATATCCGCATGGAATATCCATCAGGTATAGCAACAAGCACGCAAATAGCTTGGTAAAGAATGCAGCCCTGAAGCCTGATTTAGTCGACCCGGTTGAGCACCTTCAGGATGGCTGCGCTCTGGATATCGGGTTGCCCGTCGAAACGTGCCGGACGGTAATGCATCTGGAAAGCAGCCAGAACGTTGCGTGTAGCGGTGTCCAGCTCGCCGGTCTGCGGCGTGGTGTAACCCAGGCGTGCCAATTGCTCCTGGAACCAGACGATGCTGGGCAGGTTATCCATCATCTGTGCCTGACGCTGGGCGACCTGCCGTTCGTCTGGCCAGATGCCGATACCCTCATGGGCCAGTCGTTTCCAGGGGAACAGTGGGCCCGGGTCCAGCTTGCGCATCGGGGCGATATCGCTGTGTCCGATGATGTGACGAGGGTCGATATTGTTGCGCTTGATGATGTCCTTGAGCAGCACGATGATCGACTGGACCTGGCTTTCGGTGTATGGATACCAGAGGCGTCCCGTGGGCGTATCGGTGTAGCCGGGGTTGACGATCTCGATGCCGATCGAGCTGGAGTTGAGCCAGGTACGGCCTTCCCATTCACTCTCGCCGGCATGCCAGGCGCGGGCACTTTCATCGACCAGCTTGTAGATCGTTGCCGGGTTGTCATCGCCGATCAGGTAATGGCTGCTGACTTCGCCATGGGTCAACAACTCCAGCGAGCGCTCAAGCGAGGCGGAGGTGTAGTGCATGATGACGTATTGAACCCGGCCGTCATAGTTGACCGAAGGATGGCTGGTATCGAGTTTTGGCCCGCTGGAGCAGGCAGTCAGGACCAGAAGGAGGAATGCAGGGAAGAACAGCTTCATGGCAGTCAGGATACGTCGGCAGCGAATGCAACATCATAACAAAATGCGACTGAATTGCTTCATCTGTGAAACGTCGATGGATTCCAGATGTTTCTGTCAGCCCTGTTCGACGCGATTCCTGCCGTTTTCCTTGGCCCGATACAGCGCCTGATCGGCCCGTTTGAGCGCGATATCGCTGCGCTCGCCTGTGCGCAAGGCGGTTACGCCCATGGATACTGTGATCGTTACCCGTTCACCCTTGAAGTGAAACGGGCACAGTTCGACCGCAGCCCGCAGTTCGTCGAGCAGCGTCAATGCTGTTGAGACTTGGGTGGCAGGCATGAGCATGACGAATTCTTCGCCACCGAAGCGGGCCAGGAAGTCTGTAGGGCGGATGCGTTTTTTCAGGACGCTGGCCACGATCTTCAGCACCTTGTCACCGGCCAGATGCCCGTAGCCATCGTTGATCCGCTTGAAGTGATCCAGATCCAGCATGCACACCAACAGGCTGTTCTTGTCCTGTTGCCATTGCGCGACTTCCTGCTCCAGACGCTCGCCCCACGCCGCCCGATTGGGCAGGCTGGTCAGCGGGTCGATCAGGGCTTTCTGGCGTTGCTCTTCAAGGTGAGTCCGGAAACCCAGGGCTTCCTGCTCCATGCTGGCGACGCGGGCGGCGAGGCCTTGCAGGCGCGAGGCGACTTCCTGCTCGCGGTCATCCCGTTTGCGCTGATAGTGATCCATCGTGCTGAGCAGGCCTTCCAGCCGCTTATCCAGTACCTGCTTGAGGCTGGGCAGGTCGGAGGCGTCCTGGACGCTGCTCTGCAAGCCACCCACCTGTTCGCGCAACTGCTCGTTGAGATCGCGGGCGGTGGACTGGTTTTCTGCATGATCTTCGCTGGCGGCCTGCAGATGGCTCTGGAACGACTCCAGCCGCTCGTTGAGCTGCTTGAGATACGTCCCGAATTCCTGCTGGCCACCGTTATTGATCGCCAGCATCAGAACGGCCAGATCGTCGAGGATCGGCAGCAGTTCATACCAGTTGAGCCCGTGTTTGAGGCGTGACTGCATGTCTTCGACTTGGGGGCGATGGTGCTCTGACAAGGTCAGGTCCTTGAGCAGCCCCAGCAAGGTTTCTTCGATATGAGACGCCACCGAGCTGTAGCTCGGCTCCGGGGAGTAAGGCAGGGAATAATTGGGATCGCCTTCGCTGGCTTCTTCCTCATCGAGCGCTGGCTCATCTTCTTCGCTGTCGCCCTCGACGGGGGCCTGCACAACGGGCACATGCTCGTAAGGCACGGTGGGCGTTGGTGCCAGCAAGTCTTGCGGCGGAGCCGGCACCGGTGCGGGAACCGCTTTTTCGACTGGGGCGGGAGCAGCGGCTACTACCTCAACCGGCTTTGGCGCTTCAGCGACGGGCTCAACCACAGGTGTGGGAGCGGGAGTCTCTGTCTTTGCCTCGGCTTTGGGTGTTTCAATCTCGATTTTTGGTGCCGGTGCAGGCATGGGCCTCGAAGGCGGCTCAGCTACCTCGTTGACGTCTTCATGCTCCGGCTCGGCAGAGGCAGGTGCAGGCGGATGAACAGGCTGGGCGCTTTCGGGGCCATGGGCCGCCTCGCCATGTTCTTCGCGGGTGCCGAACAGGCGTTGCAGGATTCCGGGGCGATGGCCTTCTTCGTGCTTTTCAAGCAAGGTCAGCGCCTTGCCCTGTAAACCGCTGAGCTCGCTCAACAGCAGCGGCAATTCCCGGGCCTGGGAGGCGCGGTCTTCAAGGTCCTTGGCAAAGCGCTTGAGGGGTTTGCGTACCTCGCGGGGCAGCGGCAAGGATTGGAGTTGGTGCACCAGCGCGTTCAAGGCGCTGCTGATCTGCCCGACCCGGACTTCGCGACGTTGCTCGGAGTCCAGTACTGCCTTTTCAAGGCGCGGTATCAGAGCGGCCAAACCCGCATCCATGTCGTCCTTGCGCACGATTTCGCGCATTTCCTTCATGCATTCGTCGACAGCGCGGTCGGTACCTTCCGCCGCGAGACTACTGCGGACCAGACCCCGGCGCAGCAAGTCGAGCCGGGCGTTCCAGCGTTCCGCCAGTCTGTCCTGCTGCTCGATACCCTTGAGATACTTCTCTTTCCAGCGCTCGGCTTCTTCGCTCATTCAAGGGGTCCACCAGAGAGCACGGGTAGCGAGTCCCCACACAATGAAGCAGGCAGGCGAATCTCTACAGCAACGGGCAGGTGATCGGAAATGGGTTGGGCCAGTACCTGAACGCGTTCGAGCGTCAGTGTCGGGCTGAGCAGAATATGATCAAGGCAGCGCTGTGGGCGCCAGCTCGGAAAGGTTGCCTCGACCTGCGGCGCCAGAAGACCAAGATCGCGCAGCGGCGAATGCTCCAGCAAGTCGTTGGCATGGGTATTCATGTCGCCCATGAGGATCTGGTGGCGATAACCGCCAATCAGTTCCCGGATATAGGCCAGTTGTCTTACACGAGTGCGTGGCCCCAGGGCCAGATGCATCATGACCACTACCAGCGCGTCCTCGCCTTCCCCGAAACGGACCAGGATGGCACCGCGTCCGGCAGGCCCCGGCAATGGGTGATCTTCGATCTTGCCGGGTCGCAGACGGCTGAGCACGCCGTTGCTGTGCTGACCCAGGCGACCCAGGTTGCGGTTGAGTTGCTGATACCAGTAGGGGAAGCCACCGAGTTGAGCCAGATGCTCTACCTGGTTGATGAAGCCGGAGCGCAGGCTGCCACCATCGGCTTCCTGCAACGCCACCAGATCGAAATCGTTGAGAAGATCGCCGATCTTCTGCAGGTTGCCTGCACGTCCACCATGAGGCAGCAGATGCTGCCAGCCGCGTGTCAGGTAATGCCGGTAACGCTCGGTGCTGATACCGACCTGGATATTGAAGCTGAGCAAACGAAGCCGGCCATCGGCTGGCAATCCGCTTTGCAGCAGATGGTGTTCGTTGACCTGCGGATCATGCAGGCCAACGACTCGCTCCGTGCCCTTGCCCCAGCGGCGCATGGCGAACGGCTCTTACTTGTTTGCCTGAGTGGCCGCTCGCTCTTTGGCGATCAGCTGATCAGCAACCTTCAGGGTTTCTTCCGGGCCACCGGAGCTGCCCAGGTCGAAACGGTATTTGCCGTTAACGATCATGGTCGGTACGCCAGTCACTTCGTACTTCTTGGCCAGTTCCTTGTATTGGGCAATCTTGCCTTTCACTGCGAAGGAGTTGAAGGTTTCGAGGAACTTGGCTCTGTCGATGCCTTGAGTGGCAACGAAGTCAGCCATTTCTTCCGGCTTGGTCAGAGGCTTGCGGTCTTTCTGGATGGCGTTGAATACAGCTGCGTGAACCTTGTGCTCTACGCCCATGGTGTCCAGGGTGATGAACAACTGGCCGTGGGCATCCCACGCGCCGCCGAACATGGCAGGGATGCGTACGAAATTGACATCTGCAGGCAGTTTTTCAGCCCATGGGTTGATGGTCGGCTCGAATGCATAGCAATGTGGGCAGCCATACCAGAACAGTTCAACCACTTCGATCTTGCCTGGCTCGGAAACAGGCACAGCGCTGCTCAATTCAACATATTGCTTACCAGCTTCGATGGGTGTTGCAGCCTGAGCGGACATGCCGAACAGACTGGCGGCAACCAGAGCGGCGCTGATGATCAGATTACGCATGCTTTACTCCTGAGCAGATTGAGTCGCCTTGAAGCGACGGTTTTTCGACCGGTCATCAAGACATGAGTTCTTAGTGTAACGCTGACAATCAAAAAAAAGGGCGGCCCGGGCCACCCTTTTTGCGTCTGTCATGAAACACGTCACGCATTGGCCTGCGATTACCTGCTTGAAGGCCCTCGCATCGATCAGTGCAACCCCTGGATATATTGCGCCAGAGCCTCGATATCCTTGTTGCTCAGCTTGGCCGCGATGGAGCGCATGACCATGGTGTCGCCATCATTGACCCGATCCCCTTCACGGAATGCAGTCAATTGTTTCTTGATGTAATCGGCATGCTGGCCACCCAGGTGCGGATAACCGGCCGGGGCATTTCCTGTGCCGTCAGGCGAGTGGCAACCGGTACAGGCAGGCATGCCCTCTTCCAGCTTGCCGCCGCGAAACAGGGCTTCGCCACGCGCCACCAGATTGGGGTCTGCGGCACCGACGCTGCCTTTCTGGCCTGCATAATAGGCGGAGATGTCTGCAAGATCCTGATCGTTGAACGGAGTCAGCAGGCCGGTCATTTCCACTACCGGTCGCTTGCCATCCTTGATCTCGTGCAACTGCTTGAGCAGGTAGCGCTGGCCCTGGCCTGCCAGTTTCGGGAAGTTGGGAGCCAGGCTGTTGCCATCAGGTCCATGGCAGGCGCCACACACGGCTGCCTTTGCATGACCGGCAGCCGCATCGCCGGTAACGTCGGCGGCCTGGGTCGCCCCACTGATGCCCAGCGTCAACAGCAGACTCACGAATAATTTGTTCATCAGGTAATCCAGATCGGCTAATGGTGAAAAGTTAGGTAGCAGGTGATTTGCTCATCTCCAGGATGATGGTTCGCAAATGCTGACTACTGCGGTCCTTGCACATTTCACGCGCGGCATTGTTACGATCCTGGCAAAAGGAGCTCCAACAGGCTGTGTGAAAACTACTGCGCTCGATCATGCAGCGTTGAAAACAGGCTCAGAATGCTCATTTACAACACGTAAACTCCGCTTCCTCGCCTGTTTTCGCCTTGCCTGATCTTCGCTCGTTACGTTTCACACGGCCTGCCAAAGTCCTCTTGCGCAGTAAAAACCTTTCAGGTTGAAAGCGGACTGCGTTCTAATGCGCATATTAGTTCTCGCTTCAGTGTTCTTCCCCCGCTGCCGGGGAATTCCACACAAAATTTGCGGCATTATATACTCGCGCTACCCAAACGGAAACGACACCTCTTGCCGCACCCCTTGCAGGCAAGGCCTTCACCGGAAATCACATGCAACTCAAGAACCCCATCCTCGGCCTGTGCCAACAGTCCACTTTCATGCTCAGCGCCGCCAAGGTCGATCAGTGCCCTGATGACGAAGGCTATGAAGTCGCGTTTGCCGGGCGTTCCAACGCGGGCAAGTCCAGCGCGCTCAACACGCTGACCCACGCCAGCCTGGCGCGCACCTCGAAAACGCCGGGGCGTACGCAACTGCTGAACTTCTTCAAGCTCGATGACGACCGCCGTCTGGTGGACCTGCCCGGCTACGGCTACGCCAAAGTGCCGATCCCGCTCAAGCAACACTGGCAGCGTCACCTGGAAGCCTATCTGGGCAGCCGCGAAAGCCTGAAGGGCCTGATCCTGATGATGGACATCCGTCATCCAATGACCGACTTCGACATCCTCATGCTGGACTGGGCAATCGCCAGCCAGATGCCGATGCATGTCCTGCTGACCAAGGCCGACAAACTGACCTACGGCGCAGCCAAGAACACGCTGCTCAAGGTTCAGTCGCAGATCCGCAAGGGCTGGGGCGAAGCGGTCACCATCCAGCTGTTCTCGGCACCAAAGCGCATGGGCCTGGAAGAAGCCTATACCGTTCTGGCCGACTGGATGGAGCTGGAAGACAAAGCGCCTGCCGAAGGGTAAATCGCAGGCAAAAAAAACCCCGGACTTCATATGGGGAGGGGGGAAGTTCGGGGTCCAAGGTCCAGATCCTTAGGGTGGGATCCGGATATCTGCCAACACTTAACACAACTAGGAGCATGACGGGTTTCTCAACCAGTCGAAATCTCTGACTCGCAGCTGGCCGGTTAAGTTCCCGGCCAGCCGAAAAGTTCATGTAGTCAGGGGGTCAGTGCGCCTCGTCCCAGTTGTTGCCCACACCCACTTCAACCAGCAACGGCACGGCCAGTTGCGCAGCGCCGCTCATGTGCGGGCGAATCTGCTCGCTGATCTGCTCGACCAGATCCTCGCGCACTTCCAGTACCAGTTCGTCGTGAACCTGCAGGATGACGCGTGCGTCGAGACGCGACTCTTCCAGCCAGTTGTTCACTGCAACCATGGCCTTCTTGATGATGTCGGCGGCGGTGCCCTGCATCGGCGCGTTGATCGCCGTGCGCTCGGCCCCGGCGCGTTTCATGCCGTTGTCGGAGTTGATGTCCGGAAGGTAGAGCCGGCGCCCGAAGAAGGTTTCGACATAGCCTTGCTCCTTGGCCTTCTCGCGAGTGCGCTCCATGTATTCCCGAACGCCCGGGTAACGAGCGAAGTAACGCTCGATATACGCCTTGGCCTGCTTGCCATCGACGCCGATCTGCCGGGCCAGGCCTGATGCACCCATCCCATAGATAAGTCCGAAGTTGATGGCCTTGGCGCTGCGGCGCTGATCGCTGGTGACCTCATCCAGCTCGACGCCGAATACCTCGGCCGCCGTCGCACGGTGTACGTCCAGGCCATTGCGGAAGGCATCCAGCAGCCCTTCGTCGCTGGCCAGGTGCGCCATGATCCGCAACTCGATCTGCGAGTAGTCCGCTGCCAGCAGTTTGTAACCCGGCTGGGCAATGAACGCCTGACGAATCCTGCGCCCTTCCGCGGTGCGCACCGGGATGTTCTGCAGGTTGGGTTCGCTGGAAGAGAACCGTCCCGTTGCGGCGCCCGCCTGGTTATAGGACGTGTGAACGCGACCGGTCCTCGGGTTGATCTGCCCTGGCAGGCTGTCGGTGTAGGTGCTTTTCAGCTTGCTGATCGAGCGGTACTGCAACAGCAAGGTGGGAAGCTCATGGCCTTGCTCGGCCAGCTTGACCAGCACATCTTCCGAAGTCGAAGGCTTGCCCGTGGGCGTTTTGCCCAGAATCGGCAGGTTCAGTTTTTCATAAAGGATTTTCCCGAGCTGGGTCGGGGAGCCCAGGTTGAACTCCTCGCCTGCCAGAACAAAAGCCTGACGCTCCAGTTCGACCATGGTGTTGCCCAGCTCGACACTTTGAATACCGAGCAGATTGGCATCCACTTTCGCGCCTTCGCGTTCGATCTTCGCCAGTACAGGCACCAGCGGCATTTCGATTTCGGTCAGAACGCGAGACAGCTCAGGCTCGGCTTCTAGCTTTGCAAAAAGCGTCTGGTGCAGACGCAGGGTGATATCTGCATCTTCAGCCGCGTAAGGGCCGGCCTGCTCCAGAGCTATCTGATCGAATGTCAGTTGCTTTTTGCCTTTACCGGCAATGTCTTCAAAGCTGGTGGTCTGGTGACCGAGATACTTCAGCGCCAGGCTGTCCATGTTGTGGGCAGTGGCTACGGAATTCAGCACGTAGGATTCCAGCATGGTGTCGAAGGCAACGCCTCGCACGGTAATGCCGTTTTCCTGATCGCCGCCGATGGCACAGTTGGCCAGGATGTTCATGTCGAACTTGGCGTTTTGCCCGACCTTCAGGATGGCCGGGTCTTCCAGCAGCGGCTTGAGGGCCAGCAGCACGGTGTCGCGGTCCAGTTGGTCCGGCACGCCCATGTAGGAATGGGTCAGCGGGATGTAGGCGGCTTCACCGACTTTGACGGCGAACGAGAGGCCGACCAGTTGCGCCTGCTGGGCATCCAGGCCGGTGGCTTCGGTATCGAAGGCGATCAGGCTGGCGGTGCGCAGTTCTTCCAGCCAGACGTCGAAGCGGGCCTGATCGAGGACGGTTTCGTAGTGCAGCTCGATTTCGGAGGCGACTTCTTCCTTGACGATTTCCACGCCGGCGCGCTTGGCTTGCCGCTGCAGATCCTCGAGCCAGCTCTTGAATTCAAGCTCGGTATAAAGCTCGGTGAGCTTTTCCAGATCCGGCTCGCCGACCTGCAACTCGTCCAGAGTGATGTCCAGCGGCACATCGACCTTGATGGTCGCCAGCTCATAGGACAGAAACGCCATGTCGCGATGTTCTTCGAGCTTGGGCGCCATGGTCTTGGCTCCCCGGAAGGCCATGCCCGCGACCAGGTCGAGGTTTTCATACAGCTCTTTCAAACCGCCGCCGACACCCACCAGCAGGCCCACGGCCGTTTTCTCGCCCACGCCGGGAACGCCGGGGATGTTGTCGACTTTATCGCCCATCAGGGCCAGATAATCGATGATGTGCTCAGGACCGACGCCGAATTTCTCTTTAACGCCAGGGACATCCAGCACGCTACCGGTCATGGTGTTGACCAGCGTAATGTGGCCGTCGACCAGTTGCGCCATGTCCTTGTCGCCGGTGGAGATGATCACCGGGCGATCCGCCGCCGCGCTACTGCGCGCCAGGGTGCCGATGACGTCGTCAGCCTCGACACCTTCCACGCACAACAGCGGGTACCCCAGCCCTTTGACGCAGGCATGCAACAGATCGACCTGCACGCGCAGATCGTCCGGCATGCTTGGGCGGTTGGCTTTGTATTCGGCGAACAGATCGTCCCGGAACGTCCCGCCCTTGGCATCGAAAACCACCGCGAACGGGCTTTTCGGGTATTGCCGGCGCAGGCTCTTGAGCATGTTCAGCACGCCCTTTACGGCCCCTGTCGGCAAACCTTTGGACGTGGTGAGAGGTGGCAGCGCATGGAAGGCGCGGTACAGGTAAGAAGAACCGTCCACCAGGACGAGGGGCGCTTGGCTCATGAGCAGAATCAACCTTTTCGGCGGGGTCGGCGCTAGAATGCGAGGACCATTGACGACAAAGGGACAAGGTTATCATGCGCACGGCAAATCGACTGTTGTTGGCTGGGTTGTTGGTATTTTGTCCCCTGGTGATTGCAGCCGAGGATTCTCCTGCGGACGCTCCAGACGTTACCATCCGCACCGACGGTGACAAGACCATCCAGGAATACCGCCAGAACGGGTTTCTTTATGCTGTGAAGATCACGCCCAAGAACGGAAAACCTTATTTTCTTGTGCGCGCTGATGGTACGAGTCCCAATTTCATCCGTTCGGACCAACCGGACATGCTGATCCCCCAATGGGAAATATTCAGCTGGTAACACCTAAAATTCACTTACTTTGCTGGCAGTCCTGATATGTCCGTTTTTACCCCACTGGCTCGGCCCGAGCTGGAAACATTTCTTGCCCCCTACGGGCTCGGCCGTTTGCTCGACTTTCAAGGCATTGCCGCAGGGAGTGAAAACACCAATTACTTCATCAGCCTGGAGCAGGGCGAGTTCGTCCTGACCCTCGTCGAGCGTGGTCCGATTCAGGATCTGCCGTTCTTCATCGAACTGCTGGATGTGCTGCACGACGCTGACTTACCGGTGCCTTACGCCTTGCGGACCACCGACGGCCAGGCCTTGCGCGAACTGGCAGAAAAACCGGCGCTCCTGCAGCCGCGGCTGCCGGGCAAGCACATCAGCGAACCCAACACCCAGCATTGCGTGCAGATCGGCGAGTTGCTCGGCAACCTGCATCTGGCGACGCGCGGCAATGTACTGGAGCGCAAGACCGATCGCGGCCTGGACTGGATGCTCAGCGAGGGTACGAACTTCCTTTCGCACCTGGGCGAGCCACAGAGAACACTGCTGGAAAAGGCTTTGCAGGAGATCGAAGCGCTCAAGCCGCAGATCATGGCGCTGCCTCGGGCCAACCTGCACGCCGACCTGTTCCGCGACAACGCCCTGTTTGAAGGCACGCACCTGACCGGGCTGATCGACTTCTACAACGCCTGCTCCGGCCCGATGCTGTATGACCTGGCCATTGCGCTGAACGACTGGTGCTCCCATGAAGACGGCCAGATCGACCCGGTACGCGCCAGAGCCCTGCTGGGCGCCTACGCCGCCTTGCGGCCGTTCACGTCGGCTGAAACGAAACTCTGGGCAACCATGCTGCGCATAGGTTGCGTACGCTTCTGGCTCTCCCGCCTGATCGCGGCCGAATCCTTTGCCGGACAAGACGTGCTGATCCATGACCCGGCAGAGTTCGAAAAGCGCCTGGCACAGCGCCAGGACGTTCACCTGCCGTTGCCGTTTGCCTTGTAAACGCTTGTGGGAGGCAGCTTGCTGGCGACTGTCGCCAGCAAGCTGCCTCCCACTACCAAGCCGGTGGCGCTACAAGCTTTCCAGGCACCCCGCCAGATCATCACCCAGTTTCTGCAGCACCTGCTCGTACCCCTGAGCGGTGGCGGGTGTGTAGCCGCCGAGGGCATCGAGTTCGGCCAGTTTCACCGGCAGGCCCGCTGTCAGGGTTTCGGCCAGACGAGGGCGCAGGGGTGGTTCGCTGAATACGCAGGTCTTGCCCACTTCCTTCAAGCGCTCGCGCATGGCGGCGACATGTTGGGCACCTGGCTGGATTTCGGCTGCGACGCTGAATACGCCGGTGTGCTTGAGCCCGTAAGCTTCTTCGAAGTAGTCGAAGGCTTCGTGGAAGACGAAGTACGGCTTGCCCGCCACAGCGCTGACGCGGCTCTTGATCCGGGTATCCAGAGCATCCAGACGCTTGGCGAAGGCTTCGGCGTTGCTCTTGTAGCGAGGGGCGTTGTCCGGGTCGGCGGCCGAAAGGTCGGCAGCCATCTTCGCGGCAATCACTCGTGCGTTGACTGAGGACAGCCACAGGTGCGAGTCCAGGCTGCCGGGACGGTGATCATGGTCGTGCTCTTCTACGCCATGGTCATGATCGTGATCGTCATGTGAAGCATTGTCAGCCTCGAAATGACGCAAATGCATGCCGGGCAAACTTTGCACGGCAACCGCTGGCAGTTTGCGGCCCTGAATGACGCGCGGCAGGAAGCTTTCCATGTCCGGGCCGATCCAGTAGAGCAGTTCGACCTCGTTCACACGCCGTACGTCGGATGGACGCAAGGCATAATGATGCGGCGATGCGCCGGGCGGCAAAAGTACTTCGGGTGTACCCACACCATCCTGTACGGCAGCCGCAATCAGCTGCAATGGCTTGATGCTGGTCAGGACCCGAACCTCGGCCTGGGCGGGGGCGGCAGCCAGCCAACTGGCCGACAAAACGACAAAAAGGTTAAAAAGACGGCGCACTTGAGCCACTCATATAAGACAGGAACGGGTAACATAATAACGTCTCTAGCAAATATCGTCGCCGCTCATGCCTATTACACCGCTGGCCAGCCGTCCTCATGATCACTCACATTGCGTGCATTCCGCGCTCACAGAAGCCGATGCGCTGTGCGCCAGCAAAGGTCTGCGCCTGACGACGCTGCGTCGTCGCGTGCTGGAGCTGGTCTGGCAAAGTCACAAGCCGCTGGGTGCCTACGACATCCTTGCCGTACTGAGCGATGAGGACGGTCGCCGCGCAGCGCCGCCTACCGTTTACCGGGCGCTGGATTTCCTTCTGGAAAACGGCCTGGTGCATCGCATTGCCTCGCTCAACGCCTTTACCGGCTGCAACCACCCGACTCATGCGCATCAGGGCCAGTTCCTGATCTGCCGCGAGTGCCATGCCGCCATTGAACTGCAGCACGCTTCCATCAGCGATGCCGTGGTCAATGCTGCCAAAGAAGTCGGTTTTCAGGTTGAAGGCCAGACCGTAGAAATCGTCGGCATCTGTTCCGGCTGCAAGGCTGCCTGATGAGTAATGCGTTGATTCGCCTGGAGCAGGTCGCTGTCACGCTCGCCGGGCAAAACGTGCTGCACAACATCCAGTTGAATGTCAGCCCTGGCGAAATCGTTACCCTGATCGGCCCCAACGGCGCAGGCAAGACGACGCTGGTGCGTGCCGTGCTGGGGCTGCTCAAGCCCGATGCCGGGACGGTCTGGCGCAAGCCTGGCCTGCGGGTCGGTTACATGCCGCAAAAGCTGCATGTGGACCAGACCCTGCCGCTCTCGGTGCTGCGCTTTCTGCGGCTGGTACCGGGCGTTGATCGTTCGGCGGCGCTGGCTGCGTTGCAGGAAGTCGGTGCAGAAAAGGTCATCGACAGCCCGCTTCAGGGGATTTCCGGCGGTGAGATGCAGCGCGTCCTGCTGGCCCGTGCCTTGTTGCGCGAACCTGAGCTGCTGGTCCTCGACGAACCGGTGCAGGGTGTCGACGTGGCCGGTCAGGCCGAGCTTTACAGCCTGATTACCCGTTTGCGGGACCGTCACGGTTGCGGCGTGCTGATGGTTTCCCATGACCTGCATCTGGTGATGAGCACCACCGACCAAGTGGTGTGCCTGAACCGTCATGTCTGTTGTTCCGGCCACCCGGAGCAGGTCAGCAACGATCCGGCGTTCGTCGAACTGTTCGGCAAGAACGCGCAAAGCCTGGCGATCTATCACCACCATCACGACCATGCCCATGACCTGCATGGTGAAGTCGTGAGTGGCGACGCTACGCCCGCATCCCCTATCCACACCCATGTCCATGGAGACAACTGCAAGCATGGCTGATTTTCTTCTTTACGCCTTGCTCGCAGGCTTGTCCCTGGCAGTGGTCGCGGGCCCCTTGGGGTCTTTCGTGGTCTGGCGGCGAATGGCGTATTTTGGCGACACCCTTTCCCACGCAGCCCTGCTGGGTGTGGCACTGGGCTTTCTGCTGGATGTCAGCCCGACGATTGCCGTGACGGTGGGCTGTCTGCTGCTGGCGGTCCTGCTGGTCACGCTGCAACAGCGTCAGCCCCTGGCTTCGGACACACTGCTGGGGATTCTCGCGCCGAGTACCTTGTCCCTTGGGCTGGTGGTCCTGAGCTTCATGCATGAAGTGCGTATCGACCTGATGGCCTACCTGTTCGGTGACCTGTTGGCGATCAGCCCGACGGACCTGGCCTGGATTCTGGGCGGCAGCGCACTGGTTCTGGTGCTGATCGTCTGCCTGTGGCGACCGTTGCTGGCGGTGACGGTGCATGAAGAGCTGGCCAAGGTCGAAGGCCTGCCGGTGGCCTCGTTGCGCATGACGTTGATGCTGCTGATTGCCGTGGTGATTGCCGTCGCGATGAAAATCGTCGGGGTTCTGCTGATTACCTCGCTGTTGATCATTCCCGCGGCTGCGGCACAACGTCACGCCCGCTCTCCGGAACAAATGGCACTGGGCGCAAGCCTTATTGGCGTGACGGCTGTGTGTATTGGGCTATCGTTGTCATGGTTCAAGGACACCCCGGCCGGACCGTCTATTGTGGTATCCGCTGCGGCTCTGTTCTTGCTCAGCTTTGTTCTCCCCAAGCGAGCGGTGTAGACTTGCTCGTTTTTTGCGCAACTTAGAGAATCGCAGGAATGAAGCCTCTCGCCTCCCGTTATCTGCTGCTTTTCGCATTTTCCATCCTGTTGGGTGCCTGCCAGAGTGCCCCGACTGTTGAAACGCCTGTGGCCGAAGCTCAGCCAGACGGGTTCGCTCAGCTGGAGCAAAGCATTACCAGCAATGAATTGGCGACGGCCGAAGAGCAATTGGCGACCCTGCAGGCTGCAGCACCTACTGACATCCGTCTGGAGCCCTTTCAGCGCAGACTGGCTGAAGCCTATCTGAGCCGCAGCCAGATAGGCCTGCAGAAAGGCGACATGAATGCCGCTGCTGCGGCATTGAGCCGTGCTCGTGCGCTGATGCCCAAGGCACCGGCGCTGACCAGCGGGGTCAATGGCGCCATTGCTCATGCCCGCAAGGCAGAGCTGGAAAAAGCCGAAGCTGAATTGCGCGCTGCTGAAGCCAGGCGCGTTGCGAAGCTGATCGACCCGGACGCCGAAAGCACCACCATCGATTTGAAAATCGGTGACATGCCGCAATTGCGTCGCCAACTGGATGCGATTGCCTCCGATACAGTGGCATTCAATTGCGAAGTCCTGTTGCAGGTTCCCCGCACCGACGATTACCCATGGCTGGCGACTCTGCTGACCAAGCGGGTGGTCAAGATCAATCCTGACTTTGAGCTGGAGTTGCGCCGTCAGATCGAGCGCAATGAGTCAGCGCAGATTGTTTTGACCCCGGCCAAGCCTGTTCGCGAATAAGCGGCGCGCCAGTACTCCTGCAAGCCTGAGATGCTTTTTCTGTGGGAGCGGATTCATCCGCGAGACGTTCTTGAGGATGTACGGGCGTCTCGCGAATGAGCGGAGCGCCGCCCGATTCGCTCCCACTGGCTGAACCTCAATCAGGCAGGTACAGCCTTGGCTTTCGGCTCTCGATCCCACACCCGATGCTGGGCAATCGCCTTGAAGAAAGCATCGTATGAGCTGCCCGTCACCACCAGCAATCCGGCGTCCTGATCCAGATGCAGCAGATCCTGCAACGTCTTCGCATCGCCAGCCAGCGCGATAGCCTTGAGGTGTTTGTAGGCTTCCAGCACGAAATGCAAGGCAACCCCGTCAGTGCTCAAGGCTTTTATCGAGTCCTTGCCGCCCGGGATGAATACCGCATCGAACGCCACTGAAGGCAGACCCTCCATCGAAGCATCCACTGCCAGGCTCTTGCCGTCGGCTGTGACCACAGGCGCCGAAGTCGGCCCCAGCACTTTGCCGTGGGCACCTTCGGCCTGCAGAGCCGCTTTCAAGGCCTCGACGGCTTTTGCGTCCACGCCATTGGCTACCAGAATGGCGACCTTGCGCGAAGCAATGTCGCCCGAGAGCAGATTGGCTTGGCTCAATGCTGGCGACTGCTTGATAGACGAAGCTCTGGCAGGCACTGTCCCGGCTTTTGGCGCAGGCAGGCCGAGGTTCTGTGCAACGCGACCGGCCAGCTCAAGATCGATGTTGGCCAGAATCTCGTTCACTGTCCGTGCCCGGATATATTCACGTTCCACCTTGCCCAGCTCGAAGCTGTAAGCCGAGATGATGTGTTCTTTCTCGTGCTTGCTCATGCTCTGGAAGAACAGCGTGGCCTGGGAGAAGTGATCGCCAAAGGACTCGCTGCGCTCGCGTATCTTGTGCGCATCGATGCGTTCCGGGTACGACTCGAAACCACCGTCCTCTGCCGCGACAGGGGTTTCCTTCGGCCAGCCACCATCGATGGAGTTCGGCTCGTAGGACGTGCGGCCCTTGTGGATCGTCGTGCGATGTTGCGCATCGCGCTGCCCGTTATGGTTGGGCGCGACCGGCCGGTTGATCGGGATCTCGTGGAAGTTCGGCCCGCCCAGGCGGCTGATCTGGGTGTCGGTGTAGGAGAACAGTCGGCCTTGCAGCAGCGGGTCATTGGAGAAGTCGATGCCCGGCACGATATGACCCGGGCAGAACGCGACCTGCTCGGTTTCGGCAAAGAAGTTGTCCGGGTTGCGGTTGAGCACCATCTTGCCCAGGGGCGTCACCGGCACCAGCTCTTCTGGAATGATCTTGGTGGGGTCCAGCAGATCGAAGTCGAAGTTATGTTCATCTTCTTCGGCAACAATCTGTACGCCAAGCTCCCACTCGGGGTAGTCGCCCATTTCAATGGATTCCCACAGGTCCCGGCGATGGAAGTCGGTGTCCTTGCCTGCCAGCTTCTGGGCTTCATCCCAGACCAGCGAGCAGACGCCGTATTTGGGTTTCCAGTGAAACTTCACGAAGGTCGATTTGCCTTCGGTATTGATCAGGCGAAAGGTGTGGACACCGAAACCCTGCATGGTGCGCAGGCTTTTCGGAATGGCGCGGTCGGACATGGTCCACAGCACCATGTGCGCCGATTCCGGCACCAGCGATACAAAGTCCCAGAAGGTGTCGTGAGCCGAACCACCGGTTGGGATTTCGTTGTGCGGTTCTGGCTTCACGGCATGCACGAAGTCCGGAAACTTGATGGCATCCTGAATGAAAAAAACCGGCATGTTGTTGCCAACCAGGTCGAAATTGCCTTCATCGGTGTAGAACTTCACCGCAAAACCGCGAACATCCCGCACCGTGTCGCCCGATCCCCGTGGCCCTTGCACGGTGGAGAAGCGCACGAACACCGGGGTTTTCTTGCCCGGGTCGCGAAGGAAGCCGGCCTTGCTCAAGGTGGCGTGATCGTCGTAGCTCTGGAAGTAACCATGCGCCGCAGTACCCCGTGCATGAACGATACGTTCCGGGATGCGCTCATGGTCAAAGTGAGTGATCTTCTCGCGCATGATGAAGTCTTCAAGCAACGAAGGACCCCGGCTGCCGGTTTTCAGCGTGTTCTGGTTATCGGCGATCCTGACGCCCTGATTGGTGCGCAGTGCCTGTTGCGTTGCATCGGAGCGAAACGGTTCGAGGCTTTCCAGTTTCTCGTTGGTATTGCCTCGATCAAGGGTGTCTGTTCCTGCCAGTTCGCTTTTGGGTGTATCGCTGACTGGCGGCTTTTTCGGGCTAGACATCGGGTGCGTCTCCTCATTCCCTGGCCCTGACTTCATGTCGGGCTCTTTGATCCAGTTCCCTTGGCAAGCCACGGGAATCACGGTGTTAAAGGAGTGACCTGTCTGGCAAAGTGCCGTTCAGTAAATTTTCCGGTCAGTAGCACCACCGGTCGCGTTATGCCAATTCAACATGGATGCTGGCAAATAAATGCTAAGCAGTGCTTTGCGGACAGGCTAAAATGCGCGCCCGGCTTACCCCGCCGAGGTAACGAAGCAAGTGACTTTCTTGTCACTGCGCTGATTTTTTAACGCGCCCCCACAAGGTTCGCTCCGTGATCGAGTTTCATAACGTCCATAAAACCTATCGGGTTGCAGGCAAGGATATTCCGGCCCTGCATCCCACCAGCCTGCGTGTCGAAGACGGCCAGGTATACGGCCTGATCGGCCATTCCGGCGCCGGCAAAAGTACTTTGCTGCGCCTGATCAACCGCCTTGAAACCCCGAGTGGCGGGCAGATAGTGGTCGACGGCGAAGATGTCACGGCACTGGACGCCAACGGCCTTCGGCGTTTCCGTCAGCAGGTCGGGATGATTTTCCAGCATTTCAACCTGCTGTCCTCCAAGACCGTTGCCGACAACGTGGCCATGCCGCTGACACTGGCGGGCACTATGTCCCGCGACCAGATCGATCAGCGAGTGGCCGAGCTGCTGGAGCGTGTCGGTCTGTCCGACCATGCCAGAAAGTACCCGGCGCAACTGTCTGGCGGGCAGAAGCAGCGCGTCGGCATTGCCCGCGCCCTGGCGACCAAGCCCAAGATCCTGCTGTGCGATGAAGCCACCAGCGCCCTGGACCCGCAGACCACTGCGTCGGTGTTGCAGTTGCTGGCCGAGATCAATCGCGAGTTGAAACTGACCATCGTGCTCATCACCCATGAAATGGACGTGATCCGCCGTGTCTGCGATCAGGTGGCCGTGATGGACGCCGGTGTGATCGTCGAACAGGGCAATGTGGCCGATGTGTTCCTGCACCCGCAGCATCCGACCACCAAGCGCTTCGTCCAGGAGGATGAGCAGGTCGACGAGAACGAGCAGCGTGACGACTTTGCCCATGTGCAGGGCCGCATCGTGCGCCTGACCTTCCAGGGCGATGCCACTTACGCGCCGCTGCTGGGCACCGTCGCCCGGGAAACCGGCGTGGACTACAGCATCCTGGCGGGCCGTATCGACCGCATCAAGGACACACCTTACGGGCAACTGACGCTGGCCATCACTGGCGGCGACATGGAGGCCGCCTTCACCCGCTTCACCGCCGCTGACGTTCATATGGAGGTGCTGCGCTGATGGACGCTTTCCTGAATCTGTTTTCCAACGTCGACTGGTATGAAATCTGGGTCGCCACGGGCGATACCCTGATCATGCTCAGTGTCTCGCTGGGTTTCACCATCCTGTTGGGCCTGCCTCTGGGCGTGCTGATGTTCCTGACCTCGCCGCGCCAGTTGCTGGAACACAAGCAGCTGTATGCGACGGTCGGGTTGATCGTCAACATGCTGCGCGCCCTGCCCTTCATCATCCTGCTGATCGTGATGATGCCGCTGACCGAGATCATCACCGGCACGTCGCTGGGCATTCTCGGTACGCTGCCGCCGCTGATTGCCGGTGCCACGCCGTTCTTTGCCCGTCTGGTGGAAACCGCCTTGCGTGAAGTGGACAAAGGCATCATCGAAGCGACCCAGGCCATGGGCGCCACGACCCGGCAGATCATCCTCAAGGCGCTGCTGCCCGAGGCGCGTCCCGGCATTCTGGCTGCCATTACCGTGACTGCCATTGCGCTGGTGTCCTTCACTGCCATGGCGGGTGCCGTGGGTGCTGGCGGGCTGGGTGACCTGGCGATCCGCTACGGTTATCAGCGCTTCCAGAACGACGTGATGTTCGTGACGGTCGTATTGTTGCTGGTGCTGGTGCAGATTCTGCAAACCGTCGGCGACAAGCTGGTCGCGCACTTCACCCATCGTTAACCGAATTTGTTGGTTGGGCCTGCTTGGTGCGGGCCTCATAAAAGGAGCTGTTGCATGAAAAAACTATTGGCCGTATTTGCCGCCGTTACAGCATTGTCCGCACAGGCCAACGAAACCCTGAGCATCGCCGCGACTGCTGTCCCGCAGGCCGAGATTCTGGAATTCATCAAGCCAACACTGGCCAAGGAAGGCGTGGACCTGAAAATCAAGGTCTTCACCGACTACATCCAGCCGAACGTGCAGGTTGCCGAAAAGCGCCTGGACGCCAACTTCTTCCAGCACCAGCCGTACCTGGATGAGTTCAACAAGGGCAAGGGCACCAACCTGGTCACCGTTGCCAAGGTTCACGTAGAGCCCTTCGGTGCCTACTCGGACAAGTACAAGAAACTGGAAGACCTGCCAAGCGGTGCCACCGTCGCACTGCCAAACGATGCTACCAACGAAGGCCGTGCCTTCCTGTTGCTGGCCAAGGCTGGTCTGATCACCCTCAAGGACCCGAGCAGCATCCTGGCCACGCCTAAAGACGTTGCCAGCAACCCGAAGAACCTGAAGTTCCGTGAGCTGGAAGCCGCCACCCTGCCGCGCGTGCTGACCCAGGTGGATCTGGCGCTGATCAACACCAACTATGCGCTGGGTGCCAAGCTCGATCCAACCAAGGATGCGCTGGTGATCGAAGGTGCCGAGTCGCCTTACGCCAACATTCTGGTTGCCCGCCCGGACAACAAGGATTCGGACGCCATCAAGAAACTGGCTGCTGCGCTGAACACCCCGGAAGTGAAAGCGTTCCTCGTCGAGAAGTACAAAGGCGCTGTGGTTCCGGCGTTCTAAAACCGGAACCCTGTGGGAGATCACCCGCCGCCCGCCGCGCTGTCGCGCAGCAAACAGGTAGGAGCGCGCTTGCCCTGGGCGGCACTCCGACGACCGGCTGCGTAGCAGTCGTAAATTTGCGAGCGCTTCGCACTCGGTCGCGGGCAAGCGCGCTCCTTGTATGGCAACTATCGACATTTCTGGTGTCGATAGTTCTCGACTGATCATCGAGGGAGGGCCAAGAAGCTGTCGCGCTCCTAAGGCCCAGAGCCTGCAATACGTAGATTGAGCTCTGGCCCTCCACCCTCACTCAGCAAGTCCGAACGGTATCTGGTGCCCGTCAGTGACGTGAGCACGTATTGAATTGCAAGGCTGGACAGAGTGCAGCTCGATCATCACCCAACTGATCAAGGAGCCCATATGCCTGTAGCTGTCGGCGTCGATTGCGCTAAGAAAACCTTTGATATCGCTCTGCTCCAGGGCAACCAAAAATTTCGTACCAAAGCCAAGCTGGCCAATACGGAGGCTGGTTTCAATCAGTTCGAGCAGTGGCTGGAAACGCATGCAGAGAAAGCCTGCTGGGTCGTCATGGAAGCAACGGGCATCTACTACGAAGCCTTGGCTGAATTTCTCTACGCCAGAGGATTCAAGGTCGCAGTGCTCAATCCAGCCATCATTCATGCCTATGGCAAAGAGGATCTGCGGCGAGTCAAGACGGACAAGGCAGACGCCAAGCTCATTGCCCGGTACGGTTCTGAGCGAACTCACAAACTGCGAGAGTGGACACCGGAACCTCCGTCACAGCGGCGTTTACGGGCGCTGGTACGCCGACTGGAGGACTTGCAGGAAATGCGGCAGATGGAAGCCAATCGCCTGGAAGTTTGCGACGTCAGCGTTCAGCACTCCATACGGTCGCTCATCGACTCCCTTGACGAGCAGATCGAACACACCAGAAAAAAGATTCGTCAGCACATTGATGACGATCCCGATCTGCGCGGCAAGCGTGATTTGATCGTATCAATCGACGGTCTGGGTGACACAAGTGCGGCCTCTCTGCTGGCAGAGCTTGGGGATCCACTTAAGTACAAAGGGGCTCGTGCCATTGTGGCATTTGCCGGCCTTAACCCGGTACCTGACCAATCAGGTGAATACACAGGGCCGACGCCCATCTCCAAAACCGGGTCCGCCAGACTGCGTAAAAGCCTGTATATGCCCGGCATTGTGGCCTCCCGCCATAACGCCGTGATTAAGGCTCAAAGCGATAGGCTCAAGGCGCGAGGCAAAGCGCCCCAACAGATCATCTGCGCAGCCATGCGTAAGCTCTTGCACCTGGTGTATGGCGTGATCAAGTCAGGCAAGCCATACGATCCTAAATATGCGATGGCTGTGTAAAAGACGCCCCTTACATCCGGTATTGCAAGGGGCTGATCAAGACGGTATCTACATTAACCTTGCAATTCATGATGTTGCGTTATGTTTGATGAGAGGCAGCTTGCTGGCGACTCTTCGCCAGCAAGCTGCCTCCCACAAATTCCACCTCAAAGGGTGGGGTTAGTGTCGCTGCAACAACCCTGGCAATTGCACCACCAGCTTCTGGCTGCTCAACGGTGCACGAATGAACCCGCGCTGAGTGCCGTCCGGCCCCAGCAGTGCCAGGTTCCCGCTGTGGTCGACGGTGTAGTTCGGCTTGCTGGTATCGGCAGGGATGAACGGGATGCTCACTGCATTGGCCAGTTTCTGAAGATCCGCCATCGAGGCGGTCAGCCCGACGAATTCCTTGTCGAAATAACCCAGGTATTGCTTTAGCTGCTGCGGCGTGTCGCGGTTCGGGTCAACGCTGATCAGCACCACGCGCAAGTTGCCGACCACGTCCTTGGGTAGCTCGCTCTTGATCTGACGGATCTGCGCCAGAGTGGTCGGGCAGATGTCCGGGCAGAAGGTGTAGCCGAAGAACAGCACCGTCCATTTGTCCTTCAACTGGTTGATGGCAACGGGCTCACCGTTCTGGTCGATCATCTTCAGGTCGGGCAGGTTACGGCTTTGCGGCAGCAGGATGATGCCCGCATCGATCAGCGCTGTCTGATCGCCCGCTCCTTTGCCCGACAGCACGCGGTTGAAGGTCAGGCCCAGGATCAAGGCCACGATGGCGACAAGGATGAATACGGTTTTCTGGGTTCGAGTCATGGTTTCAACAGTAGGTAGTGATCTGCGAGCAGGGCAACGAACAGCAGGAACAAGTAATGGACAGAGTACTTGAAGGTGCCGATTGCCGCGTGCGGTCGAGTGCCACGGTACAGCACACGGCTCCAGTGCAGGAAGCGCAAACCCAGCAGTGATGCACAAATCAGATACGCCGGGCCGCTCATGTGAATCGCATAGGGCAGCAGACTGACCGCGAACAGGATGCAGGTGTACAGCACGATATGCACTTTGGTGTAGTGCTCGCCATGGGTGATCGGCAGCATCGGGATACTCGCCCTGGCATATTCGGCCTTGCGATGGATGGCCAGCGCCCAGAAGTGTGGCGGGGTCCAGGCGAAGATGATCAGCACCAGCAACAGAGGCTCGGCACTCACCTGTCCGGTCACGGCCACCCAGCCCAGCAAGGGCGGCGAAGCGCCGGCCAGCCCGCCGATGACGATGTTCTGCGGCGTGGCCCGTTTCAGAAAGCCGGTGTAAATCACGGCGTAGCCCATCAGCGACGCCAGGGTCAGCCAGGCGGTCAGCGGATTGGTGAATGCCAGCAGCAGAAACTGCCCGAGCAGTGTCAGCAGCAAGGCCAGAACCAGGGCGTTTTCCGGCGCAATCCGTCCCTGGGCAATCGGTCGGTTATGAGTGCGAGCCATCAGCGCATCGATATGCCGGTCCACCACATGGTTGATAACGGCGGCACTCCCCGCGCACAACCCGATGCCCAGATTGCCGAACACCAGAATCGTCCAGGGCACGCTGTTGTGGCTGGACAGCAGCATGCCGACCAGCGAGGTCATCAACATCAGCGTCACGACTTTGGGTTTGGTCAGCTCCAGGTAATCACGCCATAGCGCCTGACGTTCCTGACTCAATACACTCATGGCAGTGTGTCCTTCTTCGCCGACAGCACATTGGCCCATGAGGCCGCCAGACGGGCTCGCTCAGGGTTGCGCCGTTCGCTGCCGAGGGCTGCACGTGTACGAAAATTGATCAGTGTCAGGGTCAGCAGCAAACCCGCGCCTCCCGCGTTGTGAGCCATCGCAACGGGCAGGTGCAGGTTCAGCAGCACATTGCCGAACCCCAGGCCGATCTGTATCCCGAGGGTCAGCACCAGCAGTTTTGCCAGCCCCTTGAGCCCGGCGCGTTTGAGCTGCCAGGCCAGGGTCAGCAGTGCGCAGGTCACCAGCAGTGCGCCGAAGCGATGGGTCAGATGAATTGCGGTGCGCGCTTCGTTGTCGAGTTTGCCGCCCAGATAATCGGGGCCGATGTGCTGGGTCAGGTGGAAACCGTTGGCGAAGTCCGTTTCCGGCCACCATTGCCCTTGGCAGGTGGGCAGGTCGGTGCAGGCCAGCGCTGCATAATTGGCACTGACCCAGCCGCCCAGGGCGATCTGTAGCGTGACCAGCCCCAGCCCCAGCGCCGCCAGGCGTTTCAGGCGCGTGGGCACGTGTGGCAATGGCGCGAAGGCACCACTCAGGCGCAGTGTCAGCAGGAACAGCAGACTCAAGGTGGCCACGCCTCCCAGCAGATGCGCCGTGACCACTTGCGGCCAGAGTTTGAGGGTCACGGTCCACATGCCGAAAGCCGCCTGAACAAAGACCACGGCCACCAGCAGCAAAGGCAGTTTCAGCGGTTGCCCGGCCAGATGGCGACGCTGCCAGGCTTTTATGGCCAGCCACAGAATCGTCAGGGTCAGCCCGCCCGCGAAATAGCGATGCGTCATCTCGCTCCAGCCTTTTCCTGCATGCACCGGAGCGTCTGGAAAGTGCAGTTGCGCATGAGCCAGTTGCCGCTCGGTGGCGGGCACGCCGATGAATCCGTAACAGCCCGGCCAGTCAGGACAACCCAGGCCGGCATGGGTGAGCCGTGTATAAGCACCGAGTAGCACCACGAACAACGCCAGCAGCGTGGCAAGCAAGGCGATACGAAATCCGGGTCGGGTCATGACGACCTCCCTTTATCCGATGTTCGACAGTTTCAGGAGTTGGCGCAGGTCGATCAGCAGGTCCTTGCCGTTGACCCTGGCGTCATAGCGCAGCACAAGGTTGCCGTGTGGGTCGACGATCCACAGCTGCGGCGCATCGTCGGGCGCCAGTTTCCGGTAGCGGACAACATCCAGCGGATAGCGCTGCAGTTGTGGATAGTCCAGGCGAAGCGTCTCGGCATACTCGTCACTGAGCGGTGCATTCGTGGCCAGGGCATGGCTGGCCCGTGTGGCATCGCGACCCAGGCCGATCTGGATCTGCCGCGCCAGATACACCAGTTGCTGGCAGTCGGCATTGCACTGCCCCGGCGCGCTGACCAGCAATTGCCAGCGCGGCTCATCGGCCTGGACACCCAGATCGGTGCGGCTCAGGCCGTTGCCGATCAACTGGCCGTGATAACTGCGACTGTCCGGCACCCAGAAGTTGAAGCGGTACATGCTGGTGGCCAGAATCATGGGGCCGACAGCCACCAGCACCAGGACCAGCAGTTGCAGACGTCCTCGTCTTCGCTTGCGAGAGTCAGGTGCGCCGACGGGGTTCATGGTTGCTCCCATGGGGCTCTTCCTCCGTTTTCCTGTTGCGCCAGCCCCAATACAGACTCAGACCGAGCAAGGCCGTGGCCAGGGCAAACCACTGCACGGCATAGCCCACATGTTTTTGCGGATCGATCGCCACCACCGGCCAGTCAACGCGATACGCCGCACTGCCCGGCTCAAGCCGCAATTCGTTTGGATAGCCCCGGCGATCCAGCGCAGCCCAGAGTGTTTGTGGCGTGACGGCGGTCACCAGTTTCGGCCACGAATCGCTCAGCGCATCGGCTTGCAGATGAAAGCTTTCGCCCAGAGGGACATGGACCCAGGCCGTCAGATCCTGCGGCTGGCTGGGGGTGGTGAATGCTGGCGGCATGCGCCGGTCCGGCCAGGGCAGCCAGCCACGATTTATCCACAGCCATAACCCGCTGGGCTGGTCCTGGAAGGGCTGGAGCAATTCGACACCGGCCTTGCCGTCACGGGTGCTGTTATCGAGCAGCAGGCTGTGGGCTGCATCGAAACGTCCCTGCAAGTGCACGCGCCTGTAGGCGGGGTCTTCGGCATCCAGCAGGCGGGCGATATCGACGGGTTCGGCCGCCTGGCGTTCGGCGTGATGAGCGAGAATCACGCGCTTCTCTTCGGCCCGGTTCAATTGCCAGAAACCGAGCATGAGCAGCAGCGGCAGCACCGCCAGAATCAGCAGCACAGGTCCCGAACGCCGGATCAAGCGGTTCATCCCGTCGCCCGTTCCGGCATCAGGGCCGTGCCTATACTCCATTGCATCATGGCGATTGCTCCTGGAGTTTTCTCATGCTCAAAGCAGCGATTGTTCTTATGTTGGCGGCCACCATCACCTGCCTGTTCAGTGGCCTGTTCTTTCTGATCAAGGACGACAACCAGTCGACCCGGCTGCTCAAGGTCCTGGCCCTGCGGGTCATTCTCGCCGCTCTCACCCTGGCGCTGATCACCTGGGGTTTCTACAGCGGTCAGCTGGTGTCACATGTGAGCTGGTAACGGCCTCACAAGACATACACAAAGGTGAACAGGCCGACCCACACCACATCAACGAAGTGCCAGTACCAGCTCGCAGCCTCGAAACCGAACTGATGCTCGGCATCGAAATGCCCGCGCAGAATCCGCATCAGCATCACAAACAGAATGATCGTGCCGATGGTGACGTGGGCGCCGTGAAACCCGGTCAGCATGAAAAAGGTCGCGCCATAGATCCCGGAGCCCAGAGTCAGGCCAAGCTCTTGGTAGGCATGGACGTACTCTTCAGCTTGCAGGATCAGAAAACTGCAGCCCAGCAGTACGGTGACGGCCAGCCAGCCTTTGAGTGCGCCACGATGGGCCTTTTTCAAGGCGTGGTGGGCAAAGGTAATGGTCACGCTGGAGCTGACCAGCAAAATGGTATTGATCAGCGGCAAATGCCACGGATCGATGACGCCCTTGGGCGGCGGAAACAGTTTCGGGTCAGGGTTTTCCAGCAGCGGCCACTGGAACTGAAAGTTCGGCCACAGCATGTTCGAGATGCCGTTGGAGCCCTCTCCGCCCAGCCACGGGCCGGTCCAGACCCGCACGTAAAACAGCACGCCGAAGAAGGCCATGAAAAACATCACTTCGGAAAAGATGAACCAGACCATGCCCCAGCGAAACGAGCGGTCCATCTGCGCGCTGTACATGCCGGCCCGTGCTTCCTTGACGACCGCACCGAACCAGCCAGCCATCATGTAGGCCACCAGCAGACCGCCCACGAAAAAGATCAGCGGTCCATTGGATTCGGGCCGTCCTGCCTTCAGGTCGTTGAACCAGGTGCCCAGGCCGAACATCGTGACCAGCAGGGCCAGCGTGGCAATGATGGGCCATTTGCTTTGCGCCGGAACGTAATAATGCTCATGGGGCGTAGCCATTTGAGCGTCTCCTTCAGCCACCGTTTTTCACGACAGGCAGAACGGGCGGCTGGCGTGCAGTGATATCGAACAGCGTGTAAGCCAGAGTCAGGTGTTTCACTTCCTTGGGCAGGTCGCGGTCAACGATGAAACGGACCGGCATTTCGATCTGTTCTCCCGGTTGCAGCATCTGCTGGGTAAAGCAGAAGCACTCGGTCTTGTGGAAATAGGCTGCCGCCTGACCGGGGGAAATGCTGGGCACTGCCTGGGCCGTCATCGCCTTGTCGGTGGGGTTGCGAGCGATGAAGATCATTTCGTTGACCGCACCGGGGTGGACTTCGACTTCATCGTTGCGAGGGTGAAACGCCCAGACCATGTCCACCGCATTGGTGGAGATGAACTGCACGCGCACCCGCCGCTGCTGATCAATCACCTGAGAGCCCTGATATTGCCCGCCGGTCTTGCCATTGATGCCAAATGCCCTGCACATCACGTCATACAGGGGCACCAGAGCGAAACCAAAGGCAAACATCACCACCACTATCAGCAGCAGGCGAGTGACGAGGCCTTTGATCGAATGCACGTTGCTCATGTCGGTACTCACTTCACTTCGGGCGGTGTGCTGAAGGTGTGATAAGGCGCGGGCGACGGCAGCGTCCACTCCAGCCCGTCCGCGCCATCCCAGGGCTTGGCTGGCGCAGGCGGGCCGCCGCGAATGGTCTTGATCACGATGAACAGGAAGAACACTTGCGTCGCCCCAAAGGTGAAAGCCCCGATGGACGACACCATGTTGAAGTCCGCGAATTGCAGGTTGTAGTCCGGGATGCGGCGCGGCATGCCCGCCAGGCCAAGAAAGTGCATCGGGAAGAACGCCAGGTTCATGCCGATGAAGGACAGCCAGAAATGCAGCTTGCCCAGGGTTTCGTCATACATGTGCCCTGTCCACTTGGGCAGCCAGTAATAGGCCGAGGCAAAAATGCCGAAGATCGCCCCCGGCACCAGTACATAGTGGAAGTGCGCCACCACGAAGTAGGTGTCCTGATACTGGAAGTCGGCGGGCGCGATGGACAGCATCAGCCCCGAAAATCCGCCAATGGAAAACAGGATCACGAACGCCACGGCGAACAGCATGGGCGTCTCGAACGTCAACGAACCCTGCCACATGGTACTGACCCAGTTGAACACCTTGACCCCCGTCGGTACGGCGATAAGCATCGTTGCATACATGAAGAACAGCTCGCCCACCAGAGGAATGCCCACCACGAACATGTGGTGCGCCCACACGATGAACGACAGAAAGGCGATGCTCGCCACGGCGTAGACCATTGAGGTATAGCCGAACAACGGCTTGCGCGAGAACGCGGGAATGATCGAGCTGACCGCCCCGAAAGCCGGCAGGATCATGATGTACACCTCGGGGTGGCCGAAAAACCAGAACACATGCTGGAACAACAGTGGATCACCGCCCCCTGCAGCATTGAAGAAGCTGGTCCCGAAATGGATATCCATCAGCATCATGGTCACGCAGCCGGCCAGCACCGGCATGACCGCGATCAGCAGAAACGCCGTGATCAGCCAGGTCCAGACGAACAGCGGCATCTTCATCAGAGTCATGCCCGGGGCCCGAAGATTGAGAATGGTCGCGACTACATTAATGGCGCCCATAATTGAGCTGATACCCATCATATGAATAGCGAGAATAAAAAACGTCACGCTTTCGGGTGCGTAAGTTGTCGAAAGAGGCGCATAGAAAGTCCATCCAAAGTTGGGTCCGCCGCCCGGATGGAAGAGTGTTGAAACCAATAACAGGAAAGCAGCAGGCAACAACCAGAAGCTGAAGTTGTTCAGGCGCGGCAAGGCCATGTCCGGTGCACCGATCATCAGTGGAATCATCCAGTTGGCCAGGCCGACGAAGGCGGGCATCACCGCCCCGAAGACCATGACCAGGCCATGCATGGTGGTCATCTGATTGAAAAAGGCCGGCTCGACGATCTGCAGGCCCGGCTGGAACAGTTCGGCGCGAATCACCATGGCGAACGAGCCGCCCAGCAGGAACATGGTGAAACTGAACCACAGGTACATCGTGCCGATGTCCTTGTGGTTGGTGGTCAGCACCCAGCGCATCAGGCCCTTGGCGGGGCCGTGGGCATGGTCGTGGCCTGTTCCGCCATGGTCATCGATCACTGCACTCATGTTTCAGTCTCCTGCGCGCTCATTGCTGTGACTGCTTGAGGGCCAGCACATCTTTGGGGCTCAGCATGTCGCCCTTGTCGTTACCCCACGCATTGCGCTCGTAGGTCACGACCGCTGCGATATCCACTTCTGAAAGCTGTTTGCCGAAGGCTGCCATGGAGGTTCCGGGCTTGCCGTTGAACACGATGTTCAGATGCCCTTCGAGGGGGCCGGTGGCGATCGGCGAACCCTTGAGCGCCGGGAACAGAGGCGGCATGCCCTGCCCTTCAGGCTGGTGACAGGCAGCACAGACGGTGTGATAGACCTTGTCGCCATGGGCGATGAGTTCTTCCCGGGTCCAGTTCTTGTCGGTCAGTTCCTTGAGCCGGGCGCCTTCTTCCTTGCGCTCGGCCAGCCAGGCCTGGTAATCCGCCGTGGACTTGGCTTCTACCACGATGGGCATGAAGGCATGGTCCTTGCCGCACAGCTCGGTGCATTGGCCGCGGTAGATGCCGGGCTTTTCGATGCGGGTCCAGGCTTCATTGACGAACCCTGGAATCGCGTCGCGCTTGACCGCGAAAGCCGGCACCCACCAGGAGTGGATCACGTCGGCTCCCGTCACCAGAAAGCGGATCTTCTCGCCAACCGGCAGCACCAGTGGCTGATCGACTTCCAGCAGGTAATGTTCGCCCTTGGTATCGCGATTCTGGATCTGGTCGGTGGAGGTCGCCAGGTTGCTGAAGAACTCCACATCCTGCCCCAGGTATTTGTAGTGCCACTTCCATTGATAGCCGGTGATCTGGATATCCACATCCGATTCGGTGGCGTCATACATGCTGATCAGGGTGCGGGTCGCGGGGATCGCCATGGCGACCAGAATCAGGAAGGGGACGAGGGTCCAGAGAATCTCGACGGTGGTGTTTTCGTGGAAGTGGGCGGCTTTCTGCCCAAGGGAGCGTCGATGCATGAGCATCGACCAGAACATGGCGGCGAACACCACCAGACCGATCACCACACAGATCCAGAAAATGGTCATGTGCAGATCGAATACCGCGTTGCTGACGACAGAAGCGCCAGGCGACATATTCGTTGTCCAGGCTGCATGCACCTGAACAGATATCAGCCACAACGCAAAGCCCATCCAGACGCATGGACGTCGCTTCATCGCGGGGTCCCCCCAGGCTCTTGTTATCCGACAGACTCGGTCTGCGGCCAAGGAGCGGCTTGCGAATTCACTGACATCATGCCCAGGGTAGCCAGGTCTACAGCGTTGCGGTCTCAGCCAACGTCCTTCACAGCCGAGTATAGACATAGCCCCGAAGTGCGCAACGCGAGGCCACTACCACTCATATAGATGTATGAAGACTGATTTAAAAAACGTGATAATGCGCCAAAACAGGGCTTTTAATAACCAATACACATAAATGTTACTTAGTTATGAAAAATGCGTCTTAGGGATTCAGCCAATCAGGCTAACGTATGACTTCCCCTAATAACTACCTGGTTTTAAGCCTTCAGGAGCCTTCATGAACACCGCCGCATTGCGCGAGCAGATTCAGCGTGCACATCAACACGAAGCCGAAACAGGCCAATTGCTAAAACAGCTGGAAACCCAATTACCTCATCTGCATCCCGCTATAGATCTACCGGATGTCGATGCAAAAGGTGTTCTGACACGCTTCGTATCTGCCTACATCGAACTGGTACCGGACCTGCTGGACGCCGCTCATGAGGTTGCAGTTCAGGCGGGTATCGAAGGACAGATCAAACCTGTCCTGAAGATTGCCGAACACTTTTTCACGACCCCGCCAGCCATCATGGACGGCCATGAAGGGCTCGACAGCCTGCTGGATGAAGCGTATCTGGCGCATCGTCTGGTGGAAGAGGTGAATGACCTCTACATCAAGCATTTCGGCCAGCCGCTGATTCCGTCGAATACAGTCGTTGCCAGCGTGATTGCCCATCAGTTGATCGGCGAAGAGTTTGCCAACCAGCTCGATGAAGCGGTGCATCATGCCGTTGACCAATTGCTCAATGAAGAGAGTTTTGCGCTGGAATCGGTCGAGACCTATCGGGATCGCCTTGGCAGCGCTGACACAGAAGCCGCCTGGAAACGCTGGCCATGCCTGTCACGCCAATTGGGCATCGGCCTGGAGCTTGATCGTCCCCAGGCCTGATGCTATCGGTCTTGATCGTAATGCCTTTACAGGCAAAAGAGGATTAGTCGGCAGGCGCTCCGCTGTTTCGCGAAGCCGCCCACCGCTGACGCGAGCTACCTGGCAGCAGCTCCGATTCCGGTTGTCGTATACACCCGCCCTTCCAGGCGACGCTTCAGGCCCCGTGACTCAATCATCAGTTTCGTCCCCTGAGCGGCATTGGCGCGCCCCCACTCTTCCAGCAATTCCAGGCAAGAGTGATCGATATAGGTCAGGTTGTTCAGAGGTACGTGCACGGTGCTGCCTTGAGGAATGCTGCCCAGTACTTTGGTCAGTGCCGGAACCTTGAGGAAAGTCGCCGCACCTACCAGACGCAATTCCATTTCACCCTCGGCCTCCAGTTGAACCAGGCTGATCTTCAGGCGCGAAGCCTTGAGTGCCAGCTTGACCAGAGTCAGACCGAAACCAACCAGTACACCGGTCAGCAGGTCAGTGAAGATGATCGACGAAGCCGTGGCTGCGTAGATGAACATCGGCATGCGTCCATAACGGCCCAGGCCACGAAATGCCTTCAGGTCTACCAGCTTGAGGCCCGTGTACACCAGCACACCCGCCAGACTCGCTACCGGAATGCTCTGCAGTACGCTCGACAGAATCAGTACGAAAGCCAGCAGCCACAGGCCGTGGAAAATCGCCGAGAATCGGGTCGTTGCACCTGCCTGAACGTTTGCCGAGCTGCGAACGATAACGCCGGTCATGGGCAGGGCACCCACCAGACCACACAGCATGTTACCTACGCCTTGTGCGCTCAACTCCTTGTCGAAGTCAGAGCGTGTGCCGCTGTGCATGCGGTCGACGGCAGCGGCCGAGAGCAGCGTTTCGGCACTGGCAATGAAGGCCAGGGCGATGGCGGCAATCAGGATCGTCGGGTCAGTGAGGTTCATGAGGTCCGCAGGGCGCAGCCAGTCGATGGCATCGGCCAGATTGTCAGGAACCTCTACGCGCTTTACATCCAGCGCCATGATGAGGCTGATGCCTGTTGCAAGACCGACACCCAGCAGTGCTCCCGGAATGAAACGCAGCGACTGTGGGCGGATTTTTTCCCAGGACCACATCACCAGCATGGTTCCCAGCCCCAGCAGGCCTGCCTGCATGGCCGAACCCGGTCCGATGGCCTGGACCAGCGTTGCAGGGAATGCCACCAGATTATCCAGCCCGGACGGTTTAGGACCGCTATCGAACATCACATGCACTTGTGAAAGGACGATCAGCACGCCAATGCCGGCCAGCATGCCGTATACAACGGCCGGTGCCGTGACCCGGAACCAGCAGCCGAGCTTGAAGCGTCCGGCCAGAAGTTGAAGCAGGCCGGCCAGCAGAAGAATCGGGCCAAGCATGGCCATTCCATGCTCACGTACCAGCTCGAATACCAATACGGCCAGACCTGCGGCAGGGCCACTGACCTGCAAGGGCGACCCCGCGATCCAGCCAACCACCAGACCACCGATGATGCCAGTAATCAATCCCTTGGCCGGAGGCATGCCTGAAGCAATTGCAATCCCCATGCACAGTGGCAGGGCAACCAGGAACACCACCACGGAAGCGAGGAGCTCCCGTGGTAAGACGGATTTCAGTTCTGTAGTACCCATGATGCTTCTCCGGGATCTCTTCAGACGTAACAAAGCCTGGCGGCGCGCATCCTGCGCAACCGCCATAGGCTCAAAGAGGGGGTTTACCGCCAGTCGTGAATCAAATCATGCGACTAGAAGCGTGGCTTCGGGGTAGCCATGGGTGTCGGACCCTCGCCATCGAGTGGCAGGAATGCATCCCGGTCCGAGTCGTAAGCCAGAATTTCACTGGTTTCGATGTTGTAGACCCAACCGTGGATGAACAACTGACCGCTGGCCAGTTTGGACGCAACAGAAGGGTGGGTACGCAGGTGTTGAAGCTGAGCGATCACGTTTTCCTGAGTCAGGACGTGCATGGTTTCCTTTTCGCTGCCGCAACTGCAATTGTTCTCTACAACCGTACGGGCAACTTCTGCATGACGCAGCCAGGCTTTGACCGTAGGCATTTTATCGAGGCTATCAGGGTTGAGCACGGCACGCATTGCGCCGCAATCGGAGTGCCCGCAGATGATGATGTGCTGCACGCCCAGAGCCGAAACCGCGTACTCAAGGGCTGTTGAAACACCGCCGTTCATCTGGCCGTAAGGCGGAACGACGTTACCGACGTTACGAGTGACGAAAAGATCGCCTGGAGAGCTCTGGGTAATGAGTTCTGGCACGATGCGCGAGTCTGCGCAGGTAATGAACATGGCGCGAGGCGATTGTGCCGTGGCCAGTTTCTTGAACAACTCTTCCTGCTGTGGAAAGACCTCATGACGAAAATGCACGAAGCCACTCACGATTTGCTGCAACGCTACCTCAGCACTATTCAATGCAGGCTGCTCACTGGCTGAGGTAGCCGACTGCTGTTTATCCATGTCTCTCATGTCTTCGTCCTCTGACGGATTGATGTGGATTATTCATGTTTTTTCTAACCGGAATCGGACCTGAGCCCTCTTGTCTGGCATAGCGAACAAGTCCATTGAACGCTATCGCGGGCATCACTCCGATTTACAGATTAGCGACTCAAGCTTAAGTGAAACTGAATGCGACAGCTCTAGAACGCCATTTCCTGCATTTAAAGGAGTGACATCTGCCCTCCCGGTGGGCAAAAAGCGTTGCAGTCCAGATGAAAACTCTCACGACGATTGAGGCCTAAACGTGCAGTCGCTATCGCGTAACGCCTTGCCAGGAGATCAGCAAAAGGCCCTTCGCCCCGCATGCGTGACCCGAACTCGCTGTTGTAGACCTCACCGCCACGGCTTTGACGTATCAGACTCATAACATGTTCCGCACGTTGCGGATAATGTGTTTTAAGCCACTCGTCGAACAACGGCGCCACCTCCAGAGGCAGGCGCAGCATCACATAGCTCGCGCTCTGTGCGCCGGCTGCCCTGGCTTCAGTGAGCAGGGCTTCAAGTTCGCTGTCGTTGATCATTGGAATCATCGGCGCGCACAACACACCTACCGGCACGCCTGCCTGGCGCAACACCCGAATCGCTCGCAAACGAGCCTTGGGTGCAGCGGCCCTGGGCTCAAGAATGCATTTGAGTTCGTCATCCAGCGTAGTCAGGCTGATGAACACCGACACCAGATTCAGCTTTGCCATTTCGGCCAGCAGATCGAGGTCGCGCAGAATCAGCGAGCCTTTGGTGATGATGGACACGGGATGACGATAGCGCAGCAAGACCTCAAGGGTTGCGCGGGTGATCCGGTGTTCGCGCTCGATCGGCTGATACGGATCAGTATTGGCCCCCAGCGTGATCGGCGCACAACGGTAGCCGGGTTTGGAAAGCTGCTGCTCCAGCAGGGCCGCCGCATTGGTCTTGACGATCAGCTTGGTCTCGAAATCCAGCCCCGGTGACATGTCCCAATAGGCATGGCTGGGTCTTGCGAAACAATAGATGCAGCCATGCTCACAGCCGCGATAGGGATTGATGGAACGATCGAAGGGAATGTCCGGCGAGGTGTTGCGGGTGATGATGCTCTTGGCCGTTTCAGGGATGATCTGCGTGCCCTGGGTCAGCGGAACCTCCTGATACCAGCCATCGTCCTCGGCGACGGACCGGCTGGGCGCAAAGCGGTTGTGCGGGTTGGTGGCGGTGCCACGGCCGCGGATCGGAGGTGTGCTGACCATGAGGAATGACTCGGATACTGTTTATTCATACAGTACAGCAAAATTCATTTCTGTCCTGAAAAAATCCTCCTTCGCTGACAGACGGGCGGTTTCAGAATCCGCTTCAAGGGGATGTGGACAACTTTTTAAATTCGATTTTAAAGCCTGTAACAATAAGCGGGTTTCACTGTGGATCTTATTCATTTATTAATTTGCGCCGTGGCCCTCATGAGGAGTGGCTCTTACAACCCTTGGGTCCATCTAGTTGGATCCTGAACATACTGAAAAGGATTTCAGTCTTGAATACGCTCTCTGCCTTTGCGTCCCTGATCGGGGCGTCACTACTACCACTGGCCATGACATCGGCTCATGCCGCCAACTTCTCGGACACCAGCAAGCCGTTCGATCAATACCACTGGGTTACAACCCATAACTCTTACGAGAAAATCAATCAGAACCTCGCGGAACTACCCCGTCAATTGTCCGATGGCGTCCGTGGTTTCATGCTGGATCTTTATACCGATAAAAAGCCCGGGTTCAACCGCATCAAAGTGTGTCATAAAACGATTGCGTGCTATGGGCCCTTGGGTAATCAGCTTAAAAACGAGTTCATTCCGTTTCTGAGGAATAACAAGTCAGAAGTTGTGACTCTATTTTTCGAAACTTATGTCAGCCGCGACGATATGCAGGAAGTCTTCAATGCAATACCCGAGCTTGCAGACTTCTCGTTCAATCCGGCGAATTTTGATAACTCGGGCTGGCCAACCCTGGCAGCCATGGCCCAGAAAAATAACCGCCTTATCATGATGACCGATAAGCGTGAAGTCAGTGGTCAGTATCGGGTCGGGGGCAAGACCATTACCGTCCTGTTCGATAAAGACTGGTTGACGCAGAACAAGTGGGACACCTTGGGAAGTGTGGCTTCCAGTATTTATGCGGCACACAACTTTTCCTGTCCCACACGCTGGTCAGACGTCCCTCTGGGTACCCAAAAAGTCGCCAACTCTACAGGCAAGCAGTGGAACCGCCTGTTTCTGATGAACCAGTTTCATACCGTCACTTCAACCATTCCTGACTCTGCCAAGTACGACAATAACCTGACGTACCTGATGCGGCGTGCAGCCAACTGCGGGAGTGAGCCGAATTTCATCGGCATCAATAATTACAGGAACGGCGACGCCTTTGCCTATGCGCGGACCTTGAGTCAGGGCGGCATTTATTTATGGGAAGGCTCTAATGCCGACAGGAAAAGAGACACCGTCTGCGCCATTCCAAGCGGCTCCCGGACTCTTATTCTCCCGACTCAAGGTTGTGAAAACGATGAGGCTCAATCCATGTCGCTATCGGGCGTCACCCAAGGCACCCGGATCACGGTATTCGATAATGGCGGTGGCAGCCGCGAAGATGATTACGCCATTATCGACGTGAAACGAGACATTGGAATCAAAGAACATGTTGTGGTTTCAGGCTTTGAACAGAATCGCAATAACGCTGACTATAAAATAATTTATGTTCGCAATAATGGCCTGAATGGAAGTATTTCCCGTATAGAAGTCAGTCGAACGCCGGGTGACTTCTCTGATGCGGCCATTGCATTTTATGAAGGCAATAACCTCGAAAAAAATCTCGACTGTACGGTCCCTTTCAATCGTGTGCATAACGTCAAGATGAAAAGTAACGGCTTTGGTTGTTCAAATGATGAATTTCGCTCTGCCCGAATCCTGAAAGCCAAAGCGGGCACGTCTTTTTCTCTGGTGGGGCATCCTTATGGCGATTTCTCTCAGGGCCGAACACTTATTACCATCAAACGCGATATTAAATGGCCTGTCACTATTCGGGGCTTCAATACCTCTTATGAAAACAACGATATAAAGGTTGAAGCCAGCAAATCGATTGATGGCAAAATCTCGTTTGGTTATTTCAATGGTAAACAATAAGGCGAAAGGAGAAGCGGCCCCCGCTCCCGTTTCAACGCCAGAAGCTTAAATGACACGGGAAGCACTTGATCAGGTGCTTCCCGTTTTGTCATCAGGCGTTCAACTCGGATCTACCGGCTTCTTCAACTTCGGATTCGGGAAGAACTGCACGCCCTGCACCTTTGGATCGGCAGGTTTTGGCGCAGCCTTGTTGACCCGTGTTCCCAGCTCTTTGGGAATCGACAGACCCTGCTCATTGAGCGTATCGCTGTAGCCGCAGCCCACGCATTCGCGATGGGGCACGTCGTCCTCGCTCCACATCTTCAGCTTGTCAGGCTCGCTGCACGCCGGGCAGACAGCCCCGGCGATGAAGCGCTTCTTGGTAATGACTACCGGTGTATCGGTCATGCTGCCGCTTCCTCACTCAAGCCACTGTGACGCAAGAGTGCGTCAATCGAAGGCTCGCGTCCGCGGAAATCGACGAACAACACCATCGGCGCCTGGGAGCCGCCACGGGCCAGGATGGCTTCGCGGAAGGCACGGCCAGTCTCGGCGTTGAGTACACCGTCTTCCTCGAATCGGGAGAACGCATCGGCGGACAGCACTTCGGCCCATTTGTAGCTGTAGTAACCAGCTGCGTAACCACCCGCGAAGATGTGCGCGAAGCTGTTCGGGAAGCGGTTATAGGCTGGCGGACGCATCACCGAGACTTCATCGCGGATGCCTTCAAGCACATCCAGCACGCCACGACCGTCGCCATGGGTAGCATGCAGCTCGAAGTCGAACAGCGAGAATTCCAGCTGACGGACCATCATCAGGCCCGACTGGAAGTTCTTGGCGGCGAGCATTTTTTCCAGCAGGTCCTGAGGCAGCGCTTCGCCGCTCTCGTAGTGACCGGAAATCAGGGCCAGGCCTTCAGGCTCCCAGCACCAGTTTTCCATGAACTGGCTTGGCAGCTCGACCGCATCCCACGCCACGCCGTTGATGCCCGAGACACCGGCATGTTCGACGCGGGTCAGCAGGTGATGCAGGCCATGGCCGAACTCGTGGAACAGGGTGGTGACTTCATCGTGGGTCAGCAAGGCAGGCTTGCCACCCACGGCTGGCGTGAAGTTGCACACCAGATTCGCCACCGGATTCTGCAGGCGGCCTTCGGCGGTACGGCGACGGTCGCGAGCGCCATCCATCCAGGCGCCGCCACGCTTGTTGGCGCGGGCATACAGGTCGAAGAAGAAACGCCCGACGTGCTGGCCGTTTTCCTTGATCTCGAAGAGGCGCACATCCGGATGCCAGGTATCGAAGCCTTTCTGTTCGGCGATTTCAATGCCGTACAGGCGCTGGACGATGGCGAACAGGCCGCTCAGCACTTTGTCGATCGGGAAGTAGGCACGCAGGATTTCCTGGGAAACGCTGTAGCGCTGCTCGCGCAGTTTTTCGCCATAGAAACCGCTGTCCCAGCTTTGCAGATCCGGGCAGCCCTGTTCGGCGGCATACGCCTTGAGCTGCTTGAGGTCCTGTTCGGCAAAAGGCTTGCTGCGTTTGGCCAGATCCCGCAGGAAGCTCAGTACCTGATCGCTGGACTCGGCCATCTTGGTGGCCAGGCTCAGTTCGGAGAAGCTGGCGAAGCCCAGCAGTTGTGCCAGTTCCTGACGCAGGTCGAGGATCTGGGCCATGACCGGGCCGTTGTCGTTCTTGCCGGCATTCGGGCCTTGATCCGAGGCGCGGGTGCAGTACGCCGCGTAGACTTCTTCACGCAGTGCGCGGTCTTCGGCGTAAGTCATTACCGCGTAATAGCTAGGGAATTCCAGGGTAATCAGGAAGCCTTCCAGATCCTTGGCCTTGGCGGCAGCCGCCATCTGTTGCTTGGCCGAATCGGTCAGACCCGCGAGGGCGGATTCGTCAGTGACCAGTTTGGTCCAGGCCTGGGTGGCGTCGAGCAACTGGTTGGAGAACTGGCTGCCCAGCTCCGACAGCTTGCTCTGCACTTGGGCATAACGCTTCTGCTGCTCAGGCGGCAGGTCGATGCCCGAAAGGCGGAAGTCGCGCAGGGACTGTTCCAGGATGGTCTTCTGGCCGACGTCGAAGTTGGCCGCTTCCGGGCTGTTGGCCAGGGCTTCATAGGCCTGGAACAGCGCGCGGTTCTGGCCCATTTCGGTGGAGTAGGCGCTCAGTGCAGGCAGGCACGACTCGTAGGCTTCACGCAGCTCGGCGCTGTTGCAGACGGCGTTCAGATGGCTGACCGGGCTCCAGGCGGCGCCCAGGCGGTCATTCAATTCATCCATCGCCAGTATCAGACCGGCCCAGGTGGGGGTCGAACCCTGCTTGGCAAGAATGTCGGCAATCGCGGCGCGGTTATCGGCCAGGATCTGCTCGATGGCAGGTTTTACGTGCTCGGCACGGATCGCCGAGAAAGGAGGCAGGTCGTACGATTGCAGAAGAGGGTTGTTCGCGCTCACGGTTTTGCACCTTGGCTGGAAGAAACACTCATGCATCTTAATTACAATCGACGCCGACCGCAGCACTCAAACCTGAATCGCGCCTCTATCACCCGTAAAGAAGGAGTCTATCGTGGCCATTCGCAAGTTCCAGGACCACACCCCAGCCCTTGGCGAGCGAGCATTCGTCGATCATTCGGCGGTGGTGATCGGCGATGTCGAGATCGGTGCAGACAGCTCCGTCTGGCCACTGACCGTGATCCGCGGCGACATGCACCGCATCCGTATCGGTGCCCGCACCAGCGTGCAGGATGGCAGTGTGTTGCACATTACCCATGCGGGACCTTTCAACCCTGACGGTTTTCCATTACTGATTGGCGACGAGGTAACTATCGGCCACAAGGCGATGCTGCATGGTTGCACCATCGGCAACCGGATTCTGATCGGCATGGGGACGACCATCATGGACGGCGCGGTGGTCGAGGATGAGGTCATCATCGGCGCTGGCAGCCTGGTGCCGCCCGGTAAAGTGCTGGAAAGCGGGTTTCTGTATGTGGGGCGTCCGGTCAAGCAGGCCCGGCCTCTCACTGAAAAGGAAATTGCCTTTTTCCCTTATAGTGCGAGCAATTACGTGAAGCTCAAGGATCAGCATCTGGCCGAAGGTTACGACCAGCCCTGAGTTATCCACAGGCCCTTTACGCACTACTGGCGAGACTTCATGCATTACCAGAATATTCTGTTCGACCTCGACGGCACACTGACCGACCCGCGTCTGGGGATAACCCGTTCTATCCAGTTTGCCTTGGCGAAGCTGGGGATCGACGAGCCGGACATCACTCGGCTTGAACACTTCATCGGCCCTCCATTGCTGCAGGCGTTCATGCAGTTCTATGACATGGACGAAGCCCGTGCCTGGGAAGCCGTGGGTTTCTATCGCGAGCGCTTCAAGGTGACCGGGCTTTATGAGAATCAGGTATTCGATGGCGTGCCCGAGTTGCTTGAAACCTTGAGTGGCCAAGGCCGAACGCTCTATATCGCGACCTCGAAGCCCTGGGTGTTCGCCCGTGAAATCGCCCGGCACTTCGACTTTGCCAAGTATTTCAAAGTGATTTACGGCAGTGAACTGGATGGCACCCGCACCGATAAAGTGGAGCTGATCGCTCATCTGCTGGAGCAGGAAGGCCTGGGCCCCAAACAGACCCTGATGATCGGCGACCGCAAGCACGATCTTATCGGCGGCCTGCGCAACGGTCTGGATGTGGCGGCCGTGGGTTATGGCTTTGGCAGCCATGAGGAACTGACGGCGCAGTCACCGACCTATCACTTTGTGACCATGGCCGAGATGCGTGAGGCCTTTCGCGAATGAATTCGCTCCTACGGCCGTTGGAGCGAATTTATTCGCGAATCTGAAGTCTCTGCAACCTGGCCTTGCGTTCTACGACAGGCAGCGAACCCAGCTTCTCCACCGCCTCAAAGAATGCTACCCAATCCCCATTCACCTGTCTGAACAGCGCCTCAAAGGCTGGCACCCACTGGTCATAGAGCCCGAAAGGCAGCAGCTTGGCGTTGTTCATCGGTGAATTGATCCAGCCGTCGAAGCGTTTGTCGCCGCCCCATTGCTCGTCACGCACCTGCCGGTATTCACGGCGCAAGCGCTCGAATTCGGTGGCTTTGCGCGCGCGCATGACCTCGGTTGTCAGCGGCTGACGATACAGCGCTTTGAGCCGTTCCCGTGTGTCGAGCACCAGGCGAATGAACTGATCCCGGCGTGTGGACTGCGAAACGTTTTCCGGCGGCAGACCCCGTGCTGCACGCCACTGGCGAGTGCCTTCCTGCTCCACGAAGCTGGCGTAGGACTCATTGAACTCGGTGTCGTCCTTCACATAAAAGCGCTGATGCGCCAGTTCGTGAAAGATCAGCGTTGCCAGTCGTTCATCACCCCAGCCCAGCATGGAACTGAGGATTGGGTCGTTGAACCAGCCAAGGGTCGAATACGCCTCGACGCCGCTCATGTACACATCCTTGCCGGCCTGACGCTGCAAGGCTGCCTCGCCACGTGCCCCGCCCTGGCTGTAATAACCGCGATAGGCCACGCAACCGGCAATCGGAAAGCAATGAATGACGGGGTCCAGCGAGAACTCATCGGTCGCGAATACGTTCCACACTACATAAGGACGGCCCAGATCGGCGTACAGGCGATAGCTCTTGTTGTCCGGCAGATGCAGGTGGGCGCTGGCGAAGGTGCGGGCCTGCTGGGCGTATGCCAGGCGCTGACGCAGTTTCGGGTCACGGCCGGGGTCGGCGATGATCTTCTCGACGGGCTCCCGCGCCTGCAACAGTTGCAGCTGACCACTGGCCAACTGGCCGTAATACGAGAGGCTGGAGCATCCACAGAGCAAAACCATCGTCGCTATCGGCAAACTGCGCCAGAGACGTACAACATCGAGTCGTGGCATACACGGCCTTCAATACAGGGATAGAGCGCGTTATGCAGGACAGCCAGGGTGTTACGCAACTATCATCTTCATCCGTCCATCTGCGGAGCCTGACATGCGCCCGATAGTCTTGATGCTCGCCTTCGGCACCCTTGTCGGGTGCATCACGCCTTTACCTGCCGTCGATCCTGCCATGGCCTGGGTCGATATGCGCACCACTACCGGCAGGCTGGTGATGGCGGACAAGCTCGATGGCAAGAATACCGAGGATGGCCGCTACTTTCAGGTTACTCCCGGCCGTCATGAGCTACAGATACGCTTCGATTATGAATATCGCTCAGGCGGGCTGGGCCTGATCAGTGACGACTACACTGATATCACCTGTTTCATCGATATCGAGTACGACCACTTTGCCGCCGGGCAGCGTTACATGATCGATGCCCGCGTCCTGGCCAACGACATCACGGCCAGGCTTTTCGACGCCGAGCGCAAGGTGGTGGCCGAGCAGGGTGATATTCACTGCATCTGATCAGCTGTCGTTTCTCTGGTAGATGATCTTCTGGGTACCGTTGTCGCAGCTCCCCACTACCATGTTCTGGTCGTGGACTTCCGCGTTGGGGACGATTTCCAGCGTGTAGGACGTGACGTTGTTGGCCTGGATCTTGGCCTCGATCTCGTCCTTGAGCTCTTCGCAGGATTTTGGCGCAGCCAGTGCGCTGGTCGTCAGCAGGATGCAACTGATGGTCAATGCAAAACGTTTCATGGCCGATTCCTTCGATAGGACGCACAGCGTTTTCTCTGTGCAGTGTCCTTCATACGACCGTCCGTCCCCGCATCTGGTTCTGGCAGGCAAAAAAATGACCCGCACAACCGGGTTGTGCGGGCCTGCGGGGTCACGCTATCGATCAGCCGAGCAGCGTGGCATCCAGGGTGATCTTGGCATTCAGTACCTTGGAAACCGGGCAGCCTTCTTTGGCTTGTTTGGTCAGTTCATCGAACTGCTGCTGGCTGGCACCAGGCACCTTGGCCTTGAGCACCAGATGCACGGCCGTGATGGAAAAACCGCCGCTGTCCTGGTCCAGCGTCACTTCGGCCTGGGTATCGATGCTTTCGGCTGTGAAGCCGGCGTTTCCGAGAATCATCGACAGGGCCATGGAGAAGCAGCCGGCATGAGCCGCGCCGATCAGCTCTTCAGGGTTGGTGCCTTTACCGCCTTCGAAGCGGGCCTTGAAGCCATAAGGTGCTTCGCGCAGGACGCCTGTTTCAGTGGAGATATGACCAAGACCGCTTTTGAGATCACCTTCCCAGTGCGCTGATGCTTTCTTGACGATGCTCATGATGCCTCCTGTTGAAATCGGTAATGTTCAAACGTAGCCAAGTTTCTGAGGATAGACGGCTTTGGAAAGTTCAACGGATAAGTCCTAGTGTTTTAGTAGGTCTTTTTTGGGGGTTGCCATTGAAAAGCAGCGCTTGCGCCCGCACTGCTGTTTCATCATGGGCTCAGCCCAACACATTTCGAGGAGAAGCAGCGGCCTATGAAACGTTTGCCGGATGTAAAGATTTCCACCCTGGACCTGGTGCCCGTGCGCCAGGACAAAGGTCCCGCAGACTCACTGCGCAATTCCCTGAACCTGGCTCAGCATGTCGAGAAGCTGGGCTATAACCGCTTCTGGGTTGCCGAGCACCACAACATGGACGGCATCGCGAGTTCTGCGACTTCTGTGCTGTTGGCCTACCTGGCGGGCGGCACGTCGACGATTCGCGTGGGGGCTGGCGGCGTCATGCTGCCCAACCATGCTCCGCTGGTGATTGCCGAGCAGTTCGGCACCCTGGCCAGTCTCTATCCCGGTCGTATCGACCTGGGCCTGGGACGCGCACCGGGCTCGGACCAGATGACGGCCCGGGCATTGCGTCGCGAGCGCTCCGGCAGCGCCGATGATTTCCCCGACGACGTCACCGAACTGATGGACTACCTGGGGCCGCGTACGCCTGATCAAAAAGTGATCGCTGTGCCGGGCTCAGGCACCAATGTGCCGATCTGGTTGTTGGGGTCGAGCCTGTTCAGTGCGCAACTGGCCGGGATGCGCGGGCTGCCTTATGCCTTTGCCTCGCATTTCGCGCCGCGCTACATGCATGAGGCGATTCGCGTCTATCGCAATCACTTCCAGCCTTCCGAAGTGCTCGACAAACCTTATGTGATGCTGGGTGTGCCGTTATCTGCCGCCGACACCGACGAGCGTGCCGAGTACCTGGCGACGTCGGTCTACCAGCGCATTCTGGCGCTGATGCGCGGGCATAGCCTGGTGCAGCGTCCGCCGGTCGAATCCATGGACAAACTGTGGTTGCCCCACGAGCGAGAGGCCGTTGCGAGTTTCCTGGGGCTGGCGATGGTGGGCGGTCCTGAAAAGATCCGCGCCAAGCTGGATGTGCTGCTGGAGCAGACCGATGCCGATGAGTTGATCTTCACCTGCGACATGTACGAGCACGAGGACCGCTTGCGATCGTATGAAATCCTGGCGCAGGTCGCGCAGGGATAAATGTGGGGCCGGATTTATCCGGGAAGGCGGTGCTGGTGATTGAATGACTTTGTGGGAGGCAGCTTGCTGGCGACTTCAGCGCACGACGCAGAATATCTGCCGGTTGCAGGCTTTTTTCGCCAGCAAGCTGCCTCCCACAAGTTTTGTATGTGCCTTGACTGTGTGCGGACCCGGGTCAGTTGCGGGTGTAGATGAGCTTGTGGGTGCCCGCTGCGCAGGTGCCTACGATTTTGCGATCCTTCACCTCTTCGTTCGTGACGATTTGCAGGGTGTAGGATTTCACATTGAGCGACTGGAGCTTCGCATCAACTTCCGCTTTCAGTTCTTCGCAATTCTTGCCCGCTGCCATGGTGGTTCCTGCAAAGCTCAGCAAGGCTGCTACCAATAGAAACTTCTTCATCAATGACACTCCCTCGTGTTGACAAATTCCAGGCACTCCAAAATGAAGCGCGCAATGGCAACTGCCACGCAGTGATGCGCGGCAGAGGTCTCTATCTGTAGCGGAATTTATGGCAAACGGCCAGTTAAAAGCTTCAGAACCTGTCAGCTATTGGCAATCCGAAAGCCGACCTTGAGGGTCACCTGATAGTGCGCAACCTTGCCGTTTTCGATGTGCCCGCGGGTTTCGGTCACTTCGAACCACTCCAGGTACTGAAGGCTCTTGCTGGCCTCTGCAATCGCATTGTTGATGGCATCTTCAATACTGGTGGTAGACGAGCCAACCAGCTCGATCTTCTTGTAGGTATGGTGATCACTCATGGCAGTTCTCCTTGGTAGCCTTCAGAGGCGCAGCAATGGCGGCGCTTAAAGGTTCTGTCAGGAAAAGGCAGAGAAAAGTTCAGCACTTTGCACAAATACCATCGCACTTTCCAAAAAGCCTGGAGTCGGAAACAACACACCTACTCACCACAGCAGGAGAAATACCATGGCTAGCAATTCACTTCGTAAAGCCTCGTTGCAAAGCATGGAAGCGGAGATCGAGAGCCTTCTCAAGTCTTTGGAAAGCCTCAAAGGTGATGCTTCCGAGGAATCGCGCAAGACGCTGAAAAGCCTCAAGGCCAATGCTGAAAATGCGTTGAGCCATTCGCGTCATCTGCTCAGCGATCTCTACGAGGACGTGAAGGTCAAGACTCGTGAAAACGCAATTGCCACGCGTGACTATGCCCAGGAACATCCCTGGACCACCGCGGGTGTTGCAGTCGGGGCTATCGGCCTGCTTGCTGCCTACCTGTTGATCAAACGCGGCGACTGATCATTTTTTGATCGGCTCTATGGAGCGCTCCAGCTCGTTTTTCAACCATTGAGCCAACTGCTGCGCCCGACCGTCTACAGCGCGTCGGGGCACCCAGAGTGCAAGTCGTGCCGGGGTTTCGCTGAAACCCCAGGGTGCCGCCAGGCGCCCGGCCCGCAGGTCATCCGTGACCAGCGGCTCGGGCGCAATGGCAATGCCCAGTCCTGCCACTGCGGCCTCCAGCAAATAATACAAATGCTCGAAACCCTGACCGTAACGTAGCGCCTGCGGATCGATCCCGTTTTGCAGCGCCCAGCTTGGCCAGGCTTGCGGGCGTGATGTGGTCTGCAACAGGGTTTCGCTCGACAGCGCTTGAGCCGGAGCCTGCCGCAATGCCTCGAAACGGCTGAAGCGTGGACTCAGCACCGGGCCGATACGCTCGCTGGCCAGCTCGAAAACCTGCATGTCAGCCGGCCATGGCGGTTCGGCAAAGACCAGCAGCGCATCCAGACCGGGTCGGCGTGGGTCCAGATCGCCCTCGCCTGCCGAAAGATGCAGGCGCAGGTCCGGCAACTCGGCATTCAGACGTCCCAGTCGCGGAATGAACCAGCGTGCCAGCAGGCTGCCTGAACAGCCCAGCACGAACGGAGCATCCGCACTGCCCTGGCTCAGCTCGGCGCACACATCGCGCAGGCGGTCGAAAGCTTCTCCGCTGACTTCGCGCAAACGTACACCGGCATCTGTGAGTTTCAGGCCGCGCCCGTCCTTGCTGAAAAGGCTGACACCCAAATGTTCCTCCAGCGCTTTCAGCTGGCGGCTGACCGCACCGTGGGTCACATGCAGCTGTTCTGCTGCCTGACTGACGCTGCCCAGGCGGGCGGTGGCTTCAAAGGCGCGCAAGGCATTGAGGGGAGGAAGGTCGCGGCTCATGGTATCTGTGAGTTTTCCTGACAGGTTGTGGCGATCTTATCGGTTTTCATCCGGGCGTGCGCTGGTTAAAGTGAGCCCATTGCCGATACGGCTCAACCCATTCGCCCAAGACTGCAACTGGAGCCCCCATGACCCAGACCCACTATCGCAGCGGCCCTGACGCCAACGGCCTGTTCGGCTCATTTGGTGGACGCTACGTGGCTGAAACCCTCATGCCGCTGGTGCTTGACCTGAACCGCGAGTACGAAGCCGCCAAGGCCGATCCTGAATTCGCCGAGCAACTGGCCTACTTCCAGCGCGACTATGTCGGCCGCCCGAACCCGCTGTATTTCGCCGAGCGCCTGACCGAGGCCTGCGGCGGCGCAAAAATCTACTTCAAGCGTGAAGAGCTGAACCACACCGGCGCGCACAAGATCAACAACTGCATCGGCCAGATCCTGCTGGCCAAGCGCATGGGCAAGAAGCGTCTGATCGCGGAAACCGGTGCAGGCATGCACGGCGTTGCCACGGCCACCGTCGCCGCCCGTTTTGGCCTGCCTTGCGTGATCTACATGGGCGCGACCGACATCGAGCGTCAGCAGGCCAACGTGTTCCGCATGAAGCTGCTGGGCGCCGAAATCGTGCCGGTCACTTCCGGCACCGGCACCCTGAAAGACGCCATGAACGAAGCCCTGCGTGACTGGGTGACCAACGTCGAAGACACCTTCTACCTGATCGGGACCGTGGCGGGTCCACACCCGTATCCGGCGATGGTTCGTGATTTCCAGTCCATCATCGGCAAGGAAACCAAGGCCCAGATGCACGAGAAGGAAGGACGTCTGCCGGACAGTCTGGTGGCGTGCGTGGGCGGTGGTTCCAACGCCATGGGCCTGTTCCATCCGTTCCTCGATGATGCCAGCGTGCAAATCATTGGCGTCGAGGCCGGTGGTCACGGCATCGGCACCGACAAGCACGCAGCCAGCCTCAACGGCGGCGTCCCCGGCGTATTGCACGGCAACCGCACTTACCTGCTGCAGAACGAAGACGGCCAGATCGCTGACGCCCACTCGATTTCCGCCGGCCTGGACTACCCGGGCATCGGCCCCGAGCACGCCTACCTGCATGAAGTGAAGCGCGCCGAGTACGTCAACATCACCGACGAAGAAGCCCTGCAGGCTTTCCATCAATGCTGCCGACTCGAAGGCATCATTCCGGCCCTGGAAACCGCCCACGCCCTGGCCGAAGCCATCAGGCGTGCTCCTACCCTGAGCAGTGACCATCTGATGGTCGTGTGCTTCTCCGGTCGCGGTGACAAAGACATGCAAACCGTAATGAGCCACATGGCCGCTGCTGAACAGAACCAGGAGAAGTCGGTATGAGCCGTCTTGAGCAACGTTTCGCCCAGCTGAAAACCGAAGGCCGTGCGGCACTGGTGACTTTCATCACCGCTGGCGACCCTGGCTATGACACTTCCCTGAAAGTCCTCAAAGGACTGCCAGCGGCTGGCGCTGACGTGATCGAGCTGGGCATGCCCTTCACCGATCCGATGGCCGACGGTGTCGCGATTCAGCTGGCGACCCTGCGCGCCCTGGACGCTGGCCAGACGCTGCTGAAAACCCTGCAGATGGTCAGCGAGTTCCGTACCGAAGACCAGACCACACCTATCGTGCTGATGGGTTACTACAACCCGATTCACCGCTTTGGTGTGGACGCTTTTGTCGCGGCTGCCAAGGATGCCGGGGTGGACGGGCTGATCATCGTCGACCTGCCGCCCGAGCACGACGCCGAGCTGGCCACGCCTGCCCAGGCTTCGGGTATCGATTTCATTCGCCTGACCACGCCCACCACCGATGACGCACGTCTGCCACGTGTACTGGAGCGCAGCTCCGGTTTCGTCTACTACGTGTCCGTCGCCGGTGTGACCGGTGCCGGTTCGGCCACCACCGAGCACGTCACCGAAGCCATTGCACGGCTGCGTCGCCATACCAGCCTGCCTATCAGTGTCGGTTTCGGCATCCGTACGCCGGAGCAGGCCGCTGCTATCGCGCGTCTGGCCGATGGCGTGGTGGTCGGTTCGGCGCTGGTGGACAAGATCGCTACAGCCAAATCGCCTGAAGAGGCTGTGGATGGTGTGCTGAGTCTGTGTGCCGCGCTTGCGAACGGTGTGCGCCAGGCTCGTCACGCCTGAAGGTAAAGTTCCTGATACAGAGGAATCAATACGCCATTAGCTATTCTATGTAGCGAGACACAAGGGTTCATGACCAAGGTCCTGAACCCTTTTTTGAGCCATTGAATACTGAGGTAAACCTTCATGAAACTGCCAAGCCGTTTTATTGCCGGTCTGGGTATCTTGCTGATCGGTGCCAGTCCGCTGTTGCAGGCTGCACCACCGGATCAGCGTGACGGTCGTGATGACAATCGGGGTGGTCAGCACCAGGGGCCGCAGAACAATGGCGGGCCCGGTGACCGTGGTAATGGCGGCAACAAAGGCAATGGTAATCCGGGCCATCAGGACAAGCGTGGCGGCAATCGCCCACCTCAGGACTTTGGTCAGGTTCGCCAGACCTTCCAGCAGCACCGTGATGTGATCGGGCGAGGCCAGCCGCTGCCGCCGGGTGTACGCATCGTCAAGGGTAAACCCCTTCCGCCCGGCTATGGCAAACGTCTGGACGCCCGTTCGTTGCAATACCTGCCGCGTTATGACGGTTACGAGTGGCGTCGCATGGGCACCGATGTGGTCTTGATCGCCGTGGGCACAGGTATCGTCTACGCTATCCTCGATGGCGTACTGAATTGATTCAGTAGCATATGCGAAAGGGGCTGCCTGCTGCTGACGGCAGCCCTTCAGGGTCATCAATCAGGGCTTGATACGCCTGAAATTCTTTTTCATGGAACTATCTGCCGTGACGTCTAAATTAGGCGCTCATCGTAGAAAAGGACCCTGAAAATGCTTGTCTTGAACAAGGAAGTTGGCCACTCGCTACAACGTGACAAGTTTGCAAATGTTCTAGGCAGCGATTTTAGTCTGTACGGTCATTTCGCCGATTTCATCCGGCTCACCAAGAGCTGGGAGAACATGGAAGAAGACAAGTACTACGGGCAGGCCGATGCAGGCATGCGGTTTCGCCGCTATAGCGACTTTGAGTACAACCCTGTCACTCGCGACCTGCGCCAACTCGAGCATCGAGCTTATGTCCAGTCCACTGCCCATAACCGCTACGTTGGCGGTATGGAGCGGCACTTTCAGGACTTTTCCGAAGAAGTCATCGCCTCACCGGTGGTGCGCAGCCTTATAGACCTGGATTTCGAAGTCTATAAGCACGTACTTCCGCCGGAGCTGCACAGCAAGGTCTGGCAATGCCAGATCCATCAGATCCGTATCGAGATCAAACCGGGCAAGACGCTGGAAATCACTCCCGAAGGCATCCATTGCGATGGTTACCCTTTCAGCGGCGTTCATTTCTGGGGCAAGCAGAACGTCGAGGGCGCCCAGAGCCGACTGTACAACACTCAGGAAGAACAACTGGCGGCACTCACCTACGATGAAGTGCTGGACACCACTTTCTTTCTGGACCGGGAAATGCGCCATTACGTAACGCCTGCCAGCAATCGCGACCCGCACAAAATGGCCTATCGTCAGATCATGGCTATTTCATTTTCCTTGCCGGGGACGTCTTTTGACATTGTTCGCTGAAAATCTCGAACCTGCAGAAATAGCCCTTCTCAAGCGAGCGACTTATCAGGATGCCGCACTGCTGGAGAGTTTTTTCCGGTCCTTCAAGGAAGTTGCTTTCTGCCAATGGCAGGACACCAAATGCCTGCAGCGGATCCTGACCCGCGAAACCACCATCGCCTATCTGGCCAAGGACGCCAAAGGTGATGTCGTGGGTGCGGTTCTGGGTGGGGTATTGGGGACTCGCGGAACCATCAATCATCTGGCGGTCAGCCCCGAGTATCGTGGTCAGGGCGTCGGGCAGTGTCTGGTGGATGCAGCCACCGCAGATATGAAGCGCCTCAATGTGCGACGCATGTTCCTGTTCGTCGACGGCGATAATCTGGTGGGGCGCAATTTCTGGAATAGCCTGGGTTTTCATGAACCCAAAGGCGAAATCACTTGCGAGAAAGACCTTTGAGCAAGCTATCGATCGATCAAACCATGCCGGTTCCCAAGCAGAAATCCAGTGCGTTTGCCGAAGCCAGCCCGGTCGTGGCCGGCTACTTTGCCGTGGCCTTCGTGTTCGGGCTCATGGCGATCAATGCGGGCTTTCCGCTCTGGCTGCCGGTCGCGATGTGTCTGTTCGTGTATGCCGGTGCTTCACAGTTCGCCGCCCTGGCGCTGATGAGCGCGGGGGCTTCGCTGCCGACCATCATCCTCACGACCTTCCTGATCAATGCCCGGCACATGCTGATGTCGGTGTACATGGCCAAGGCCTTGCGCGCCCTGAAGCTGAGCCGCCTGGAGCGCTTCTGCTATGGCGCGCAACTGACCGACGAGTCGTTTGCCTTCCACAGCGTGCGGCTCGGCAAGGACAAGCCGGTCACGGCCCGTTACCTGATCGGTTTCAACCTCTACTGCCACACCGCGTGGGTAGCCGGTGGCCTGATCGGTGCCCTGTGCGCGCAATATGCGGCGCATCTGGTGAGCTACAAACTCGACTACGCCTTGAGCGCCATGATGCTGTATGTGCTGGTTTCGCTGTGCGATACCCGCAAGAAGCTTATTGCGGCACTGGTGGCCGTGGTTGCCATGGGCGGGCTCAGCCTGCTGGGCGATTCTGCCTTTAACGTATTTATCGCCACACTTCTGGGTTGCGGAGCCGGACTATGCCTGAACAAACGTTCCTGATTCTGGCGGTGGCGGCGATGGTCGCCGTCACGCTGCTGCCACGCACATTGCCGTTGCAGGTCAATACCGAACACTGGCCGGACTTTATCGCCAAGGCGCTGGAATACCTGCCCGTGGCGATCGTTGCCGCCATTACCGTAACGCCGCTGCTGATCAAGAACCAGCAACTGCAACTGGATCGTCCCGAGTTTCTTGCCGCGATCCCGACGCTGTTATGCGCATACCTGAGCAGGAATCTGTTTCTCAGTGTGGCGCTGGGTGTGGCGGCCTACATTGCTATCAGCGCTGTCCTGTAATGCCGTGTGGACGACGTAATTCAGGGCCTGGCATGACAGGCTCGAATTGTTCACCACCAGATGCACTTCCAGCGAGTCCTCGAAGCCGGGCACGATGGTCAGGCCGCTGTGTTCGGCAACGCTCCTGGATACCAGGCCAATGCCGTCCAGCTGCCTGATCAGGGAAAGCGTCAGCGTTTCGCTGCCCGAGTACACAATACTGGGCGGCTTGCCTTTCTTGGGCGTGCCACCGGCAATGAAGCGCTGGAAGCTTTCGGAGTACGGGCAACTGCTGCTGGGGCGAACCTGGAGCTTTTCGTTGAGCGAAGACAGCGGCGTATCCTTCGGCCCGCAATGCACGCCCACGACCTGGACCTGCACGAAGGGTAGAAGAACGCTGGGCCTTATGGATTGCGGCCCGATCAGCACGGCCATGTCGAAGCTCTCGTGATTGAGCTTGCTCAGGTTCTCCACCGACTCGGCGTAGCTGAACTCCAGCTGGCAATCGTCGAAGGCCTCGATCATGCGCGCCACGATGCAGCGGTTGACCTCACTCGACAAGGTGCTGTTGAGCGCAACCCGCAGGATCCGCGAGGACGACACATTGAGCGCGGCCACCTTGTTGTCCAGTTGCCGGGAAGCTTCCAGCACCTGTTCCATGTAGGGTTCAAGTTCCTGGCCTGCACTGGTCAGGGTCAGGCCCTTGTTGGAGCGCTTGAAAAGCTTGAAGCCAAACTGCGCTTCGACCTTGTTCAACTGCGCGGCCAGTGCCTGGACACTGAGGCAGCAGATTTCGGACGCGGCGGTCAGGGAGCCGCACTGGGCGACTTGCATGAGATTTTTCAGAGTGCGAATGTCCATGTGACGACATCTCCACGGGATAGCGCTATTGGATTCAAACATTACCGACAAAACACTGCTGAAGCCATTTGCCTGAAGTGGAAGTCACCCTTCCATGACCTGGAACATCTTCACTGCTTATAGCGGAGCAGGTTATACACAGCACCGTGTTTCCATGAGCATGCGGTTCAGGCCTTGAATATGGAGACATCAAGGGGCCGGATTTCTCCCATCCAGATGGCGTGTTCGGTGTGATCCTTCAACTCATCGCCCGTGAGCGGGTGGACAAAGACCACCAGATCGTTTCGATTGAGTGCCAGCCACAACATCACATCGGCAAACTGCGAGTGCCCGAACGCCAGTTGGCAGCTCCAGTCCGGATGCGGCCCTACCAGTCGCTCGTGAACCCTTCCCATCTGCACATCAAACTTCGCCGTGGCGGCTTCGCACAAGGCCCGCGCCAGCCCGATGGTCCGGGCATCGAAATAAATGTGGGCGTGATAGCCCTGAACATCCTGCATTGCCAAGTCCTCCCTGATTCAAGATTGCTCCCAGTTATCCACAGATAAGGATCAAACCGCAATCGATGGTAGCGGTTTGCCAGTTAATGAGTCTCCACTAAGTGCCTGTTCACTGGCCAGCCAGTCGACAAACTGCTGCACGACCTGCAGCCGCCGCTTGCGCTGGGGCAGGACCACGTAATAGCCACAGGCGGAAATCGCCGTGGCCGCGATGGGGCGGCACAACAGGCCCTGATCCAGCAGATCGTCCACCAGATGCCGCCAGCCAATGGCAACGCCCTGCCCGGCAATGGCGGCCTGGATCAGCAGCGTGTAATTGTCGAAGCGCAATTGGCCGGGCGCCGGGGCCTGGGGAATATTGAGTGCCCGAAATACACCTGCCCAGTCGAACCAGTTGTTGCTGCCCTCGCTGCGCAAATGCAGCAGTGCAAACTCACGCAGGACTTCATTGGGCAAAGGAGTTGCCCGGCCGGCAAGCAGTTGCGGGCTGCACACCGGAAACACTTCTTCGCTGAATAACCAGCGGCTTTCACCCTGCTTGAAACGCCCGTCCCCGAACAGCACCGCCACATCGATATCCGCGCTGAGCATGCTGTGGCTGCGTTCGCTGGTCACCAGACTGACGTCCACATCCGGGTGGTGCTTGTGGAAGCGATGAAGGCGCGGCATCAGCCAATAGGAGGCGAATGCAAAGTCGGTCGCCACCTGAAGCACTTCGTTCTGCTGTCGTTCGGTAATCGCGACCAGCCCGCTTTCAATGGACTGCAACCCGCTCTGCACATGGCTGAAGAGAACTTCCCCGGCTTCGGTCAGTTCGATCCCACGATAGACCCGGTCGAACAGACGGATCGCCAATTGTTCTTCCAGACGCTTTATCTGCTGGCTGATCGCAGGCTGGGTCGTTCCCAGCTCCATGGCTGCCGCCGTGAAACTGCGCAGGCGGGCTGCTGCTTCAAAGGCTCGCAGCAGATCCAGAGAGAGGTCACCGAGGGCTTCAAACATAAGCTGTGCTTATCCTAGGCATTGTTTTGTGTGGGCTTTACCACAAATCTGCATATCTTCATCCTCGAATACAGCATTTTTCGTATAACCGCCAACTATGGGATGTCGCGATTACATGAAGCGCAAAAATATTCTGTTCATCATGGCCGATCAAATGGCCGCGCCAATGTTGCCGTTCTACGCACCGTCTCCCATAAAAATGCCCCACCTGAGTCGCCTGGCTGCCGAAGGCGTGGTGTTCGACTCGGCCTACTGCAACAGCCCGTTGTGCGCGCCCTCGCGTTTTACTCTGGTCAGCGGCCAGCTCCCGAGTCGGATCGGTGCCTATGACAATGCCGCGGATTTTCCGGCGGACATCCCGACGTATGCCCACTACTTGCGTAGCCTGGGTTACAAGACCGCGCTGTCGGGCAAGATGCATTTCTGCGGCCCGGACCAGTTGCACGGCTACGAGGAGCGGCTGACCAGCGACATCTACCCGGCCGACTATGGCTGGGCAGTGAACTGGGACGAGCCTGATGTTCGCCCAAGCTGGTATCACAACATGTCGTCGGTGCTTCAGGCCGGGCCGTGCGTGCGCACCAACCAGCTGGATTTCGACGAAGAAGTGGTCTTCAAGGCCCGCCAGTACCTGTTCGATCATGTTCGCCAGGACGGTGACGCGCCGTTTTGCCTGACGGTTTCCATGACCCATCCTCACGACCCGTACACCATCCCCAAGCGTTACTGGGATCTGTACCGCGACGAAGACATTCCGCTGCCGGTGGCCCATGCCGATCAGGAGGCGCTGGACCCGCATTCCCAACGTTTGCTCAAGGTTTATGACCTGTGGGACAAGCCGCTGCCTGTGGACAAGATCCGCGATGCCCGTCGCGCCTACTTCGGCGCCTGTAGCTATATAGACGATAACGTCGGCAAACTGCTGCAGACCCTCGAAGAAACGGGCCTGGCCGAGGACACCATCATTGTGTTCTCCGGCGACCATGGCGACATGCTGGGCGAGCGCGGCCTCTGGTACAAAATGCACTGGTTCGAGATGTCGGCGCGGGTGCCGCTGCTGGTTTACGCGCCGGGTCACTTCAAGGCGGGCCGCGTCAGCGCTTCGGTGTCCACCGCCGACCTGCTGCCGACCTTCGTCGATCTGGCTGAAGGCCAACTGGACAGCGGCCTGCCACTGGACGGACGTTCTCTGTTGCCGCACCTGCAAGGCGAAGGTGGCCACGACGAGGTATTCGGCGAATACATGGCCGAAGGCACCACCAGCCCCTTGATGATGATTCGTCGGGGCGCCTACAAATTCATCTACTCGGAACAGGACCCGTGCCTATTGTTCGATGTAGATAACGATCCAAAGGAACAGGAAGAACTGAGCCAGTCGCCAGTCCATCAACAGCTGTTCACTGATTTTCTGGCCGAAGCTCGCGCCAAATGGGACATACCGGCGATACACCACCAGGTGCTCGCCAGCCAGCGTCGTCGGCGTTTCGTCGCCCGCACACTGGCCATCGGCAAGCTGAAGAGTTGGGATCACCAGCCACTGGTCGACGCCAGTCAGCAGTACATGCGCAACCATATTGATCTGGACGATCTGGAGCGCAAGGCACGTTATCCACAACCTTGAACCCTGCCATCACCGAGAAAACCAAAAGGGTCACATCCATGAATAAGTTATCCACAGCACTGGCGGTCGGTGTCATGACGTTCGGCAGCCTGGCGGCGCATGCCGCTGACCAGAGTTGCAGCACGGTAAGAATGGCCGACCCTGGCTGGAGCGACATTGCTGCCACCAACGCCATTACCGGGTTGCTGCTCGATGGCCTGGGTTACAAGGCCAAGGTCGATACCCTGGCGGTGCCGATTGCCTTTGGTGGCCTCAAGGACGGTCAGCTGGATGTGTTTCTGGGTAACTGGATGCCGGCGCAACAAGGTTTCTACGACAAGTTCGTGGCCACCGGCGACGTGACCCAACTGGCCAAAAACCTGGAAGGCACCGAATTCACCCTGGCCGTGCCCGATTATGTGTGGGAAGCAGGCGTGCATGACTTCGCCGACCTGAACAAATTCGCCGACAAGTTCAGCAAGAAAATCTACGGCATCGGCTCCGGCGCGCCAGCCAACCTGTCGCTGCAGGACATCATCAAGAAAAACGAATTCGAGTTGGGCGGCTGGAAACTGGTGGAGTCCAGCGAACAGGCCATGCTGGCCGAAGTGAATCGCAACGTGAAGAGGAAAGCCTTCGTCGTCTTCCTGGGCTGGACACCGCATCCCATGAACGTGCAGATCAAAGGCATGCACTACCTCAAGGGCGGCGAGAAATACTTCGGTGAAACCGGTTCGGTCTACACCCTGACCCGTAACGGTTACGCCGAAGCCTGCCCGAATGTGGGCAAACTGCTGACCAACCTGAGTTTCACCCTGGAAATGGAAAACAGCATCATGGCCGAGGTGGCGAACAAGAAAGTCAGCAACGCCGAAGCTGCCAAAGCCTGGATCAAGGCCAACCCGGCTGTTCTGGACAAGTGGCTCGATGGCGTGAAGACCATTGATGACAAGGATGGATTGGCGGCAGTAAAAGCCAAGCTGTAACGCCCGTTTCAGAGCGTGGCTATCGAGCTATTCAATTGAGTGCGCAAGTGCCTGCGTACTCAATTTATCGGTCAAATATGTTGCTGAATGTATGGCCGATGACTCTCCCCTCTGGCCAGTCCCGGGCCGGTTTTTCCCACGGCCGAACGGCCTGTTTTCACACACCCAGACGACCGTCGATCCAATAATTTCGACGCAATTGCGCTCGACACTCCACTGGAGCATGCCCTTGCGACTTTTCCCCTTGCCAGGCTGGAGGCGACGTTCTAGCCACTTTGGGAGGCAATAGGGACAACTTTTTTGTGTCGTTATTAGATACGAATTCTCATTTACGTATGCCGATTCGGCATGAGGTAGTCGTTTATGGCATTAGACGTACCTGAGTGCCATGGGAATAGTTGCGCCTTTTTTCGCCTGCTATAGAGCATGAATGCTCGTTTGCAGGGACCTTTTCTGGGTGTTTCCGGTTTCGACACTGCCTCTGGAAAAAGCAGTTTCAGCATGTCGGTTCTGGATATGTCCAGCCACTAAAAACAAGGGTAAATGAATGAAGAAGGCAAAGCTGAGTCTGGCCTGGCAGATTCTGATTGGACTGGTACTGGGGATTGCCCTCGGTGCGTTGCTCAACCACTTCAGTGCCGAGAAGGCCTGGTGGATCAGTAATATCCTGCAACCAGCAGGCGATATCTTCATTCGTCTTATCAAAATGATCGTGATCCCGATCGTGATTGCCTCTCTGATCGTCGGCATTGCCGGTGTGGGCGACGCGAAGAAGCTGGGTCGCATCGGTCTCAAGACCATCATTTACTTCGAAGTCGTCACCACCATCGCGATTCTGGTCGGTCTGGTTCTGGCCAACGTGTTCCAGCCAGGCGCGGGCATCGACATGAGCACCCTGGGCACGGTCGATATCTCGAAGTATCAGCAGACCACGGCTGAGGTGCAGCACGATCACGCCTTCATCGCGACGATCCTCAACCTGATCCCTTCCAACATCTTCGCGGCCATGGCTCGCGGCGAAATGCTGCCGATCATCTTCTTCTCGGTTCTGTTCGGCCTGGGCCTTTCCAGCCTGCAGGCAGAAGTCCGTGATCCGCTGGTGAAGATGTTCCAGGGCGTCTCGGAAACCATGTTCAAAGTCACCCACATGATCATGAACTACGCCCCGATCGGCGTATTCGCTCTGATCTCGGTGACCGTCGCCAACTTCGGTTTCGCTTCCCTGCTGCCGCTGGCCAAGCTGGTGATCCTGGTTTACGTGGCCATCGCCTTCTTCGCTTTCGTGGTTCTTGGTCTGATCGCCCGCATGTTCGGCTTCTCGATCATGAAGCTGGTCCGCATCTTCAAGGACGAGCTGATCCTGGCCTACTCCACCGCCAGTTCCGAAACGGTCCTGCCGCGTGTGATCCAGAAGATGGAAGCCTACGGCGCGCCGAAAGCCATTTGCAGTTTCGTGGTGCCGACCGGCTACTCGTTCAACCTCGACGGTTCGACCCTTTACCAGAGCATCGCGGCCATCTTCATTGCCCAGCTGTACGGCATCGATCTTTCGATCGGTGCGCAGATGATGCTGGTGCTGACCCTGATGGTCACCTCCAAGGGCATCGCGGGCGTTCCGGGCGTGTCCTTCGTGGTACTGCTGGCTACTCTGGGCAGCGCGGGTATCCCGCTGGAAGGTCTGGCGTTCATCGCCGGTGTCGACCGCATCATGGACATGGCGCGTACTGCACTGAACGTGATCGGCAATGCCCTGGCGGTATTGGTTATCGCTCGTTGGGAAGGCATGTACGACGAAGCCAAGGGCCAGCGCTACTGGAATTCCCTGCCGCACTGGCGCAGCAAGGACCCGGTTCCTGCTGCCACTCCGCTCGCTGACTGATCGCTGATCGGTTGCACCGACAAACCCCGGACTTTCCGGGGTTTGTCGTATCTGCTGCTCCCGATTGTTATCATCGCCGCATCTTGTGAGGGACATATCCGATGCTCAATGGCTTGTGGCTTGGTTTTTTTGTCGTTGCGTGCGTATCTGCCATGGGGCAATGGCTGATTGGGGGCAACGCCGGTATTTTTGCCGCGATGGTCGAAAGCATCTTTGCGATGGCCAAGCTGTCGGTCGAAGTGATGGTGCTGCTGTTCGGCACGCTCACGCTCTGGCTGGGCTTTCTGCGCATTGCCGAAAAGGCCGGGATTGTCGACTGGCTGGCCAAAGTGCTGGGGCCGCTGTTCCTGCGCCTGATGCCGGAAGTGCCACCAGGCCATCCTGCGCTGGGCCTGATTACCCTCAACTTTGCCGCCAACGCACTGGGCCTGGATAACGCCGCCACGCCCATCGGGCTCAAGGCGATGCGCTCGCTGCAGGAGCTGAACCCCAGCCAGACAGTCGCCAGTAATGCGCAAATCCTGTTCCTGGTGCTCAATGCCTCGTCCCTGACGCTGCTGCCGGTGACGATTTTCATGTATCGCGCACAGCAAGGCGCGCCGGACCCGACGCTGGTGTTCCTGCCGATTCTGCTGGCCACCAGCGTATCGACCATCGTCGGCCTGCTGTCGGTGGCGTTCATGCAGCGCCTGCGTCTGTGGGACCCGGTGGTGCTGGCCTATCTGATTCCGGGCGCGCTGCTGCTCGGTGGCTTCATGGCTTTTCTGGGCACGCTGTCGGCGGCGGCACTGGCCGGCCTGTCTTCCATCCTCGGCAACCTGACGCTGTTCGGCCTGATCATGCTGTTCATGATCATTGGTGCGCTGCGCAAGGTGCAGGTCTATGAGGCCTTTGTCGAAGGCGCCAAGGAAGGGTTCGACGTTGCCAGGAACCTGCTGCCGTATCTGGTGGCGATGCTCTGTGCGGTGGGTGTGCTGCGGGCTTCCGGTGCACTGGACTTCGGTCTTGAAGGCATCCGCCATCTGGTGGAGTGGCTGGGCTGGGACACACGTTTCGTCGATGCCCTGCCGACTGCCATGGTCAAGCCTTTCTCCGGCAGTGCGGCACGTGCGCTATTGATCGAAACCATGCAGACCCAGGGCGTGGACAGCTTTGCTGCACTGGCCGCTGCCACGATTCAGGGCAGTACCGAAACCACCTTCTATGTACTGGCGGTGTATTTCGGCGCGGTGGGCATCCAGAGGGTTCGGCATGCGGTGGGCTGCGCCCTGCTGGCCGAGTTCTCGGGTGTCGTCGCTGCCATTCTGGTCTGCTACTGGTTCTTCGGCGCGACCGCGACCTGATTCGTCATTGCGCAGCCGGCGCTTCGGGTGCTGGCTCCGGTGCAGGTTTCTCCTGTTGCTGCTCCGGTTCGCTCTTCTGCTCTGGAGCCGGTTGCGGCTCAGGCTTTTCATCATCGCCGCCCGGTTTGAGCTTGATCAGCCTGCCGGTTGGCCGTGTAACTGCCGGTTGATCGGTATCGGTGACTTCAAAGCGCAGCACACCGATCATTTGCCCGTCTTCGGTGAGGACCCTGATCTGCCAGCGCCCCACCACGTCCTTCGGGAAGTTCTGCTTGTGGGTCCAGGCACGATAGCCTTCCTTGCGCCCGCCGTGGATATCCAGCGCGATGCGCTCCACTTCCTGGCCGTCACGTCGCCAGACATGGTAGATGCGTTCTTCAAGACCACGCGGGGCATTGATGGCGGTGTAGGCGTACAAGCCGTCACGGCGTAGCTGCGTGGCGCTTATCTGCTTGATGCTCTCGCCCGGTGTGCGGTTCTTGTTGTCGAAGTCGGTGCTGATGGCGACTTCGGTCAGCCACAAGGTGGCGGGCGGTACCCAGGAGCGCAGCAGCCAGCCTGCGCTGCCCACCGCCAGCGTCACGGCAATGACCGCCACGCCGCGTCGCCAGGTATTGATCGGAAAGCTGGAGGCCAGGCTGGGGAAGGACAGCAGCATGGCGATGCCCAGTGCCAGTTTGTAACTTTCTGACGTGGTCAGGTTGAGAATGATGGGCAGGGCCGTGAGCAGTGCCGCGAACAGCGTCAGGGTATGCAGGGCCATGAACAGCCAGCGGCGTGGCGCCAGCCATTTGTAGTACAGCGGGTCGATGATCGAGATCAGGCCTGCGGCGCCCAGCAAGGCCGTGAACACCAGTTGCCCGCTGTTCCAGGTCGTGGTGACGAAGAAGAACGGCAGCACGAAAAACAGGCTTTCCTGGTGGATCAACTGCGTACCGTAACGCAGCAGGCCCTGAGGTATTTCCCGGCCGAACTTCTTGCTGAACAGCCTCACCACGCTGTTTTCGATCATCAGCCACAGCCAGCTGATCAGCATGACAACCGCGATCCAGGTCGCCAGCCCCGCCTGACGGTCCACCAGAATGAAACTGCCGATCCCGGAGATGAAACCACCTGCCGCAATCACCCCCGGATAGCGTCGTATCAATCCCAGGGTGCGGGTTACGTAGGAGTTCCAGTCAGGCATCTTGGCAATTCACTTTCATCGGCTTTAAAACCCCGGCAGCATATCAATGCCAGTTTCTGTGTAAATACCGTGCTGCCTCGATCACTTGCGAAGACGCTTGCGCACTCGCCAGAACACCAGCAGCCCGATCAGGCCGACAACCAGCGCGGCCAGCCCATACAAATCGTCGTAGCTCAGCAATGATTTCTCGACCCGCCAGTAACCGGGTTTGGCCAGCAACTGGCGCATGGCGTGATTGGCGGTGTCCAGGCTCACGGCCTTGATGCGTTTGACCGGGTCGACAAAGCGCCCGTTTTCATAGTCATTGAGCGCGCCCCAGTAATAATCGGCCAGCGCACTGTTGCCCTGCACTGCCCACGCCTGCCTGGCGATGGCAGCCTGTTGCAGGCGGGCGAAGGTGGCCGGTTGCATGCCTTCCTTGTTCAGGCGCTTGATCAGGTTGCGGATGCTTTGCTCGGCCTCATTGATGTCATCGCGTTCAAGGTCGGCATTGAGGCTCATGAAGCCCACATCCCCGAACACTTCGCGATCGGCCGAAGGCCCATAGGACAGGCCGTGCTTGAGGCGCAATTCCGTGTAGAGCGCCCAGTCCAGATAAGCCTCGACCAGTTCCCATGTCTCGTCGTGCTGCTTCTCCAGCTGCGGCTCGGTGAAGGTCAGGTGCAGGCGTGCGCCCTCGCCCAGCCAGTTGCGTATCAGAGTGCCCGAAGCCTCGGCCGTGCCATTGCTTTCTGCAAGTGGCGGGTGCTCGATGGGATCGGTGGGGTTGAGTTGCCCGTACGTACGCTCCAGATAGGCGGGCAGCAACCGGTCGAGATCGCCCACCACGATCAGCGTCATATTGTTGGGGGCGTACCAGCTCGCGAAGACATCCTCGACCTGCTCCAGGGTGATGTCGTCCACCTGGGGGCGCTCGGCACATTTGAGTCCCAGTTCCACCGCCAGCTGGTTGCTTGCGCCGGTGCCGGACTCGCGACGATCGAGCAGGCGCTGCAGATGAGAAAAGTGGCCGCCGTCCTCGCGCTCGACGATGCGTTTGACCTCGTCGAAACGGCTTTGCAGCAGTTCGGTGTTGGTCAGCACCTCCAGCAGGAGGTCCAGCACCTTGCGCTGGTTGCTGGCTGGCGCCTCGATCACGAACGTTGTATCGGTGTTGCTGGTGAACGCATTCCATTCGCCGCCCAGAGCCTGCATGCGCTCCTCGAGGCCGCCTTCGCCGCTGTCGTCTATGCCGCTGAACAGCAAGTGTTCCAGCAAGTGCGGCAGTTCCTTGTCCTTGCAGGCGAAGTCATCGAAGCCGATGCCGACCACCAGCCGAATCGCCACATGACCTTTTTCATAGCCCGGTTTGAGCAGTACTTGCAGGCCGTTGGGCAACAGATAGCCCTCGACCTGAAGACGATCAAGGGCCAGCGAAGGGAGAGAACTCAGAAGCAGACAAGCGAACAGCAGGCAACGCATAAAGCAGCTTTCCTTGCGGGCCGGTATGTTTAACAGACTTCGCGTTGCCGGGTACGTTCACACCGATTGTTCTTGAATGCTCTCGCTCGACAAGGCTCCGGTATCGGCTGCTCCCAGCACCGCGTAGGCGCTGCTGCAGAATAGCGAGTTGAGGCGTTTCATGTCGGCGATGAGTTCAAGGTGCAGTGAGCTGGTTTCGATGCTCTGTACGACCTTGCGTTGCAGGCGGCTGACATGGGCATGGGCCAGACGACGCTCCAGCGCCCTGAAACGGCGTTTTTCCCTGAGCAACTGGCGGGCGCTTTCTTCGTCCGAACTGAGAAAGACCGACAAACCAAGACGCAGGTTGGACTGTAGCTGGACATGCAGGTCGGCCAGTTCTTCCAGGCCGACTTCCGAGAACGAGCGACGCTGGGAGGTCTTCTGCTGCTGGATCTTGCGCAGCATGCGTTCGATCAGGTCGCTGGCCAGCTCAAGGTTGATGGTCAGTTCGATGATTTCCGCCCAGCGCCGGTTGTCGTGCTCGCCCAGCTCTTCACGGGGCATCTGCGCCAGATACAGCTTGATCGCGCTGTAGAGCGCTTCCACGTCGTCGTTCAGGCGACGAACTTCCTGAGTGACAGCCGTTTGCGTGCCCCGCAGTACCGCAAGCATCGAGCCCAGCATGCTTTCGATCAGGTCGCCCATGCGCAGGGTTTCGCGCACGGCATTGGCCAGCGCCAGAGTGGGTGTCGACAAGGCTGCGAGGTCCAGATGCCGTGCCTTGGCCGGGCCGTTGGTTTCGGCCTGATAAGGCAGCAAGATGGCGCACAGGCGTGCCATCGGGCCAACGGTGGGCAGCATCAGCAGGCAGCGCGCGGTGTTGTAGATCAGGTGAAAGCCGATGACCAGTTCCTGAGCCCTGAAACCCAGGGAAGAAAGCCAGTGAACCAGCGGGTCGAGCACCGGAATGATCAGCAACAGACCCAGCAGCTTGTAGAGCAGGCTGCCCAGCGCCACTTGCCGACCGGCGACGTTCTGCATGCTGGTGCTGAGAAAGGCCAGCAGCCCACTGCCGATATTGGCACCGATCACCAGACCGATTGCGACCGGCAAGCCGATGACATCGGCACCTGCAAGCGTGGCCGTCAGCAACACCGCTGCCAGACTGGAATAGGAAATCAGCGCGAACAGAGCGCCCACCAGTGCATCTAGCATCAGGTCGCCGGTCAGTGAAGCGAACAGCACTTTTACCCCGGAGGCCTGGGTGATGGGCGCCGTTGCGCTGACGATCAGCTCCAATGCCAACACGATCAGGCCCAGGCCTATGGCGACCCGGCCCAACTGGCCAGCGCGTGTCTGCTTGCGCGACAGAAAGAAAATCACGCCCAGGAAAATCAGCAGCGGTGAAAGCCAGGACAGGTCCAGTGTCAGCACCCGGGACATCAGTGCCGTGCCCACATCGGCACCCAGCATGATTGCAAGCGCCGGTGTCAGGGTCATCAGGCCCTGGCCCACGAACGACGTCACCAGCATGGCGGTGGCGTTGCTGCTCTGGACCATGGCCGTTACCAGGATGCCTGCGATAAACGCCAGAGGTCGTTTGGACATGTTCTCGCTGAGGACACGGCGCAACTGGGCACCATACACCCGAAGAATTCCGGTACGCACGATATGCGTGCCCCAGATCAACAGGGCCACGGCGGATAGCAAATCGAGCAGGGTCAGCATACTGAGAGCCCCCTGAGACAAGCCCCATTCAGGGCAAAGGATTGAAGATGCAGCGTGTAGCGAGCGGAAATTTTCTATGACGCTCTACTAAAGCTTGTAGTCGGCCTTTGGCCTTGGCGCCAGCATCGCACAGGCACTGGTCCATTGAAATAAAACTGTCATAAATCAGCGGATTGACGTCGCTAATGGAACAGCGGCAGGAGTCTTGACGGTGGGGGCGCCGCCAGCGGTCAGGCTGGCGGCGAGGTGAAGCGGGTAATTAAACGCTGCTGACCAGCGGGAAGACACCCAGCAGCAGTGCCGCGATCAGGATGCTGATACAGACCAGGATCGCCCATTTCAGGGTGAAACGCTGGTGATCACCGAAGTCGATACCGGCCAGTGCTACCAGCAGATAGGTCGATGGCACCAGCGGGCTGAGCAGGTGAACCGGCTGGCCGACGATCGAGGCGCGAGCCATTTCCACCGGCGTGATGCCGTAATGGGCAGCCGCTTCTGCGAGTACCGGCAATACGCCGAAGTAGAACGCATCGTTGGACATGAAGAAGGTGAACGGCATGCTCGCCAGAGCAGTGATGACGGCCAGATAAGGGCCCATCGCTTCCGGGATCACAGCCAGCAGGCTTTTGGACATGGCGTCGACCATGCCGGTGCCGGTCAGGATGCCGGTGAAGATACCGGCGGCGAAGATCAGGCCGACCACCGACAGAACGCTACCGGCGTGTGCGGCAACACGGTCTTTCTGGTCCTGGAGTTTCGGGTAGTTGATGATCATCGCGATACTGAACGCGATCATGAACAGGACTGGCAGAGGCAGCAGGCTCATCATCAGGGCAACCATCAGCGCCAGAGTCAGGGCACCGTTGAACCAGATCATCTTCGGACGACGGGCATCCGGGAACTGCGAAACACTGATTTCGCTGTGATCGATTTCATCGCCTTGCAGGTGCAGTTCACCCAGACGGGCGCGCTCACGTTTGCCGTAGAAGTAGGCAATGACCAGGATCGCGATTACACCGGCGAACATGGCTGGAATCATCGGTACGAAAATATCCGAGGCATCGACATGCAGGGCGCTGGCTGCGCGAGCAGTCGGGCCGCCCCATGGCGTCATGTTCATCACACCGCCAGCCAGAATGATCAGGCCTGCCATGATGCGCGGGCTCATGCCGACACGGCTGTAGAGCGGCAGCATGGCGGCAACGCAGATCATGTAAGTGGTCGCGCCGTCACCGTCCAGGGAAACCACCAGCGCCAGTACGGCAGTGCCGACCGAAATGCGCATCGGGTCGCCTTTCACCATTTTCAGGATCTTGCGCACGGCCGGGTCGAACAGGCCCGAGTCGATCATCAGGGCGAAGTAGAGAATCGCGAACATCAGCATGACGCCGGTTGGCGCCAGCTTGGTGATGCCAGCCAGCATCATGGGGCCGATCTGCGGACCGAAGCCGCCGAACAGGGCAAAAATGATCGGTACGATAATCAGGGCAATGAGCGCGGTCATGCGCTTGCTCATGATCAGGTACATGAACGCAATAACCATGGCGAAGCCAAGGAAAGTCAACATAGGAATACTCCAGACGTAATACGGCTACAGAACGTTGAAACGAACGAATCAGCTCAGCAGAGGCAATACGTGGAGGGGAGGCGCAAGGAGGGTATGAATCGGGGTAGGAACAAGCATCGTAATCACCATTTATTTTTGTTAATTGGGCCGAAAACTGTGTTGAGCACGTTTCCTGGCTAGCCGGTCTTTTGCCGGTGGTGAGCTGATCCTAATTGCAGAAGCTTTCACTTACCTTTCAATGGTGAACGGGATTCGCGAATAAATTCGTTCTCACATACAGCATGTGGGAGCGAATTCATTCGCGAAAAAGCCGGTTACTGGGAGAACTGAGACGCCAGCTCACGCAACATGGCTTCGGCTTCCAGAACCTTTCTGACAGATTCGTTGGCCTTTTCACGGGTCAGGCCCAGGCGTTCGAACAACTCGTCCGGGATTTCCTGCTGAGGGCCCGAACCGACGCCGTTGGCACGCAGCAAGCGGACCGCCAGGAAGATCAGGTTGGCATATTCGCAATGCTTGCCCGCGTAGTGCGGGTCATGCTGGAAGCGCAGCGCCGTGGACAGTTCGTCCGGCATGTCCCAGTAGCGCATCAGCCAGGCACCGATCTGCTCGCGGCTGATGCCCAGCAAGTGATGCTCGACATAGCTGTGATGCAGATGCGGGTTGACCTCCAGTTGACGGCAGATCAGCGAGAAATGCGGCGGGAACACGTGTGCCAGCAGCAGGTAGCCGAAGTTGTGCAGCAGGCCGGCCAGATAGGTCAGGCCGCCTTCCGGGCGTTTGGCGCGTGGAATGGCGCGGGTCAGGCCTTCGATGACCGCAGCGGTGTAGATCGACTGTTGCCAGTAAGGCGTTGTCTGCTGTGGATGATCCTTGGGCAGACTAAGGGTCTTGCCCAGTGCCAGGCCCAGCGCCAGATTGATGACCAGATCGAAACCCAGCACGCGGACGATGGCGTCTTCGACCGAGCGAATCTTGCCTGTCGAGGCGTAGTAAGGCGAAGCGGCCCAACTCACGACCTGAGCGGCCAGCGCCGGGTCGGTTTCAACCACGCCGGTAATGTCATCGATGGTTGCGTCAGGGTCGACACGCAGCTTGATGATCTTCTGCGCAGTCCCAGCCAGCGGTGGAATTTCCAGCGTCGCTTCCAGACGTTGCTGGATGCGTCGTGCCGTGAAGGCATGCATGGCCTGGGTGATTTCCTCGCGGTCGTCATCGGGACGATCGAGGTTGGGATGGATGCCGCTCAACAGTTCGCCAAAATGCGCTGCACTGGCCTTGCTCAGCATGCCCCTGAAGTCTTCGCTGTTGATTTCCAGCAGAACGCCCGGTTCGCCGGAGCCAATCAGTAACGCAGGTTCCTGCAGGAGGCGATCGTCATACAGGCAGGGAGAACTGGTCAGGGCTGGCAAGCCCGGCAGGGCATGCAGGTTGTGCTTGGCGAGCATGCGCAGGAGGCGATCATGGGGCACGGCTGCCAACTGGCGACCGGTCAACTCGGTGATCCGGTTGAGGTCCAGCAACTGGCTCTGCGGGTACAGGATCAGCAGTGCGCCAACAGCGTCTTCGACCAGCACGGCCTGGACTTTTCGCGATGCCGACAGGCTCGCGTCATCCACGACTTCGTTATAGGAGATGGCCAGTTTTTCAAGCAGTTGCCGGATTACCGACGGGGCTTGGTGAGAGTCATCGACGTGGGCAACTTCTGTCATGGTCTTTGTCCGTTTTCCTACAGTGTCGGCAGTATAACCAGCTTATTTGTTTTGGGCCGCATGCGCTTCCCAAAGCGTTGCCTGCGTCACACCTGACCGTATTGTTGACCGTGCCTCAACCAGCGTTCGAGCAAGGGGCTGACATGCTGTGGCCAGCGCTCCAGAAGCGCGTGGGCCGCATCTCGCACGGCAGGTAGCAAATCGGCATCACGCATCAGGTCAGCCACCTTGAATTGCAGGAGGCCCGTTTGTCGGGTTCCCAGCATTTCACCCGGTCCCCTCAGTTCCAGATCCTTTTCGGCGATGACGAACCCGTCATTGGTTTCCCGCATGATGCCCAGGCGTTGCCGGCCGATTTGTGAAAGTGGCGGGTGGTAGAGCAGCACGCAATGGCTGACGGCGCTGCCGCGCCCTACTCGTCCACGCAACTGGTGTAGCTGGGCAAGCCCGAGACGCTCGGGGTTTTCGATGATCATCAGGCTGGCGTTGGGCACATCGACGCCGACTTCGATGACCGTCGTCGCCACCAGCAATTGCAGGGCGCCCTGTTTGAACTCGGCCATGATGGCCGCTTTTTCCGCAGGCTTCATGCGCCCGTGAATCAGCCCGACCCGCAACTCGCCCAGTGCACTGCTCAACTCCTCGAACGAAGTTTCGGCGGCCTTGCAGGTCAGTTCTTCGGATTCTTCGATCAGGGTGCAGACCCAATAGGCCTGGCGGCCTTCTGCACAGGCGGCTCGCACCCGCTCGATGACTTCGATGCGACGGCTGTCGGCCACAAGGACCGTGTTGACCGGTGTGCGCCCTGGCGGCAGCTCATCGAGGATCGAGGTATCCAGGTCGGCATAGGCACTCATGGCCAGGGTTCGCGGAATGGGGGTCGCGGTCATGATCAACTGATGCGGACACATCATGCCGCCCACGCCTTTCTTGCGCAGGGCCAGACGTTGCTGGACGCCGAAGCGGTGCTGTTCGTCGATGATGACCAGCGCCAGATTCTTGAACTGCACTTCATCCTGGAACAGTGCATGAGTCCCCACCACCATGGGCGTGCCGCTGGCGATCTGTTCCAGTGAGGTGGCCCGTGCCTTGCCCTTGAGCTTGCCTGCCAGCCAGGCTACGCCCACGCCCAGCGGTTCAAGCCAGCGCTGGAAGTTGATGTAGTGCTGTTCGGCGAGGATCTCGGTCGGCGCCATCAAGGCAACCTGATAACCGGCTTCCAGTGCCTGGAGTGCTGCCAGTGCGGCGACGACGGTCTTGCCCGCGCCCACATCGCCCTGAATCAGGCGCAGCATGGGCTCTGGCTGACTGAGGTCGTAGGCCACTTCCTTGCCGACCCGCTGCTGCGCGCCGGTGGGTGGAAAGCCCAGATTGGCCAGGAACTGTTTGGGCAGTTTCTTCGCCAGGGGCAAGGCCGGTGCATGCTGCGCACGCAGGCTTTCCCGCAGCCGTTGCTGGGAAAGCTGATGGGTCAGCAATTCTTCAAATGCCAGACGGTGTTGCGCCCAGTGGTGGCCCAAGGCGAGTTCTTCGATGTCGGCATCGGCAGGCGGGTGGTGAAGATAGCGAATCGCATCGTCCAGCGGAGCCAGCTGGTAGTCACGAGCCAGTTCTTCGGGCAGCCAGTCCGGCAGGCTTTTGGGGCCGAGCATCGCCAGACTTTGCTGGCAGAGCTGACGCAGGCGTTGCTGGGTCAGGCCTTCGGTGGTCGGATAGATCGGTGTGAGGGTCTGCTCGACAGGCGCGGGTTCGTCGCCGGTCAGCGCGCGGTATTCGGGGTGGTAGATTTCCAGGCCCGAAGCGCCGGGTCTGGCTTCGCCAAAGCAGCGCAGGTGAGTCCCGCGCTTCATGCTTTCCTTCTGGGCGTTGCTGAAGTGATAGAAGCGCAGGCTGACAACGCCTGTGCCGTCACCCAGTCGCACCAGCAGGCTGCGGCGCTTGCCCATGACCACATCGGCGCCGCTGACCACACCTTCGATCACCGCATCCTGGCCAGGACGCAGCGCGCCGATAGGGACAATGCGGGTCCGGTCCTGATAACGCAGCGGCAGGTGAAACAGCACATCCTGCAGGTTTTCCAGGCCCACCTTTGCCAGCTTTTCAGCCATGGCCTCGCCGACGCCCTTGAGCGCCGTGACCGAGACTTTGGAAAGCTCGCTCATTTTCTCTGCCTAGCTTGCTTCTGTTTTTGGACGAGCCACTGAACACAGGCGTACGGAGTCAGCAAGAATCTCGATTGCCTTGGGCCTTGGGAAACTGGCGCGCCATGCGATGGCGACCGTACGGAAAGGTACGGGGGCCGTCAGCGGGCGAACTTCGATGACGCCGGGAGCGTAATGGTGACTGTCCACTGCCGACAGCGGCAGGATCGAGATACCCAGCCCCGAGGCGACCATATGGCGAATGGTTTCCAGCGAGCTGGATTCAACGGTCGTATGCCGGGCGCCTTCGCCGCCCTTGGTCAGCGTCGGGCAGGCTTCCAGGACCTGATCGCGGAAGCAGTGACCCTCGCCCAACAGCAACAGGCTCTTGTCGTTGAGCGCCGAGGCATCGATGGACGTTTTCTGGGTCCATGGATGGTCGGCGGGCATCAGAACCGAGAAGGGCTCGTCGTAGAGTGGCAGGGTCAACACATCGGCTTCGTTGAATGGCAAGGCGATGATGACCGCATCCAGCTCACCGTTGCGCAGCTTGTCGCGCAGGACGTGAGTGAAGTTCTCTTCGATATACAACGGCATCTGCGGGGCGACCCGGTGCAGTTGCGGGATCAGATGGGGAAACAGATACGGGCCGACGGTGTAGATGGCGCCGACTTTCAGCGGTGCCGTCAGCTGGTTCTTGCCCGCCTGGGCCAGCTCGCGGATGCCTTGTGCCTGCTCCAGCACCTTTTGGGCCTGGGCAACGATGCCTTCACCGACAGGCGTCAGACGTACAGCACTCTTGCTGCGCTCGAAAATCAGCACACCCAGTTCATCTTCGAGCTTTTTAACGCCCACCGAGAGTGTGGGCTGGCTGACGTGGCAGCGTTCGGCGGCGTGGCCGAAATGCTGCTCTTGAGCAAGCGTAACGATATAGCGCAATTCTGTAAGGGTCATAACGTGCGTCCATGAAGTTGCGGCCCCAGCATAGCGGGTGCAATCGATAGACGCACGTTATCAGAAGCACTCATGAGTAACAAAAGCGTTATTCAGCGTTTATCCAGGGAATAAACGAAAGGTGCCAGGATCTCGATCGTGCCGTTGTTCAGGGTTTCCGCTGGCGGTTTCGGCAAGGGTTGAGCACGACGGATCATCTCCATGGTGGCTCGGTCCAGTGCCGGACTGCCTGAAGTGCTGGCAATCGAATAGGACAGGACATTGCCTTCCGCATCGACCACGAAGCGCAGACGGGCTACCCCTTGCATGCCGCGACGGCGGGCATCTTCGGGATACTTCTTGTACTTGCTCAGGTGCCGTAGCAGGTCGCTCTGCCAGCTTGGCAATGCCGTGCTGGGTGGAGACGGCGGGCTGGGCGGTGCCTGTGGTGCAGCCGATTTCTCGGGCGGAGCCGTTGTCGGCGGGGTGTCCACCGGTTTTTCGGCAGCCGGTTTCTCCTGTGGAGGCTCAGGCTTTTTCTGCGGCTTTGGCGGCTGCGGTTTTGGCTTGGGCTTTTCCACTTTTTTGGGAACCGCGATTTCCGGCTTTGGCGCCTCGACCAGATCCGGCAACGGGACTTCTTCTTCCGGTGCTGGCGGTTGCGGCGGCTGAACGACTTGGGGCGGTGGTGGCGGTGCGAGTTCGGGCAAAGGTGCCAGTTCGACCATCATGGCGGCCGGCGGCAGCTCGATGGCCTGGGATGCTGGCCAGCGGAGTGCGACGATCACCGCGATGGCATGCACAGCCAGCACCAACAACAGACTACCGCTATAGCGCGTCAGTGTTTGGCGCGTACTGATCATTTTTTACCAACCGTCTCAAGGCCAACCAAACCGACTTTCAGGTAGCCGGCACCGCGCAGGGTGTTCATGACGTCCATCAGATCGCCGTAATCCACGCCCTTGTCGGCCTGGAAGAAGATGGTGGTGTCTTTCTTGCCCTTGGTCCGTGCATCCAGTACCTGGCCAATCTGCTCGCGAGTGACTTTCTCTTCGCCCAGGTACAGGCTCTTGTCAGTCTTGACGCTGAGGAAGATCGGCTTTTCGGGCCTGGGTTGCGGTGTGGCGGTGGACGCTGGCAGATCGACCTTGATGTCCACGGTCGCCAGAGGTGCCGCTACCATGAAGATGATCAGCAGCACCAGCATGACGTCGATGAACGGCGTCACGTTGATTTCATGGTTCTCGGCGAGATCGTCGCCGCCTTCGTTAAGATGCAGGCCCACGTCTTAGCCCACCTTTACCATGTGCGGTTGCTGTTGGTTGCGGTCGGTTTCAGGCAGGTGGTCCAGGTCGCGGCTGACCAGCAGCAGAACCTGAGCGGATGCGTCGGAAACCTGAGCCTTGTAGCCAGCGATGGAGCGGGCGAAGACGTTGTAGATCACGACCGCAGGAATGGCGGCAACCAGGCCCAGTGCAGTTGCCAGCAGGGCTTCGGCGATGCCGGGTGCAACCACGGCCAGGTTGGTGGTCTGGGTCTTGGCGATGCCGATGAAGCTGTTCATGATGCCCCACACGGTACCGAACAGACCGACGAAGGGTGCGGTCGAACCGATGGTGGCGAGCATGCCGGTGCCGTTGCTCATGTTGCGGCCACAGGCAGCGACCAGACGCTCCAGACGGAAGCTGACACGCTCCTTGATACCTTCGCGCTCGCGGCTGTTGGCCGAAAGACGCATTTCTTCCAGGGCGTCATGGACCAGCAAGTGAGCCAGCGTGCCCTCCTTGTTGGCGCTCTGGCTGGCGTCGCTCAGGGAGCGGGCCTTTTTCAGGCCGGCGATTTCAACCCGCAGACGACGCTTTGCGCCCAGCAGCTCGAAGCCCTTGGCGATCCAGATGGTCCAGGTGATGATCGAGGCGATGACCAGACCGATCATCACTGCTTTTACGACGATATCGGCGTTCTGGTACATGCCCCATGGCGACAGGTCGTGAGCCATGCCCAGGCCGCCTTCTTCAGCGACAGGTTCCAGAGTGTCGGCAGGCGCAACGGCTTCAGGCTGGGCAGCAGGTGCGGTGGCTGGAGCTGCGGCAGCCGCTTGTGGTGCCGGGGTGGCCGGGGCTGTCTGGTCAGCGAGAGCGACAGGTGCGAGCATCAGGCTCAACACAAGGGCAGCCACACCACGCCATGCACGTGGCAGGCGAGGTAGCTTGGTTGGCGAAGCGGGTGATTGAATACGTGTCATGCTGGCCTGACCTGAAATGGAAATAGTGATTGTCCCGGGACGTCGTTCTGGAGGCTCGACGAGAGTGCGGGGACAAATGGACGGGTATTATTGCAAATCGTTCTTGTTAGCAGAAGTAATACTGTATCTTTTTTTCAATAAATAGCATCAGGCGCTCTTATTCCTGATTATTTTTCGGATTTATCCGTCGTTACGTGGAGGTATCAGGTGTCAGCTCCTTCTCTTCTGATCGCTGGTTGTGGCGATATAGGTTGTCGTCTTGCCACCCGATTGCTGCCTCTTGAGTGGCGGATCCATGGCTTGCGACGTGATACGTCCCAGTTGCCCGAAGGCGTGATTCCGGTGAAAGGCGATCTGTTCGACTGGCTGGAGCCACAGGACTGGCCGACAGAGTCCATCGACTATCTGGTGTATTGCGCCACGCCCACGCAAAGGGACGAATACGGTTATCGACGTGCCTACGTCGAAGGTCTGTCCCATGTCTTGAGCTGGATGAAGCAGCACGGCCAGCAACCCAAGCGGGTGTTCTTTGTCTCCAGCAGCGGTGTCTACGGGCAGCAACAGGGCGAGTGGGTCGATGAAACCTCGGTAACCGAGCCGTCAGGCTATACCGGCACGGTGATGCTGGAAGCCGAGCAGGTTGCCCTTGGCAGCGGTTGGCCCGCGACTGTGGTGCGCCTGACGGGGATTTACGGTCCAGGCCGCAACGACCTCTCCAATCGCGTGCGTCAGGGCCATAGCGTGCGTGTCGATCCGCCGGTCTATGCCAACCGTATTCATGCCGACGATGCGGCGGGGCTGCTGGCTTTTCTGTTGGAGGCCGATGCCAAGGGAGTGGCGCTTGAGGATTGCTACCTGGGCGTCGATGACGATCCGGCTGCGCTGGCCGATGTGGTGGCCTGGATCCGCGAATACCTGGGCGTGACCGAATGGTCTGAGGATGTGAGCGTGCAACGGGTGGGCAGCAAGCGATGCAGCAATGCCAGAGCGCGGGCGCTGGGCTGGGCACCGGAGTATGCGGATTATCGTGCGGGGTATGCGGCGTTGCTGGGGTAGTGCGAAGCAGGCCCGCTCATCTTGATGGTCGGGCCTGTCTTCACGGGTGCATCACTGCTGCTCAAGCAGCCAGCGACGCTCGCCTGGACGCAGTTGAGGCATCTCGCCTGCGCCAGCCGCGTTGACGGCCTGGAAGATTTCCAGTTGCTTGCCTTTGCGGGCAAATATCCACGGGCTGCCCTGCTCGTTCTTTTCCAGCCACATGCTGTCGTATTCGCCGCTCATGGCTGCACAATCGCCCGCCAGACACAGGGCGTAACGATCGTTTTCAGGAAGGCCCTGCACGCTGCCATCCGGCATGAACTGCACGACGCTGCCCTGGCCATCGCCACTGACGATGGTCCATTTGCCACCCATGTAGGCGCCATAAAGGGCTCTTTCAAAGCTGCTGCCTGATGGAGCGCCTTCCGGAGCCGGGTTTTTCGGCTTCTCGAAATGCTGTTCCGGGCCGGATTCGCTGGCGGCCTGAACAAGGTGGTCGCCCTTGATGCTCAGGTTCTCAGAGAAACTGCCGTAGAAATTGACGTTCAGCTTGCCGTCGGCAGCGCTGGAAATCTTGCCTTCGCCCAGCTCGAAACCGTTGGAATAGATGGCCTGATTGGCCTGGGTGTTGACCTGCCATTCCAGGTTCGGACCGTTGGCAAGTAGGGCTTCGCGCAGGTTGCCGCCTTTTACGGCAGCGTCGATGGCGCTCTGGTTGATCCAGGTACCGTCGGGGTTGCGGTCGGCATGGCTGGCGCAGCCAGTCAGGATGGCGGCCAGCAGTGAGATGGCGAGCGCGGAGCGCATAGCGGAGTCCTTCCTTTGCAGGGAGCGGAGCGGCTGGCGCTCCGCCGGGATGATTTATTCGATGACGAGAATCGCGTCCATTTCTACCTGGGCGCCACGTGGCAGTGCGGCAACGCCAATGGCGGCGCGGGCCGGATAAGGCTGCTCGAAGTATTTGCCCATGATCTCGTTGACCTTGGCGAAGTTGCCCAGATCGGTCAGGAAGATGTTCAGCTTGACGATGTCCTTGAAGGAGCCACCGGCTGCTTCAGCGACAGACTTGAGGTTCTCGAAGACCTGAACGATCTGGGCTTCGATGCCTTCGACCAGTTCCATGCTTTTTGGGTCCAGAGGGATCTGACCGGACATGTAGACGGTATTGCCAGCCTTGATTGCCTGGGAGTAAGGGCCGATGGCTGCAGGGGCCTTGTCGCTGGTGATGACAGTCTTGGTCATGAAGAACTCCTGATGATGGGGTGGCTAGGCGCGCATGCGGGTGATGCGTGTCACTCCTGCCAGGGCGCGCAGTTTCTTGATCACGCGGGCCAGATGCACGCGGTCGTGAACGCTGACGACCAGTTGGACAACGCTGATGCGACCATCGCGCTCGTCCATGCTGATCTTTTCGATGTTGCCGTCGGCGGCGTTGACGCTGCTGGCCAGCAGGGCAATCAGGCCGCGCTGGTGTTCCAGCTCCACGCGCAGCTCGACATTGAACTCGCCAGTGACGTCCTTGGCCCAGGACAGCTGGATGCATTTTTCCGCGTTATGGCGGATTTCGCTGATATTGCGGCAGTTGTCCAGGTGCACGACCATGCCCTTGCCTGCGGACAGGTGACCGACAATCGGGTCGCCGGGGATCGGTGTGCAGCACTTGGCGTAACTGAGTACCAGACCTTCGGTACCGCGAATCGCCAGCGGGCCTTCGGGGCTTGGCAACTGTTCGCCTTCGCCCAGCAGGCGGCGGGCGACCACATAAGCCATGCGATTGCCCAGGCCGATGTCTTCGAGCAGGTCTTCCAGCACCTCGACGCGGTATTCGTTCAGCGCCAGCTGGATGCGCTCGGGAGCGATCTTGTCCAGAGTGCTCTCGAAGCCGTTGAGTACCTTGTTCAGCAGGCGTTCGCCCAGGCTGATGGACTCGGAGCGACGTTGCAGTTTCAGGGCATGGCGAATATGGGTGCGTGCCTTGCCGGTGACCACGAAGTTCAGCCAGGCCGGATTCGGGCGTGCGCCCGGTGCGCTGACGATTTCGACGGTCGAGCCGCTTTGCAGCGGTTCGGAAAGCGGTGCCAGCCGACGGTTGATCCGGCAGGCGATGCAGCTGTTGCCGACATCGGTGTGGACCGCATAGGCGAAGTCCACTGCCGTGGAGCCTTTGGGCAGCTCCATGATCCGGCCTTTTGGCGTGAAGACGTAGACCTCGTCCGGGAACAGGTCGATCTTCACGCTTTCGATGAATTCCAGGGAGTTGCCAGCGCGTTGCTGCATCTCCAGCACACCTTTGACCCACTGACGGGCGCGGGCGTGGGTGCCCTTTGGCTGCTCGTCGTCGGTGGATTTGTACAGCCAGTGCGCGGCAATCCCGTTGTTGGCCATTTCTTCCATTTCCCGGGTGCGGATCTGGATTTCAATGGGCACGCCATGCATGCCGAACAGCGTGGTGTGCAACGACTGATAGCCGTTGGCCTTGGGGATTGCGATGTAATCCTTGAAGCGACCGGGCAGCGGCTTGTACAGATTGTGTACAGCGCCCAGCACGCGATAGCAGGTGTCTACCTTGTCGACGATGATGCGGAAGGCGTAGACATCCATGATCTCGTTGAAGGCGCGACGCTTGCCGCGCATCTTCTTGTAGATGCCATAGAGGTGTTTCTGCCGTCCGCTGACTTCGCCTTCGATTCCGTCCACGGCCAGACAATGGCTCAGGGACTCTTCGATCTTGTTGACCAGTTCCTTGCGATTGCCACGGGCGCGCTTGACCGCCTGATGGATGCGCGAAGAGCGCATGGGGTACATGGCCTTGAAACCCAGGTCCTCGAATTCGATGCGAACGCTATGCATGCCCAGCCGGTTGGCGATGGGTGCATAGATTTCGAGGGTTTCCTTGGCAATGCGGCGGCGCTTCTCGCCGGACAGGACTTCCAGCGTGCGCATGTTGTGCAGGCGATCAGCGAGCTTGACCAGGATCACGCGAATGTCGCGTGCCATGGCCATGGCCATTTTCTGGAAGTTTTCAGCCTGGGCTTCGGCCTTGGTCTCGAAGTTCATCTGGGTCAGCTTGCTGACCCCGTCGACGAGTTCGGCCACGGTTTCGCCAAACTGGAGGCTGAGTGCTTCCTTGGCGATACCGGTGTCTTCGATCACGTCATGCAGCATCGCGGCCATCAGGCTCTGATGGTCCATGTGCATGTCGGCGAGAATGCTTGCGACCGCAAGCGGGTGCGTTACGTAGGCTTCGCCACTGCGACGGCGCTGGCCGTCGTGGGCTTGTTCGGCGTAGTAATACGCTCGGCGGACCAGATTGACCTGGTCCTTGCCAAGATAGGCCGAAAGGCGGTCGGCGAGTGCGTCTATACTCGGCAAGGCGTTACTCCTTGCGCGTGGCTTTTACACTGCGTCGAACCACATCGCCCCGGCATAGGCTTAGACGGCCTCGCTGGACTCGTCCTCGAACGCTGCGAACAATGGTTCATCTTCAACGATTTCAGCTTCTGCGATGACAGAGTAATCCATCAGGCCAGCTGCGATTTCACGCAGGGCAACGACGGTAGGCTTGTCGTTTTCCCAAGCCAGCTTGGGTTCCTTGCCGCCAGTAGCGAGCTGACGCGAACGCTTGGTAGCGAGCATGACCAGCTCGAAGCGGTTATCGACGTGTTCCAGGCAGTCTTCAACAGTCACGCGGGCCATGGGTATTCCTCGTAGCAAATGCGTATGCGCGGTGCCCGGATGGGCGAGCGGACTCGGTAGTTTACAAGCGGTTAGCCACAAGCTTCAAGCGGCACGCCGAAGGGTGAACGTTGCGGGCAGGCGTCAGTGCATGCCCGCAAGGTCGGTTCAGGCCAGTAACTCATTGAATAACAGGCTGTATTTCTCTTCCTGATGCTCCAGGCTGAGCCGGTTGGCGCGGAAAATGGCTTTCAGGTCTTCCAGTGCATGGGCGAAGTCATCGTTGATCACGATGGACTCATATTCCTTGTAATGGCTCATTTCGCTGACCGCTTCGCGCATGCGGGCGTCGATGATCTCGTCGCTGTCCTGGCCGCGGTTGGTCAGGCGCTGGCGCAGTGCCTGCTGGGTTGGCGGCAGGATGAAGATCGAGCGCGCGTGGGGCATCTGCTTGCGAACCTGCTGGGCGCCCTGCCAGTCGATTTCCAGAATCAGGTCGTGGCCTTCGTCCAGAGTCTGCTGCAGATGGCTTTGCGACGTACCGTAGAGGTTGCCGAAGACTTCTGCCTGCTCAAGGAAGTCACCGTGCTCGATCATGCGCTGGAATTCGGCACGATCGACGAAGTGGTAGTTCACGCCATCGACTTCACCCGGGCGTTTGGCGCGGGTGGTGTGGGAAACCGAAACGCGGATCTGTTGCCCGGAGTTTTTTTCCGAGTCGTCGATCAGTGCCTTGACCAGGCTGGTCTTGCCTGCGCCGGACGGGGCGGAAACGATGTACAGGGTACCGGTACTGTGGGTCATGTCAGGTTCAGCCTTACTCAATGTTCTGCACTTGTTCACGCATCTGCTCGATCAAAACCTTGAGGTTGACGGCGGCTTGGGTACTGCGTGGGTCGAAGGCCTTGGAGCCTAATGTGTTGGCTTCGCGGTTGAGCTCCTGCATCAGGAAGTCCAGGCGACGGCCTGCCTGTCCGCCGGTCTTGAGCACGCGACGCACTTCCGTGACGTGTGTACTCAGGCGGTCCAGCTCTTCCGCGACATCGCTTTTCTGCGCCAGCAGAACCATTTCCTGTTCCAGGCGCTGAGGATCCAGCTCGGCCTTCATGTCGGCAAAGCGGTCCGTGATTTTCTGCCGCTGGGTGGCCAGCATCTGTGGCACCAGTGTGCGCAGGGTGGCGACTTCCTGGGTGATGGACGTCAGGCGCTCATCGAGCAGCCTGGCCAGATCCGCGCCTTCGCGACCGCGACCGTTCTTCAGTTCGGTCAGGGCTTCGTTGAACAGCTCAAGGGCTGCGCTGTTGAGGGCCTGCGGGTCCGTGGCATCGGCCACCAGCACGCCGGGCCAGGCCAGGACTTCCAGAGGATTCAGGGCGGCGGGCTGCTTGATCAGGCCCGCGACGGCTTCAGCGGCGGCAATCAGTTGCTTTGCACGGTCGCGATCCACCTGCAGCGGTTTGCCGGCGGTTTCCTCGACGAAGCGCAGGGTGCACTCGACCTTGCCACGGGACAGGCCCTGGCGCAGCGCTTCGCGAATCGCGCCCTCCAGGTCCCGGAAGGATTCCGGCAGACGCAGGTGAGGCTCGAGGTAGCGATGATTGACCGAGCGTAGTTCCCAACTCAATGTGCCTTGAGTGCCTGCCTGTTCGACGCGGGCAAAGGCCGTCATGCTGTGCACCATGGAAGTACCTCTTGTATTCGGTCCATGAACGCGGCCGCGCTGCAGTCATGGAAGTCGTGAAAGCCGACAGGTTGCAAAGGCGCAGGATTGTAGCGCAGTGCGGCGCAGGCTCCCAATCCGCGAGTGTGACAAGCAATGCAAGGCATTATCCTTTTCGTCGCTTCGCGCTGGAGAACCCGGTTCCAGAGCCTTTGAACCATTCGGTATCGGTATTGCGACTTTTAGATGTGCCCAGCCTTGGTTGTGACCTCTATAATGCTCGGCAGTTTTCCGTCCCAGTACAGGTATTCCAGATGAAACGTCCAAGTGGTCGCTCTGCCGATCAGCTCCGTCAGGTCCGCATCACCCGCAATTACACAAAGCACGCCGAAGGTTCTGTGCTGGTGGAGTTCGGTGACACCAAAGTGATCTGCACGGTCAGCGTCGAAAATGGCGTACCACGCTTTCTGAAAGGTCAGGGCCAGGGTTGGCTGACTGCCGAATACGGCATGCTGCCGCGTGCAACCGGTGAGCGTAACCAGCGCGAAGCCAGCCGTGGCAAACAAGGCGGCCGTACGCTGGAAATCCAGCGTCTGATCGGTCGTTCCCTGCGTGCTGCTCTGGACATGTCCAAGCTGGGCGACGTGACCCTCTACGTCGACTGTGATGTGATCCAGGCCGATGGCGGGACGCGCACTGCTTCCATCACCGGCTCCATGGTTGCACTGGCCGATGCCCTGAAAGTGATCAAGAAGCGCGGCGGCCTCAAGGGCGGTGACCCGCTCAAGCAGATGATCGCTGCCGTTTCCGTTGGTATGTATCAAGGCGAGCCAGTGCTCGACCTGGATTACCTGGAAGACTCCGCTGCCGAGACTGACCTCAACGTGGTCATGACCAGCGCCGGTGGTTTCATCGAGGTTCAGGGTACTGCCGAAGGCGCGCCATTCCAGCCAGAAGAGCTGAATGCAATGCTGGCGCTGGCTCAGAAAGGCATGACAGAGTTGTTTGAATTGCAGCGTGCCGCACTGGCCGACTGAATCGTGCAGTAACAAGGAGCCGCAAATGAGTGACAGCCAGTTTTCCAAACCTGCTCGTGAAGTACGTCAATGGGCCATGTTCTGTCATTTTTCGGCTTTCTTCGGGCTGGTCTTCCCGTTCGGCAATCTGCTGGGGCCGCTGATTATCTGGCAGCTCAAGAAGGACGCCGATTCGTTCCTGGATGCTCAGGGCAAGGAAGCGCTGAACTTCCAGATCACGGTTTCGATTGCCTCCATCGTCAGCATGCTGCTGTTCGTGGTGGTCATCGGGATTCCGCTGCTGGCACTGGTCTGTATCGGTGCGATGGTGTTGACGGTCATTGCGGGGATCAAGGCCAATGACGGTCGGGACTACCGCTATCCGTTTACCTGGCGTGCGTTGAAGTAACGATCCGGCACGAAACCCGTCAGTCGCTTCCTGCGCAGGAAGCGGCTGACGTGGCTGGCTTCATCAGATCTTGAAGCTGTCTACCAGTTGCTTCAAGCGTCCTGCCTGTTGCGACAGCGCCGCACAGTCCTTGAGGGTTTCATTGAGGTTGGCAACGCCCTGTTGATTGAGGCTGTTGATCTGGTTGATATCCACGTTCAAGGTTTCCACCACGGCGGTCTGCTCTTCAGTGGCCGCAGCGACTGACTGGTTCATACCGTCGATTTCGCCAATGCGCCGGGTAACGTCGCGCAGACGGTTGCCTGCCTGATTCGCCACTTCCACGCTGTCCTGGCTGGAGGTCTGACTCTCGTTCATGTTCACGACCGCCTGCTGCGAACCGCTTTGCAGCTCGCCGATCATCTTGTGGATCTCATCGGCGGACACCTGGGTGCGATGCGCCAGGTTGCGCACCTCATCGGCTACCACGGCAAAGCCGCGGCCCGCATCGCCGGCACGTGCTGCCTCGATGGCCGCGTTGAGCGCCAGGAGGTTGGTCTGCTGCGAGATACCCTTGATGACGTCCAGAATGTGCCCGATGTTGTCGGTGCTGGCATTGAGGGTTTCGATCCTGGAGCACGAGTCGCTGATCTTGCTCGACAACTCGCTCATGGAGCTTATGGTCTTTTCTACCACGATGCGGCCGTCTTCGGCCTGCTCACGGGCTTCGCTGGCCTGGACAGAGGCGTCGGAGGCATTGCGGGCAATTTCCTGAGTGGCAGCACCCAGTTCGTTGATCGCGGCGGCAACGCTGTTGGTGCGGGCGCTTTGCTCGTCGAAGCCTGTGATCGAGGCGTTGGAGGATTCCACCACACGTCGCGACAGGTCATGCACCTGAACCGTTGCCGACGACACTTCGGCAATCGAGGCATGGACACGCTCGACAAACTGGTTGAAGGCGCCGCCAAGCTGGGCGAATTCGTCCTGGCCCTGAATGTTCAGGCGACGAGTCAGGTCACCTTCACCCTGGGCGATATCTTCCATCGCACGGCCCATGTCGGTCAGTGGACGCATCAGCGCACGGATCAGCAGGCTCAGCAGCAAGGCAATCACGGCCACTGCAATGAGTACGGCGACCAGCGCAGAGCTGCGGAACTGGCTCAGAGGTGCATAGGCCTTGTTTCTGTCGATGCTCAAGCCGATATACCAGTCGGCCGACGGCAGGCCGGTGATCGGGGTGAAGGACAGGATGCGCTCCTGGCCATTGAGGGTCACTTCACGCAGACGCTTGTCCAGGGTCAGGGTCTGGCCTGGATAAATGTCCTTGAGGTTCTTGAGGACCTGATCCTTGTCCGGGCTGACGATGACCTGACCGTCGCCGCTCACCAGGAAGGCGTAGCCGATACCGCCGAACTCGACGGAGTTGATGATCTTGACCAGCGTATCGAGGCTCAGGTCGCCACCGGCCACGCCGGAAACCTGACCGCCTGATTTGATCGGGCTGGCGATAGTCACCACCAGGCCGCCTACCGAAGCGAGGTACGGCGCACTCAGGATGCTCTTGCCGGCGTCGATGGTGGATTTGTACCAGGGCCGTTGACGTGGGTCGTAGCCGGCCGGCATTTCGACATTTGGTCGTTGGGTGAACGTGCCCTTGCTGTCACCGACATACGTGAACTGGAAAGTGGACACCAGCGAGGACTGGGACACCAGACCGCTGAGGTCTGTCCCGACACCCTGGAAGGCAACGTCCTGAGCGAGGTTTTCCAGAACAAGAATGCGCCCGCTCAGCCAGTTCTGAACACTGCTGGCGGTCAACTCCCCGGCCTGCCCTACCGACGTCTCGAGATTCTGACGAATAGTCGTGCGTTGCAGGTAATCGTTATAAAGCGTGAACAATGCGAATGCCAATACCACGACACCCGATGCTGCTAACAGAATTTTATGACGGAACTTCAAGGTCATTACTATAAATCTCGGCAGAAACAATAGGTTGGATGTTCGGGTAGTTTGTTTTTATAGAGGCGTTCTATTCGCTATGCCTAAAGTACTATATACCCACATGCTAATGGTGGACTTTTTGGATCCATTATACGCAGATTTTTGACGTCTTTTTTATGACAGGGTATGACGAGTGCCATACTCTGAATGCCTTTATAACCGTGCTCTTGAGCGAATGAAAGCTTCGTGAAAGCCTGGCGAATATTTTTCAACTTTTATCGATTTTTTATTTCAGTCAGGCAGTGATCTGCCGATAGTGTCATTACGTATTGCCCTCGCTGCGGCCTAAAAGAACAACCTACCAGCGGCCACAATTTTAAACTTGACGATCCCGGAGAAAGTCGATGAGTAGCTGGTTTGCCAACATCAGCGTAAATATGAAACTGGCCCTCGGGTTCGGTCTGGTACTTGTTTTTACTGCCATTCTTGCCTTGACGGGCTGGACCAGCCTCAGCGGGCTGATCGCTCGCAGCAACTGGATGAGCGACATCACTTCGCTCAATTCCCAGCTGACCAAGCTGCGGGTGACGCGCCTGCAATACATGGTGGCCAACGGTGACGAAAAGGTCGCCGAAACCGTTCAGGTCTCCCTGGATGCTTTCAAGAATTATCAGGAAAAACTGCTCAAGAGCTTCAAGAGCCCTGAGAACGTCAAGCTGCTTGAAAAGCTGGGGGCGGTGATCAGCGATTATCAGAAATCCCTGAACAACATGCGCAATGGCTACAGAACCAGCATCGCAATGCGTGCGGAAATGGGCGTGCATGCGGTCAAGGGCGCAGCCCTGATCGATCAGATTCTGGCGGACGTCAAAAAGCTGGACCCTGCCGATGAAACCCGTTTCAGCCAGTATGAAAGCGTCGTCGCGACCAAGGAAGACATGATGCAGGTGCGGTATGAAGTCCGTGGCTATGCCGCCGACATCACACCTGAAAACGAACAGAAAGCCGTCGGCCAGCTGGACGACGCCATCAAGGGCCTGACTGGGCTCAAAGCCACTTTCAGCGACACCCATGGTGATGTTCTGAAGCAACTGGAAACGGCGCTGGGCAACTACCGCACCGCACTTCAGGGCTTCAAGACCGCCAATGCCGATATCACTCAGGCCCGTAAGGAAATGACCGTACAAGGCCAGGACATCGTCAAGATCAGTGAAGACATGTATCAGCTTCAACTGGATCGTCGTGACATGGAGAGTGAACAGGCTCGCAACATGCAGATTGGCTGCACGGTGCTGGCGCTGTTGCTGGGCATTCTGGCTGCGGTGCTCATCACCCGTCAGATCACCCGTCCTCTGCAGGAAACCATGGCTGTTGTAGACCGCATCGCTTCGGGCGATCTGTCGCAGACCATCGTGGTAACCCGTCAAGACGAGTTGGGCGTGCTGCAACAAGGCATCCAGCGCATGGGCACGACCCTGCGCACACTGATTAGCGGGATTCGCGACGGTGTGGCCCAGATTGCCAGCGCTGCCGAAGAGCTGTCGGCTGTGACCGAACAGACCAGCGCCGGGGTCAACAGCCAGAAAGTCGAGACCGATCAGGTGGCGACTGCCATGCATGAAATGTCGGCCACTGTTCAGGAAGTTGCCCGCAACGCCGAACAGGCTTCGCAAGCGGCTTCCAATGCCGACCGCGAAGCCCGCGACGGCGACAAGGTGGTGGGCGAGGCCATTGCGCAGATCGAACGTCTGGCCACTGAAGTGGGCCGTTCGGCTGATGCCATGAGCGAGCTGGAGCAGGAAAGCGACAAGATCGGCAAGGTCATGGACGTGATCAAGGCCGTTGCCGAGCAGACCAACCTTCTGGCCCTCAACGCGGCCATCGAGGCGGCACGTGCGGGTGAAGCCGGTCGTGGTTTTGCGGTGGTGGCCGACGAGGTTCGTGGCCTGGCGCAACGTACCCAGCAGTCCACCGAGGAAATCGAAAACCTGGTGGCAGGTCTGCAGAATGGCACTCGTCAGGTGTCGAGCATCATGCTCAGCAGCCGCGAACTGACCGCCAGCAGTGTTTCGCTCAGCCGCAAGGCCGGGGCATCGCTGGGCAATATCACCCAGACCGTGTCCAACATTCAGGCCATGAACCAGCAGATCGCCGCTGCTGCCGAAGAGCAAAGTGCCGTGGCCGAGGAAATCAGCCGCAGCATCATCAACGTGCGTGACGTTTCCGAGCAGACCGCTTCGGCCAGTGAAGAAACCGCGGCTTCCAGCGTCGAGCTGGCTCGTCTGGGTGGCCAGTTGCAGATGATGGTCAGCCACTTCCGCGTCTGATACATCCCGCTTCACTCTTGAGCCCGGCCTTTGCCGGGCTCAGTTCTTTCTGGCTCCAGCCTCTCTATCTCAAGCTTTTGCGCCCGCCTGCGTGAATGAAAATTTGCGCACTTATAAATGGCCTGTGGCCATCCTTTCTGTTATTCATGTAATCATCTGTATCAATTTACTGGTTCGATCCGCCCACTTACTGGACAACCGGTTGCGGTTCAACGCGCCCGGACGAGCGTTCAGGAAATCGAAGGAATGTCATGAATACATGGTTTGCGAACATCAGTGTGAAATTGAAACTGGCACTGGGCTTTGGTGCGGTGCTTGTCTTGACGTGCCTCATGGCCCTGACGGGCTGGAGTGGTCTGGGTAGCCTGATTGAGCGCAGCGATCGTGTTGCCGACATCATGGGGCTCAACGCCGACATGAGTGAGCTGCGCCTGAGGCGTTTGCAATACGTGACCGAGAACGGCGATGAAAAGATGGGCGATGTCGCTCAGGGCCTTCTCAACCATCTCAAGGAAAAGCACAACACACTGCTGGCGCTTTTTACCTATCCGGGTAATCAGGAAAAGCTCCAGGAGATGAGCAAACTCACCGCCGACTACCAGCAGTCGTATGACCGGATGCGTGAGGCTTACCGCGCCGATGCTGCGTTACGTAAAACCATGGGTGTCCACGCCGTCAAAGGTGCAGAAATCATCGGCAGGATCATCGACGACGTGCTCGCCATGTCGCCGGATGACGAGCGCCGCTTCGGGCGCTACCAGGCAATTCTGAAAGCCAAGGAAAACCTGGCCCTGATTCGCTATGAAGTGCGTGGCTACACCGGCAACCCCAACGAAACCACGGAAAAGAACGCCTATCGCCAGCTCGAGACGGCCCTGCAAGGCATGGAACCTCTCAGGGCTGCTTTCAATGGCAGTTATGGCGACGAGTTCAAGCAACTGGAAAGCGCAATCGTCAGCTATCGCCAGGCTGTGGATAACTTCAAGGCGGCGAATACGGCGATCAGCACGGCTCGCAAGGAAAACACCGCGCAAGGTGTGGAGATGGCCAAAGTCAGCGAGGCGCTGTATCAACTTCAGGCTGTTCGTGGCGCTGAAGACAGTGAGCATGCCCGCAACATGCAGATCGGCGGCACCGTGCTGGCTCTGGTTCTGGGCATTCTGGCGGCGCTGATTATCACCCGCCAGATCACCGGTCCCTTGCAGGACACGCTGGTTGACGTGGAGCGTATCGCGTCGGGCGATCTGTCACGCAACATTGCCGTGACGCGCCGCGATGAGCTGGGTGTTCTGCAACAGGGCGTACAACGCATGAGCGCTACCCTGCGCGACCTGATTGTCGGGATTCGTGATGGCGTGACGCAGATTGCCAGTGCAGCCGAGCAGTTGTCGGCAGTGACCGAGCAGACCAGTGCCGGGGTCAACAATCAGAAGGTCGAAACCGATCAGGTGGCCACGGCCATGAATGAAATGTCGGCCACCGTCCAGGAAGTGGCGCAAAACGCCGAACAGGCTTCCCAGGCAGCATCCAGTGCCGACCGCGAAGCCCGCGACGGTGACCGGGTCGTGGGTGAGGCGATTGCCCAGATCGAACGCCTGGCTTCGGAAGTGGGACGTTCGGCTGAAGCGATGAGCGAGCTGGAGCAGGAAAGCAACAAGATCGGCAAGGTCATGGACGTGATCAAGGCTGTGGCCGAACAGACCAACCTGCTGGCCCTCAACGCGGCCATCGAGGCAGCACGGGCCGGCGAAGCAGGCCGTGGGTTTGCGGTGGTGGCTGATGAAGTGCGCGGTCTTGCACAACGCACCCAGCAGTCCACCGAGGAAATCGAGAGTCTGGTGGCCGGCCTGCAGAACGGTACTCGTCAGGTGTCGGGCATCATGCTCAACAGCCGCGAGCTGACGGCCAACAGTGTCACGCTCAGCCGCAAGGCGGGTGCATCATTGGGTAGCATTACCCAGACCGTCTCCACGATCCAGGCCATGAACCAGCAGATTGCGGCGGCCGCCGAACAGCAGAATGCCGTGGCCGAGGAAATCACCCGCAGCATCATCAATGTGCGTGACGTGTCCGAGCAGACGGCTTCCGCCAGTGAGGAAACCGCCGCTTCCAGTGTCGAGCTGGCGCGTCTGGGCGTTCAGTTGCAGACGATGGTCAGCCGCTTCCGGGTCTGACAGGTATAGCCCGGGACTTGCGGGTCCCGGGACTTTTCAGCTGAGCCGGTTGATGGCCTCGACGTACTGGTTGACGGCTATCTGGTCGGCCTTGCGTCTTCCGGCTTCCAGAAAGGCCTGGAATTTCTCGCTCTCGAATAACTGATCGACGTCCTGACGGATCTTTTTCTGTGCGGAATAAGGTATCGCTGTAACGCCCTCTTCCACTTCATAGGCATTCTCCAGCACCTCGACCAGTTTGGAGCGAAGTTTCCCCATGCCCCGGCCACTGGCGACCCGTTTGTAAGTGGACAGGAAAAAGGTTTCGCCACGGCCCGGCCCCTTTTTCGGAACATAGGCGACGGCACACAGGCCAGCCCCACTTCTCTTGCGCCAATGTGCCGTTGCACTTTCGCTCAGTTGCAGGACGTCGTCCCGCATCCAGGCATGGCCACTGTGGATCAGGTGAATGATTGCAGCATCCAGGGCACGCCGTGTACCGCCAAACCGCAAATCGGTGAAGCGTGCCGAGACCAGTATCTTTTTATTTTTCAGGACGCGAACGATCCAGACCCTACCTCGTGTTTCACGAGTGATACCGCGTGGAACGCTATAGGTCACATCATCGACGATCTTGTCGTAACACCTGAGTCCTGAAATGTCGATTTCAGCGGGTGTATTCATGGGTGTGATCAGCTGTGCCAGTGGGAAGTTAAATGCCGAGAAGTAGATAAAATCATGCTCTAGTAACACTTTCATTACTGTCAGTAAAGTTAACAGTGTTTCATGTAGCCGTTAATTAACACTGCAACTTTCATGGGGCAGTCATTGATATGGAATTCTTCGGCCTGCTGAACTTTACTGTAGCGCATCAGCCGTGTCCGATAACCATTCTGCGACGCTCAGGCAAACTTCATGACGACTCACGATCTCATTACTCCTGTGCTCAGGACTGCTGTCGTTATCCCCAGCTTCAAGGTAAAAGACCACATACTGGATGTCATCGCCGGCGTGGGTGAAAGCGTCAGCCGGATTTATGTAGTGGATGATTGTTGCCCTCAGGGCTCCGGCCATGAAGTCGAACAGCACTGTGCGGATCGGCGGGTCAGGGTGATATTCAACCCCGTCAATCTGGGCGTCGGAGGCACGGTCATGGTGGGGTACGCCGCGGCTCTGGCAGACGGTATGGATATCATCGTCAAGGTGGACGGCGACGGGCAGATGGATCCGGCGTTGATTCCCGGCTTTATCGCGCCGATACAGAGTGGCGAAGCGGACTATACCAAGGGCAATCGTTTCTTCAATCTGGAAGAAATATCCCGCATGCCCGGCCTGCGTATTTTTGGTAACACCACGTTGTCCCTGATGAATAAACTCTCATCGGGATATTGGGACCTTTTCGATCCGACCAACGGGTATACCGCTATTCACAGTGATGTTGTCCGGCACTTGCCGATGAACAAGATCAGCCCGCGTTACTTCTTCGAAACCGACATGCTGTTTCGTCTTGGCACCCTGCGCGCAGTGGTGGTGGATATTCCAATGAGTGCCCGATATGGCGATGAAGTCAGTAACCTCAAGGTCTCTGCGATTCTGGGCGAGTTCATTGGCAAACACCTGCGCAATATGTTCAAGCGCCTGTTCTACAACTACTACTTGCGGGACATGTCACTGGCGTCCTTTGAACTTCCCCTTGGCTTGCTTCTGCTGATATTCGGTACGGTCTTCGGGATCTTTCATTGGGGGCTTTCCCTGCGCACCGGTATTGCGACGTCGCCCGGAACAGTCATGTTATCGGCGCTGCCCATACTGGTCGGTATCCAGTTCATCCTGGCCTTTGTCGGCTACGACATTCAGTCCGTCCCCAGGCGCCCGATTCATTTGCAGAGAAGATTCCTCGGTCGGGAGCTCTAGCATGGCGATCTATCTCGCGGCGCTGGCCTGTGTGCTGGGGATCTCCATCGGCCAGGTGCTCTTCAAGATGACGGCGCAGACGTTTCGTCAGAACGGTGACCTGCTCGACCCGGTCATGCTCGGCTGGTTTTTTCTGTCGCTGTTCCTGTACGGCATTACCACCATTGCCTGGATCTGGGTTCTGCAAAAGGCCGAACTGGGCAGGATCTATCCGTTGATGGCCCTGGCATTCGTGATTGTGCCCATCGCCAGCCACTTCATATTCGGTGAGCGGTTCCACATTCAGTATTTCGTCGGCGTGGCCACCATCATGACCGGGATCGTTATCACGGCCTGGGCATGAAGAGCGGGAGCTGAAGACAATGAACCTTACGTTGATCAAGCTCATCATTGTGGCGGCCATACTCGGGCTTGCACTTTGTTTCATCAGGACAGGGTGGCTCAGGCGCAACCTCAAGGCCCGGTTGAATACCGACCTGCCGGAGCACATGCTTTTCAGTGGCTGCGTACTGATCGTTTTCATGCTGTTCACGGCACTGGGGTTGACCGGCTCTTCCCTTGATCTGGGTGTGCGGCAGTCGTCTTTCATCGAGTCGGACATGACGAGGGTCTGGGGGCACGAGCAGCCGATACGCAGCGATGAGTGGCTGGTGCTCACGCCCATGGCCATCGCCCAGTCCCAACATGTGCCTCGCTATCCCGTGGTCAACGACAGGCTCGGGCTGGATGGTCAGAACATGCTGGTGACGGGGATGACCGGCCTGCCGGTTGCCCACGTGTCGTCCCTGGCCAAGCCGGCTATCTGGGGGTTCTTTGTCTTCGATCTCAAAAGGGCGCTGGCCTGGTACTGGTGGTTTCCGGTGTTTGGCTGTTTCCTGGCCCTTGCTCATGTCCTGCATACCCTTTCGCCGGGTCGCTGGCGGCAGAGCTTTTTGTTCAGTCTGTTGTTCGTCTCTGCGCCCTATGTCGTTGCCTGGTCGTTCTGGCCAGCCTATGCGGTGTTTTTCCCCTGTATTGCCTTGCTCTGCCTGCTGAAGATTCTCCAGCCGCGAAGGCGCTGGACGCTGGTGCCCCTGAGCATACTGGCGGGATTGGCCATCGCCGGTTTCGTCCTGCTGCTGTATCCGCCGTGGCAGGTGACGATCGGCTATGTGTTCATTGCATTGATCGTCGGTATCGCTATACGTGATCGGTTGCACAAGAACCTTACGCTCGAATCGATATTGGCGCTGGTACTGGCCTTGGCAGTGGCGGGTTTTCTCTTGGGAAGCTGGTGGCTGAGCGCACGCGAAGCCATCGAGGCCATGATGAATACCGTTTATCCCGGCCAGAGAAATCTGGAGGCGGGAGGCGATGTCACCTGGCAGGCTCTGCTCAAGGGGTATACGAATATCGTGACCCTGCAACGCAACGAGTCGCGGCCGGTCAATCAGAGTGAGATGGCCTCTTTCTACTACTTTTTCCTCCCCTTGGCCGCGCTTTTTATCCTGCGTGCCCGGCAACGATCCCTGACGGCTCTGGAAGTCGCCGTGGCACTCATGATCGGTTTCATCCTGTTCTACATGCTGGCGGGTATGGGGCAAACGCTGTCGACCTTTTTTCTGTGGTCATACGTGCCAGCCAAAAGAGCCGATCCTGCCTTGGGGCTGGCCTGCCTCATACTGACGCACTTGATGGTCCGCCCGGCTCGAAAACACTTCTCTGTTCTCGATAACACGGCTATCGCGATGTTCGGCCTGGCGCTGGTCTGGGCTGCCCTGGTTTATGCCGCCGTTCGTACATTCGATGAACCGCTGCTGTCAGGTGCGAATGCGCAGATTGTCATCGGTCTGATATTCATGGTCATTGCGTGCAGTTACTTCCTTCTGAACGGGAGGCAATACGCATTCCTCGGGCTTGGGCTAGGGCTGTCGCTGGCGACCACAGCAGGGTTCCATCCCCTCTCCATTGCGCCCCTTTACCTGAAAAGCCCGCAGGCTCAGGCCCCGATCCTCATCCTCGCCTCACAGGTCCCGGCGATGTTTTTATTCGCCTCGGGGCGTCAGGTGGTTAATGGCGTTTTCTACTATCCCCAGAACCGCCTGTGGCAACAGCTGGACCCTGGCGGGCGAGACGTGTCGCTCTACAATCGCTACCAGCACCTCATATTCACAGGCCAGACGGCTGTCGAGGATGTGCAGATAAGCGTGCCGCATCCGGATATAGTCAAGGTCCAGGTCAACCTGCAACATCTGGACTTCAACCGCACGGGCGCGGGTGTGGTCATCGCTCCGGAAAGCGAGCAGGTGTTGCTGAGTCAGAACCCCACGCTGTCGTTCGAGCGTACCGAAAAAGGCTGGTCGTGGTTTCGGGCAAGGCAGACACCCAAGTAGGAGTAATGCCGATCAGTCAAGGCATACTGAAGTCACTTGTGGGAGGGGCCTTGGCCGCGACAGCCAGTTTGAAGACGCTGAAAATGTGTTGTCTGTAAGTGAGGTCGCGGCCAAGGCCCCTCCCACGGATTGAGCGGAGCGCCGCCCGATTCCCACTGCTTAGATGTACTGATCACTCTTCAAGGCGTGGAGGCCAGGCCAGGCTGAAGTCCAGTTGGTCCAGTGTCAGGTTCGGGTTGTAGGCAGGATCGGTTTCTATCTCCGGCCAGCGTGTGTGCATGTAAGCCACTTCCTGGCTGAATCGCGCCTGCTTTTGCGGGGAGTCTTCAAAGCCACGGGTTGCCGATTCGTGGTGATACAACTCGGCAAAAGGCGTCCACAGATTCACATACCCGGCCTCTTTGACCCGCAGGCAGAAATCGACGTCGTTGAAGGCTACCTTCAGGTTGGCTTCATCAAGGCCCTTGACCTGCTCGAAGATGGATTTGCGAATAACCAGGCAGGCCGCGGTCACCGCCGAGAACTCCTGAATCAATACGGCACGCCCGAAATAACCATGTTCACCTCGGGGCAGGAATTTATGCGAGTGATTGGCTATACCGCCAATGCCCAGAATGACGCCGCCATGCTGCAGCCGGTCATCGGGAAACCATAGCCGTGCGCCCACTGCTCCGACCTCCGGCTGCAAGGCCAGGGCGACCATTTCATCCAGCCATTCGGGGTTGATGACTTCGATATCGTTATTGATCAAACCCACCAGTTCACCGCGTGCCAGCCTGACGGCCTGGTTGTTCAGCGCGGAATAATTGAAAGGTCCGTCATCCCTGAGCACTGTGATGTTCGGCTGTTCGCTGAGGTGCTCGAAATAGGCCAGGGATTCGCTGTCGTCGGAGCTGTTATCCACCACGATGATTTCATACGGGCCGTAGTGGGTCAGGTTCTGGATGCTGTCGATGCACTGTTTGACCAGTGAGCCAGCGTTACGGGTGGGAATGATCAGGCTGACCAGAGGGTTGTGCTTCGGCAACCGGTAATGCACGCGGTACATCCCGATGGGCAGCAACTCGGTCCAGCCAGCGCGCCCGGTACGTTGCAGGTGTTCGTCCAGGGCTTTTACGCCAGCCAGCGCCGCATAGGGTTTTTCATCGGTCGCCATGGCGGTGCTGCCGGCGTGAATGCGCCAGTGATAGAGCACGCGGCTGATATGAATGATCTGTTCCCGGGAAAGCTTTTCGCTGCAGCGCAACGCCAGGTCGTAATCCTGAGAGCCCTCGAACTTCACCCGGAAGCGTCCCACATGCTCGACCAGATCACGCCGATAGACGCCCAGGTGGGAAATCATGTTCTGCGAGCGGAACAGGAATTCGTTCCAGTCAGGCTTGAAGTAAGGCGCACTGCGTTGCCCCTTTCGGTCGATCTTGTCTTCGTCCGAATAAAGGATGCCGACATCCGGGTGCTCGATGATTTTACGGGCCACCCAATACAGCGCGTGCTCGGGCAGCAGATCATCGTTGTCCATCAGCGCAATGAATTGACCCTGTGCGATATCGAGAGCCGAGTTGCTGGCTTGCGATATATGGCCATTCGTACTTCGGAATATGACCTTGATCTTCGGGCTCTGCAGCTCTGCCTGTTTCAGAAACTCCTGCACCGCCGGGTTGCTGGAAGCATCGTCGGCAATGCACAGCTCCCAATGGGGATACAGCTGGTTTCTGATGCTGTCGAGGGCTTCGCGCAACAGGTCCAGCGGTGGGTCGAAGACCGGCATGATGACCGAAATCAGTGGTGGGCTTTCCCAGGTGCCGATGTGCCGGGCGATTTCCTGGCGGTCATCGTCATCGAGTGTGTCGTACTGCCTGATCCAGGCTGCATAGTCACGGCGGTCCGGTGCTGGTTCGACCTCAACCCTTTCAGGTCCTGTGCCCGTGTCATTCAGGAACCAGCGCATCCGCGCCAGCAACCCCTGCAGACCATGTTCCTGCAAGACGCTGGCGGCCCGATTGGCGGTTTTCCTGAAACCGCCGCCCCGCCGCACCAATGCCGGCAGATGCCTGGAAAGCTGTACCAGGCGACGGGCCGCAATGACCGAGTGGCGCAGCGGCGCTGCCAGCCTGCGGCTATAGGAACCTTCAAGCTCGCGGATACGCAGGTTCAAGGTATGGATGCGGGTGTCTTTTTCAATCTGCTGATTGAGCAGTGCGTTTTCCAGACCGGCTATGAGTGCCTCGCGGCCATTGGTCAGGTGCGCATGGTCCTTGAGCAGGCGCTCGACGGTCTGGGCGGTATGTTGTTTGCCATCGCAGACATTCTGCTGGATCAGGTAAGTGGTGCTCTCCAGCTCATTGATGCGCAGGGCCAGGGTCTGCATCTGCTCATGCAGAGGCTCGAAGGCTGTTCGCAGCGAAGACTCCTGTTCAATAGCCCAGTTGCGATTCTGGTTGATGCGTCTGGCGATCACTTCGTCGGTGTAGAGCACCAGATCCAGCCTCAGGACCAGGGCGCGCAGGTCGGTCAGTTGCGACAGATCGATCGGCAGCTCCAGATAAGGATCATCGTCCAGGCAGACAAACAGCACGGACAAGCCCGACTTCTCGATTTCCATGAGGCCCGACACCGAAGGCAGCGAAGCAACATCGCCATCCCAGGACCAGATTTCCGTTTGCGCCTTGAGGATCCGCAAGTTATCCACAGAGAAGGAAATATGGCGGTCCACAGGGTCAAGCCTGAGCCTCTTGGGTGGTGTTTTCAGGTTTTTCAGGGAAAACTGCAACTGTTGATGGCCGGGAAGTACCTCGATATCCAGGGCATAGTCTTCCCGGAAATTACCGAACTCATCGCTGTAGTACAGCTTGGCCAGAACCTTGGATTGCGCAGGTTCTGCCCGTGGATTGATGATCTGCTCGGGTTCCCAGTTCAGGAAGTGGTCGGCTCTGATGCCGGTTACAAAGGCCTGGAACTCTGCCTCTTTTTCGATGAAGACCTCCAGCTCCGGCAGCGGTATTTCCAGACCTGCATGGCGCAGGCTGTGAATGATGAACTGACGTCGGGTCAACGGCATGACGCCGGGGCAGAACGGCATGGCGCTGGCGATCAGCAGCAACAGGGCGCGAATCAGCAGATGCCCGAGCAGCACGCCCTCCTGGACATCCCATTCGATATCGATCAGGGCCGGGTGGTTTTCAGCGTCGAGCAGAATATTGTGCGGCACCGCATCGATAAACAGTCCGGGCAAGCGTTCGTCGAGGGTGTTCAGAGAGGCTGCATGGCCTTGCTCTTCAAGCAAGGTTTCGAGTGCCTTCAGATAACGCGAGATGAAGGCTCCGAAGTCCTTGAGCGTCCAGTCGGGTGCGCTGGCGATATTGAGGAATTGCTGGCTGAGCGCCTGCCCGCGTCGATATCGGTCGACATGGGAAAGCACATGTCGGTAAGCGCCCTCTTCGTCGATGACCGTTTCTGCGCGCAAGGGCTCATGTCGCACCTCGATGCCGTCATCCGTTTCGATAAACAGCGTTTGCTTGCAGTAGCCGGGTTTTCTGCTGACGTTGTAATGACCTGCGAGCAGGTCAGGTGGCACAACGCTCGACGTCGAGGATGAGGCGGCGACCAGAAAGGAATTGGCCAGCTCCATCCCCAGCCCGTTGCTGACGATCACCGGCCAGGCCCGTTCCAGATTGAACAAGGGCGCGCCGGGTAACTGAGGGTCTTTTCTGGCGTTCTGCCAGGCCAGGGCTGCGGCATCGAAGCTGCCCGACTCAAACCCGCGCTGGGTAACGATGGAGTTGGGCAATTTGTAATCAGGCATTGGAAACAGGAATTGCGAGCGGCTGAAGCCCGCCTCTTCAAGCAGCGCCATCAGGCTCTTGCGGCCGAACGTCTCGGGGTCGTGGTCGTTGTAGCGACCTTCGATGCCATACATCGGGCTATTGAGATGATCTTCCGGTGCGCCGGCGAAGTACTTGAGGCCCAACTGGTTTTCAATGGCGAGCAGCAGCACGCCATCGGGTTCCAGCAGGTCCTTGACCCGTTTGAGCATGTTCAAGGCTGCATCGGATTGCTGGCTGAACATGCTGGCGTATTCCAGAACGCCGATCAGGGTGACGACATCGAAACCATGGGGCGGATTGAACTGGTCGAAGCGCTCGGCCACTACTGTGACGTTGTCCAGATCCCGTGTGCGGCTCGCGGCTATTGTGGCCCGGCGCAGACTGCCTTCCAGGCTCAGCACGCTGGCGCCGCTTTCCCCCAGATAACGGCTGATGGCGCCACAGCCTGCGCCGATTTCCAGTACTCGCCCTGACAGAAGATGGCTAAAGGGGCGCAGGATATTTCCACGCGCCCGGCCCAGGTGGTACAGCGACGGCCAGTCCGTGCAATGCCTGCTCAGTTCGCCGGACAGCACCGACAAGTCCACGGCGTCACGGATGATCTGCGCCAGGCGCTCTTCGCTTTCGTCACCGTCGCTGTAGGCAAGCCCCTGATAGTCGGGGCGCGCCCATACCCGGGTGGTTTTGTCCTGGCGATAACCGCTTTGTTCAAGGTCGATCATGGGTGGTTTACCTGGTCGAAATCCATCGTGACGGCGAGATCGACCAGGCCGAACAGCGTGCTGGTCGGGGCGACAACGAAGTGAATGGAGTCATAGCGCCGGTCATGGGGAACGATGTCCTCCCCTTCGCGGGAGGCGACACCTATCGAGATGAAGTAGTCGCCACTGGCCAGGCGGTTGGTGAATTTCATACAGGCCTTGAGCCGTGATCCGCCGTTGTACAGGTCCTGGCTGGAGGCGCAGCCCAGCAGGTAAGAGTTGGTGCCGTAGACGGTGACGCCTTCCTTGGTCTTTATCGTGAAACCCAGCACGGGGTTGCTGATCGTGCGGTTGAAGCAGATGGCCAGGTGCAGCACCACTTCGTCACCCGGCTCGATGCTGGCTGGGAATTCGCGCCCGTTGGCCGCCAGGTGAAAGTCCTGAAGGCTGGCAGCACCATCGCCCCAGCGATATTCATGGGGGTTGAAACCGGCACGTGAGCTGTAGGCGTCGTGCTCGAAGCTCAGGACGGGGTCGTGATCATGTCTGGCGGTCTGGAGCGGGGCCTGTTTTTTCGGCAGCTCAGGCTCGTCACGCCGGTCGCGGCCGAACAGCAGGTCCATGTAGCGATTGATGACCGGTCGCGAGGCGCCGATCATTTCCACATGGCCCCGATCCAGCAGGATCGCCCGGTTGCAGTGAGTCACCACCTGTTCACTGGCATGGGTTACCAGCAGAATGCTGGTGCCGTTCTGTTTCAACTGCCGCAGCCGCTCGAAGCACTTGGCCTGGAACTTCGCATCGCCCACCGACAGGGCTTCATCGACAATCAGCACCTGCGGATCGACCTGTGCCTGGACTGCAAACGCCAGGCGCACCGCCATGCCGCTGGAGTAGGTCTTGACCTGCTGATCGATGAATTCGCCGATATCGGCAAAGTCGGCAATGGCACTGAAGCGCCGGTCGACTTCTTCGCGATCCAGGCCCAGCACCGAGGCATTCAGATAGACGTTTTCCCGGCCCGTGAACTCGGGGTTGAAGCCCGATCCCAGCTCCAGCAGCGCCGCGACCCGTCCCTGGGTCTGGACCGAGCCGCCCGTGGGTAGCAAGGTGCCGCAGATGATCTGCAGCAGGGTCGATTTTCCGGAACCGTTGCGCCCGACCACCGCGACCGTTTCGCCTCGTGCGACTTCAAAGTCGATATTGCGCAGCGCCCAGAACTCCCGGCCATAGGTTCTGGCAGGCAGGCCCAGCATTGACTGCACTCTGGGGACCAGCGAATGCAGCAGCCGGTCCACGGGTTTGTCGTAGGAGTAAAAGCACTTGGATACATCGCGTACGCTGATGGCGATTTCATCAGAGGACATCGGCAAACCCTTTGCGAGTTTTTTGAAAGAACCCGAAGCCCAGCGCCGCGAATCCGAAGCCGATCAGCATCGCCAGTGCCAGGCTGTCCCACTGTGGCCAGAGCCCGAACAGCAGGACGTTGCGGCTTTCTTCGATGATGTAGGTCAGCGGGTTGAGCTTCAGCCAGGGTTGATACACCTCCGGCAAGGCGGCCACTGGATAAAGCACGGGCGACAGAAACAGCAGGACGGTGGTCAGCACGCCAATGAATTGACCGACATCGCGCAGGTACACGCCCAGCGCTGCCAGTAGCCAACTGAACCCGAGTGTTGCGAGCAACAGCGGCAGCAGGACCAACGGAAAGGTAATGACGGTCGCATACAACGTATGAGTGAGAAGAAATTGCGCCAGCAGCAGAACGGTCAGGCTGATCAGCGTATGAAAGATGGCTGAACCCAATGTCACCACTGGCAGGATTTCCAGCGGGAACAGGACCTTCTTCACGTAGTTGCTGTTGGAAATAATCAGCGAAGTGGACCGGTTCGCGCATTCGGCAAACAAGCCATGAACAATCATTCCCACGAACAGCAGAATGGCAAAGTTTCCCTTGCCGGTTTCCTGCCCTGTCCAGCGGGCCTGGAATATTTCGGAGAACACGAAGGTGTAGACCGCCAACATGAGCACGGGATTAAAGAACGACCACGCAATCCCCATGACCGAGCCACGGTAACGCCCGATAACATCGCGTCGGGTCATCGTGAGAATGAGCTGGCGGTGATTCCACAGGCTGCGAACGAGTGCCACAGGACTTGCTGCGGGGACCAGATGGGGGTTGAGCATTCGGGCTCCCTTGTGCCCTTTTCGCGAATGAATTGCTCCCACACAGGCGCGTGGGAGCGAATTCATTCGCGAAAAGACATTCACATCACATTAATGACCACCGCCATCAGCAATCCCAGATTGCCCAGCCTTGTCTGGCGGTAAAGATCGGTGCGCCTGAAACTTGCCAGGCGTGCGGCAAGCGAAGGGGAACGCAGCGCCTTGAGCTGTTCCAGCAAGTCGCGGCTGTCGTCGGTCAGGTACAGGATGACCGCTTCCAGTGCGGCGATATGGGTGGTGTTCCAGTCCCTGAAGCGTCCCTTGAACAACTGACGGATGCGCACGATCCGGGCTTTCCAGCCTGCGTTCGAGCCCACCAGATTGCTGTCGTGCTGGCGATAGCGCACGTAAGGGGTCGGGTCGTAGCGCACCTGCCCGCCGACGCCGGTGACCAGCAGATAGGCCCACCAGTCATGGGACACGATATCCAGCGACAGCAGCCTCAGATGCTCGGTGGCATCCTGAAGCAGACAGCGGGCCGCGTGGTTGAAGACCATGGTGTTGCCGCCGCCGATGTTCTGCACCAGAGCATTGGCGAAGGACGGCGGTCGCTGAAACAGTGGTGAGCAGCCAAGCACTTCGCCCTGTTCGCTGATCAGTGTGGTGCGTCCCAGATAAATCGCCGGTTCGTCATGGGGGACGCTTTGCAACCAGCCGACGGCCACCTGCAACTTGTTTTCGTCCCAGATATCGTCCTGATCACACCAGGCATAGAAGTCGGCCTGTAATGTGCGATTGCGGGTAAAGGACAGGAAGTTGTGCGCGAACCCACAGCCAGGCCCACGCCACACTTTTATTTTCTCTGGCCCCCACAAATCCTGGTAATGACCCGCTATATCCAGGGTGTCATCGCTGGAACCATCGTCCGATATCGCAATGAACCACGACGTCCAGCGCTGGTTTTTTATGGAGTCCAGCTGTTGGGGCAAAAAACGCTGGCCATTGAAAGTGCATAGCAGAATGGCGACCTGTGGGGAGTCATGTTGTTGCGGTGTACCGGATAACGGTGATCCTGAACTTTCTTCAAAGATGGCTACCGCCTCTGAAATCGCTTCAGCGGCATTCAGTGTGGTGGGAGGCGTCAAACCTTCAGTGACAAGCGAACTACCATGAATATGACTTGAGCGTCCTTTTGCAGGATCGTCGATCATTTTCAGGGCCTGGGAACCGGGTGGCCGTTTACCGCTGTAAGCCAGTGTGGCAGGCCCTTGGATACAGTGCCTTTTGAGGCGATGGGTGGTTGATGTTTTTATTATTCAATCAATAAAAACAGGGGGCTGTTTCATGCCTGAAACATGAACGCTTGTTTGCACTACGCCCTCATGAGAAATATTGCGTGGCGTGGCTTATTTTCTTTCATGCATGTACAGCGTATCGAGCTCCAGGATGGTGAAATACCCGCTGCCGTCAGCTTGCCAGCCGCCGGTATCGATATGAAATACATTGCCCAGAACTTCTGGTTGCCGCACCAGCGTATGGCCCACGATCAGTGCCCGCAGATCCGGTATGCCGCTGGTGTCTCCCGAGCGCAAGCGCATGCGTGACCACAGGCATGACTTGCGCAGTTGCGAGAGTCCTGGCAACTCCTCGCGCACTACCGCGCTCATCAGGTCCCAGGTGGGTAGCGGGCAACACGCATGCACGATGCCGATCAGGCCGTCTGCGGTTTCCACTTCCAGTGCCAGCGGCATCCGGTAAAAGCGTTCGGCGAAGTGCAGCTGTTTTTCATCGGACAGTTCCAGAAACCAGCTCGCGCCATTGGCGACATACTTTTGATAGTCCAGCGGCTGGCCTTCCACATGCTCGATGGCCAGGGCTTCATGGCTGCCCTGTACGGAGAAGAACCAGGGTTGTTCCAGCCATTCGACAGACAAGTGACTTTGCGGACCGCGATCGATCAGATTGCCTGTGCAGAACAGGCGGTCGATGACTTTATCGAAGCCAATTTCATCCAGAACGCCCTGCAATCGGGCGAAATGTCCATGGATATCGCCAACCGCGAAATCGCGTCCGACAACGTTGATATCGAAATGCCGAAAACTGTTCATCACTGTCCTGTGTGCAGATGATGTGACGGTGTCATTGGTCCCGACATGACTTGATCGAATTGCTCCTTCCATCGGTCCGGCTATCCTGTGCCGATGCGTTGACAAAGCGGGCCATGCTGTAAATACTCCATGTTGTACGACAACATATAACAATAACAAGCAAGGAGTCTCTCATGACCACAGCTCGTCATACTCAAAATCCCTTCAACCGCCTCCTGCTAACAGGTGCGGCAGGAGGCCTGGGCAAGGTGTTGCGCAAGACACTGAAGCCTTATGCGAAAACGCTCAGACTCTCCGATATCGCGGAACTCGAGCCTCCTGTTGATAGTAGTGAAGAAGTCCAGAGATGTGATCTCTCTGACAAACAGGCCGTACACCAACTGGTGGAAGGCGTCGATGCGATCCTGCATTTCGGCGGCGTTTCAGTCGAACGTCCCTTCGAGGAAATCCTCGGCGCCAATATCGCCGGCGTGTTCCATATCTACGAAGCCGCCCGCCGTCACGGCGTCAAACGGGTGATCTTCGCCAGCTCCAACCATGTCATCGGCTTCTACAAGCAAGACCAGGTCATCGATGCCCATGCCCCTCGTCGCCCGGACGGTTACTACGGTCTTTCCAAGTCCTATGGCGAAGACATGGCCAGTTTCTACTTTGATCGTTACGGCATAGAAACTGTGAGTATCCGCATCGGCTCTTCGTTCAGTGAACCTCAAAACCGTCGGATGATGAGCACCTGGCTCAGCTACGACGATCTGACTCAACTCCTGGAACGCGCCCTGTATACGCCGGATGTCGGCCATACCGTGGTGTACGGGATGTCAGACAACAAGACCGTGTGGTGGGATAACCGACTGGCCAGCCATCTGGGGTATTCCCCCAAGGACAGCTCCGAAGTATTCCGCGCCAAGGTCGAAGCCCAGCCGATGCCTGCCGCCGACGATCCGGCCCGCATCTATCAGGGTGGCGCCTTTGTCGCAGCAGGGCCTTTCGGCGACGAATAAACATCGCTCTTTCAATCGGAAGACTTCATAGAGATCCGAATTGCCATGGATGCTGAACTGATCTTCGATGCCCGCAACGCCACGGGTGAAAGCCCTGTCTGGAGTGTTCGCGAGCAAGCGCTTTACTGGGTCGACATACCTGCCGGACGTTTGTACCGCTGGAATGCCGCCGACAGCCGCACCCAAAGCTGGAAAGCCCCGCAGATGCTGGCCTGCATCGCTGCCCACAGCAGTGGCGGCTGGATCGCCGGGATGGAAAGCGGGCTGTTTCACCTGCAGCCCGGCGAAGGCGAAAGCCTGACCAGCACCCTGCTGGCTGGCGTCGAGCATGGACAACCCGGCATGCGTTTCAATGATGGTCGCTGCGACCGTCAGGGCCGTTTCTGGGCAGGCACCATGCTGCTGGACATGGCCGCTGGCGTGCCTGCCGGGGCCTTGTATCGCTACAGCGCCGGACAGCAGCAACTGAATGCGCAATTGCACGGCTACATCGTTCCCAATGGTCTAGGGTTCAGCCCTGACGGCAAAACGATGTACCTGTCCGACTCCCACCCCAGCGTGCAGAAAATCTGGGCGTTCGATTACGACACGGACAGCGGCACCCCTCATGACCGCCGTCTGTTCGTGGACATGAACGACTATCCGGGCCGTCCCGATGGCGCGGCAGTCGACAGCGAGGGCTGTTACTGGATCTGCGGCAACGATGCCGGGCTGATCCATCGGTTCACGCCACAGGGCAGGCTCGACCGCTCCGTGACCGTCCCGGTGAAAAAACCAACCATGTGCGCTTTTGGTGGTTCAGGGCTGGATACCCTGTACATCACGTCCATTCGCCCGGGTGGCGATATCGGCGACCAACCTCTGGCTGGCGGCGTGTTTGCCTTCAGACCCGGCGTGACCGGGCTTGAGGAGCCGATATTCCAGAGCTGACCTGCCGACACTGAAAATCCCGTAGCACCGACCAAAAACAAAAAAATCGGAGAACTCCATGGATTTCAAACGCAAGCTCCTCCTCACCGTATTGCCGTTGGCCTTTTGCTTCTCGAACGCCGCCCTGGCGGAAATAAAGATCAAATTCGCTGAAATACACCCTACCGGTTACCCGCCGGTGGTCGCCGAACAGAACATGGGCAAGAAGCTTCAGGAACAAAGCAACGGCGATATCAGCTTCAAGATGTTCGCCGGTGGTGTGCTGGGCTCGGAGAAAGAAGTGATCGAGCAGGTCCAGGCCAACGCCATCCAGATGACCCGGGTCAGCCTGGGTATCGTGGGCCCGGTCGTACCGGATGTGAACGTGTTCAACCTGCCGTTCGTGTTCCGTGATCATGAACACATGCGCGCCATCATTGACGGTGAGATCGGTCAGGAAATCCTCGACAAGATCACCAACTCGAACTTCAACCTGGTGGCCCTTGCCTGGATGGATGGCGGTACGCGCAACCTGTACACCAAGAAGCCGGTCCGGCAGATATCCGACCTCAAGGGCATGAAGATCCGGGTGCAGGGCAATCCGGTGTTCATCGACACCATCAATGACATGGGCGGCAACGGCATCGCCATGGCCACGGGCGAGATTTTCAGTGCCCTGCAGACCGGCGTGATCGACGGCGCAGAAAACAACCCGCCGACCCTGCTGGAACACAACCACTACCAGAACGCCAAGTTCTACACCCTGACCGAGCACCTGATCCTGCCCGAGCCGGTGGTGATCTCCAAGGTAACCTGGGAAAAGCTCAGCCCTGACCAGCAGGCGCTGGTGAAGAAGCTGGCTCGCGAAGCCCAGATGGAAGAGCGCGTGCTGTGGGACAAGAAGTCGTCCGAGGCCGAAGCGAAACTCAAGGCCAACGGCGTGGAGTTCATCACCCTGACGCCTGAGCAGAAGAAGGCTTTCTACGATGCCACGCAACCTGTGCGCGACAAATACGGCGCGCCGTACAAGGATCTGATCAGTCGTATCGAAGCCGTCAAGACCGATGCCACCAAGGTCGGTGCCAACTAAGCCCATTCGATAATGCCGCGCAGCGGGCTAAAGCCCGCTCGCCTCGGTTGTGGTGAGCCCCATGAAAAATACGCTACTGCGCATTAACGACGTGCTTTACCGGATCTGCATCGCGATTGCCGGCCTGTCGGTACTGACGATGAGCCTGATCATTCCCTGGGGCATTTTCGCCCGCTACGTACTGGGCAGTGGCTCCAGTTGGCCGGAACCCACCGCGATCCTGCTGATGGTGGTATTCACCTTCTTCGGCGCGGCCGCCAGCTACCGTGCTGGTGCGCACATGGCGGTATCGATGGCCACTGAACGCCTGTCGCCGCAGATGCGCAAGTATGCTGCTGTGCTGGTGCAGATCCTCATGGCGGTGGTGTGTGTATTCATGACCATCAAGGGGTTCAAGCTCTGTGCGACGACCTGGAATCAATACCTCGGTGAGATGCCGTCCCTGCGGGTGGGGATTTCCTACCTGCCCATTCCGCTCGGCGGCATCCTGACCCTGATCTTCGTGCTGGAAAAAATGTTTCTGGGGGATCAAAGCCACCGCCGTGTCGTGCGCTTCGATCTGTTGGAAGAAAGTGAAGAGGCCGCCTGAATGGACGCTTTTATATTGCTGGGAAGCTTCATCGCGCTGATTCTCCTGGGCATGCCGGTCGCGTATGCCCTGGGCCTTTCAGCGCTGATCGGGGCCTGGTGGATCGAGATTCCCTTCGATGCGCTGATGATTCAGGTGGCAGGCGGTGTGAACAAGTTTTCGCTGCTGGCGATCCCCTTCTTCGTGCTGGCTGGCGCAATCATGGCCGAAGGCGGAATGTCCCGGCGACTGGTGGCGTTTGCCGGTGTGCTGGTGGGGTTCGTGCGTGGCGGTCTGTCGCTGGTGAATATCGTTGCTTCGACCTTCTTCGGTGCTATATCGGGTTCGTCCGTGGCCGATACCGCCTCGGTCGGTTCGGTGCTGATTCCGGAAATGGAGCGCAAAGGTTATCCGCGTGATTTCTCCACGGCCGTGACGGTCAGCGGTTCGGTGCAAGCCCTGCTGACACCGCCCAGCCACAACTCGGTGCTGTACTCGCTGGCAGCAGGCGGAACGGTGTCCATCGCTTCGCTGTTCATGGCCGGCATCATGCCCGGGCTGTTGCTCAGCGCAGTGCTGATGGTGCTGTGCATGATTTTCGCCCGCAAGCGCAATTACCCCAAGGGCGAAGTCATTCCGTTGCGTCAGGCATTGAAGATTGCCGCCGATGCACTCTGGGGCCTGATGGCCATGGTCATCATCCTGGGCGGAATCCTGAGCGGGATTTTCACGGCGACCGAGTCGGCTGCGGTTGCCGTGGTCTGGTCGTTCTTTGTCACCATGTTCATCTACCGCGATTACAAATGGCGCGACCTGCCCAAGCTGATGCACCGGGCGGTACGGACCATTTCCATCGTCATGATCCTGATCGGTTTTGCCGCCAGCTTCGGTTACATCCTGACGCTGATGGAAATCCCCATGAAGATCACCACGGCTTTCCTGACGCTGTCGGATAACCGCTATGTGATCCTGATGTGCATCAACGTCATGCTGCTGTTGCTGGGCACGGTGATGGACATGGCGCCGCTGATTCTGATCCTGACCCCGATCCTGCTGCCCGTGATTACCGGTATCGGTGTCGACCCGGTTCACTTCGGCATGATCATGCTGGTCAATCTGGGGATCGGACTGATTACACCGCCGGTGGGCGCGGTGCTGTTCGTCGGTGCTGCGGTGGGCAAGGTCACTATCGAAGCCACAGTCAAAGCGCTGCTGCCGTTCTATCTGGCGCTGTTCATGGTGCTGATGATGGTGACTTACATTCCTGCCATTTCACTGTGGCTGCCAAGCGTGGTGCTTTAAGGCAGGAGGTTTTGCAAGGAAGGTTGTGCGGGATGAGCCACACAACCTTCTTGTGCTTATAAAGGCAAAATAACAAGCGTTGAAGCACCGCTCACCTTGGTGACGCCCGAAGGCTGGTTGCAATCGTTGTTCAAGATGGATTTGAGGTTCACAAGCGTGAAAAGGGTTTGTGCTTTGGCCCCCTTGTAACGCCCGTCTGTGATAGTGCCATTGCCGGTGATCGTAGTATTCAAGTTACCGGTATTTTCTATCTGCGCCGTGAATGCGTAGGTGCTGGTGGCTCCATCGTTCCAGTTGATGACCCATGTGATAGTGGGTGTTTCCAGGAAAAACGATTTGCAGGAAAAGGTCGCTTGAAAGCTTTGCTCGGATGTTGCGCTGGCGCCTAAAGGGAGCACGCAGGCTGCCCAATTGCTTTTCGTCGAAACAGTGATGGTTTGTGCCGTGTTTGTCAGGCCCGGCGACCACTCTGCCGTGTGGGTACCTGTGCATTCAGCCAGATTGATAGCCTCTGCGCGGCCAGGTACAACAAGCAGACTCGTGCCGACGATGAACATCAGCAAAAGTGTCAGCCTGAGCAGCGCGCTTTTCATTGGCGGATGGGAAAAGTGGATGTCCATGAGAACCCCCGCAGGGATGAATTGAAGTAACGTCCTGACGTTCTAGGTTAATGACCGTGTCGCGCCTGACTACTGACAGAAATCATAGTGGCTTAGACAGGTTTGAAATAAACTCCTCGCCTTTGATCAGATTCAGTCCTTGCTTACTTTTCGCCACTACGGGCTGCACCAGTCCGTGGCAGACGGCTATGATGACAATCAGGTAAAAATACTTTTTCCCGGCAGTTCATCTTGTGATCCGTTCTGGTCCAGGTTGCGTAACACTCAGGCAACCCGACCCATTCCAGACAACGGCGACCAGAAGGTGATCATGAGCAGCATTGCCCGCATCAGGACCTTCCGTCACGTGTCACCTTCGTACAGCGACTCGCCAATCACCCGACTTTGGATCGATGAAGTCACCGCTGTGGCCCGTAGTCAGGACCGCGACAGCTTCATGCGCATCTACGATCACTTCGCGCCCCGTCTGTTGCGCTATCTGACGGGGTTGAAAGTGCCTGACGGACAGGCCGAAGAGCTGATGCAGGAAGTGCTGCTCAAGTTGTGGCACAAGGCCGAGTCCTTTGATCCGGCCAAGGCCAGCCTCGGAACCTGGCTGTTCCGTATCGCGCGCAACCTGTATATCGACAGCGTGCGCAAGGACAGCGGCTGGGTCGTGGTGCAGAACTCGCTGGAACAACTCGAGCTTCTGGAGGCACCTGCCGACAGCTCCCTCGATTACAGCCAGCGCCAGGAAAAACAACTGAACATGGCCATCCAGAACCTGCCAGCCGATCAGGCCAGGGTTTTACGGATGTCCTACTTTGAAGCGCTCAGCCATCGAGAGATCGCTCAACGCCTCGGCATGCCTCTTGGGACTGTGAAGTCATGCCTGCGTCTGGCCTTTCAAAAGCTGCGTTCCAAGGTCGAGGAGTCATGATGAGCCCCGTCCATCATCCTGATGAAGCCACCCTGGTCAGCTACGCCTCGGGTGCGCTTGCACAGACAATTTCTCTGGTTGCCGCCGCTCATTTTGAACAGTGTGCGGAGTGTCGTGATCGCCTGCGCCATGCAGAACGCATCGGCGGTTTGCTGATCCAGCAATACAGCGCAGCCGTGGAGCCCGCCAAGGGACGCGATGCCATGCTTGCCCGCCTGGGTGAGCCGCCTCGTGCCGATGTACAGGCCGAGCCTGTCGTTCAGAGTCCGGACTTGCTACCCGTTGCCCTTCACGCCCATTTTGGCCGCTACCTGAGCGAGCAGCCCTGGAAAACCCTGCTTCCCGGTGTGCAGCGGGTTCGTGCCAAGGGCTTTGAGCAAGGCAACCTCATGCTGCTGAGAATCGCTCCCGGTGTCAGCATGCCGCTGCACAGCCATGAGGGCAGCGAAATGACACTCGTGCTCCAGGGTTCCTATCACGATGAACTGGGCGAATACCGGCCCGGAGACCTCGCCGATCTGGATAGCGATACGCAGCACCAGCCTACGGCCAACGGCGATGAATATTGCATCTGTGTAATGGGCACCGATTCCCCGCTGCGCTTCCAGGGCCTGGTTGCCCGGATGCTGCAGCCGATTTTCGGGATCTGAATATTCGCGAATGAATTCGCTCCCACTGTAGGAGCGACTTCAGTCGCGAAGGGACCCTAGCGCCTGATCTGCACGCCCAGCGATTCCAGCGCCGCCCAGTAGCCGGGATAGGTCTTGCCGACGCAATCGGGGTCGAGAATCCGGATGCCTGCGATCTTCAGGCCCGCCAGGGCGAAGCACATGGCGATTCGGTGGTCGGAATGGGTGTCGATCAAGGCATCGACGGTCTGACCGCTCAGTGCCGGGTTGGCATGAACCAGCAGATCGTCACCCTCTTCTACCGCCAGCCCCGGCGCGATGGCACACAAGCCGTGGGACAGCGCCGAAATGCGGTCGCATTCCTTGACCCGCAGGTTGGCCAGGCCGACGAAGCGCACCGGATGATTGTTGAACGCCGCCAGCACCGCCAGCGTCGGAATCGCGTCCTGCATCTGCGAGCCATCGATCACGGCTGGCATGTTCGGAAAGCTGTCGATGATCTGGCTGGCCAGTGCATCGGGCTGGGTGAACTCTTCAGTGGCGACACCCAGGTCGATCTTGCCTTCGGTCAGCACTTGGGCGGCCCACAGGTAAGTGGCCGCCGAAGCGTCAGGTTCGATATGGAAATCCGTGGCCTGATAACCGGTGGCCGAGACTTTCCAGGCCGCATCGCCAATCGCTTCGACTTCAGCGCCAAAGGCTTTCATGGCCGCCAGGGTCAGGTCCACATAGCCGCGTGCGCCGATTTCGCTGCCGGTCAGGGCCACTTCGATCGGACCTTGCCCGCAGGCGCCGGCCATCAGCAAGGCCGAGACGTACTGGCTGGAAAGATTGCCGTCGATTTCGATACGCCCGGCGGCCAGGCCGCCCAGGCCCTTGATCGTGACGGGCGGGCAACCGGTCGGCGCGCTGACCTGTACGCCCATGCGCTGCAAGGCATCGACCAGCGGGCCGATAGGACGCTTGCGCATGTACTCATCGCCATCGACGATGAATTCACCTTCGAAGTTGGCCAGTGCAGCGGTCAGGAAGCGGGTCGCGGTGCCGGCATTGCCCAGGAACAGCGCCTGTTGCGGAGCTTGCCAGTGACCGGAACTGGTGACGACGAAGGTGCTGTCATCCGGTTCATCGACCTGGACGCCCATCAGGCGCAGGGCTTCGGACATGACGCGGGTATCGTCACTCTTCAAGGCACCTGTCAGGCGACTCGTCCCTTTTGCCAGGCCAGCCAGCAGCAACGCACGGTTGGTGATCGATTTGGAGCCCGGCGGGCTGACGCGCCCGACCAGAGGGTGCTCGACAGGCAAAACAGTGAGTGTGGATTGAGGTCGCATGATGTCCCTGAACGTCACCGGAAAAATCGCGATCCTAGCACGAGCAGGAGCCGGGCCGCAGCCTGATGGCGGCCCTTGTTCCTGTGGCGATTAACCGTTGGCAGGCTGGCTGTCGGAGAGCTGCTTGAGCGCTGCCTGCAATTGATGCCGGTTGGTGGCCACGTCCGTCACGTCGTAGATCACCAGACAGATCTGGTTGATCTCGTTGTTGGTCGCCCGCAGCGGAAACATCGTGGTGTTCTGGTACATGAATTCTTCCTGCCCGGTGATGGGCTGGTAGTTCTTGAAACGCACCAGATAAGGTCGCTGCTCCCAGATCGTGAAAGCCGGCGTGCCGAGGGTCACGACATTCTCGACCTTCTTGCTGAACCACTGCTGGTTGACCTCGGGAAACAGCTCGAAGAACGTCTTGCTGGTCGCCTCGTATGGCGTCACGCCAGAGCGGTTCTCCATGAAGGTATTCCAGACCATCACCCGGTAATCCCGGTCCAGGACCACGATGCCGACGTCGATGTTCTGGGTGACGGCCAACAGCCAGTGCAGCTCGTTGATATCGATATGGCTCATGGGGTCAGCTCATCATGTAGGCAAGTTTGCGCGTCAGCAGTTCGACCGAGTCTTCGGTGAACAACATCAACAGATCGAAGTGAATGTTGTGGCCTTCGATGTTGTAACTGATCTCCACCGCGAGAGTCTTCTTCCAGCGCTTGCTGTTGACGCGAATCAGGTCATCGATCCCGCCCTGAGCGCCCAGAATCTGAGGGTGTCCCTGGGAGAAAGCGATATCGATCTGCTCGGCAATCCCGCTCAGGCAGGCGCCAATCAGGACCGTGGACAGGTCCAGCAGCATTTCCATGTCGGTGTAGTCAGGCGAGTCGCGCTGCATCAGCTGAGACATGTCGGAGAGTTCCGAGTCATGGAAAATCAGCAGTGCTTCGCCGGAAATGCCGCCGCCGATATAGCCCTGGCACACCGCCGTGAGACGCTGGTCGCGATGGGCATCGGCAAGGGCCATATGCAGCTCACCGACTTCGAGCATGTTGACGTTGGGGACCGGCAATTGCACGAATACGCCCAGCACCTTGGCCAGCAAGGCCGCGGCACGGCCCATGGCGACGTTGATGGTTTCCCGGAAGGCATCCTGGAAACTGATGGCGCCATCCTTGAGTGGCACAACGGCGGTTGGCACCTTGGTCGGCTCGCCCATCAGGCCCAGCCGCACAAGGGTCTGCTTGAGTTCGTCGGGGTCGGCGGGCTTTTTCAGGAAGGCCAGTGCGCCAAGTTCCATGACACGCCGGACCGCTTCATCCTGAACGTCGCCGGAAACCACGATCACCTTGGCTTCAAGGTTTTCTGCACGAATGGCAGCCAGCGCCTGATAGCCATCCATCACGGGCATGGTCAGGTCCAGCAGTACGACCTCACCCAATCCATTGCGAACGGCACCCAGCCCTTCGAGTCCATTGGTTGCCATCGTGACCGATACACCCCAGTCCTCAGGCAAGGCTCGCAATAGTTGCTTGCGAGCCATGTTGGAGTCATCGCAAATCAGCAGCGGAATCATGGACATTCATTGTTTCTCACTACAAAAGTTTCAGGCTGACGGCAGCAGAGTATCAATACGTCCGATTGCCTTCACGAAAAAACGGGCCGGAGCGTAACCTGTAAAAACCCCTTTGATACTTCGACACAGAACCTGTTAGTCCCTTCTTGCCCTGCTGTAACGACTTTCATGCAATAACTGTGCGCGTGGAAGCCTGATGGATCGGCGCCTGTTCAATGCAGCAGGCCTTGCAGCACCTGAGATTGCGCTAGAGCACAGGTTCAATATAGCAGGGCAGGCAAACTGATATATACCTCAATGACATAATCATTTATCGACGCTTTTTCCTGAATATTGAGCCAATAAAAAGAGCATGAACTTTCCTGTTGAGTGTGTGGTTTTTCAACCGTCTGTCAGCGTTATGTATGACAGAGCAATGATCAAGTGATATAGCTAGTCACTATCAGTAGATGGAAGGATTCTGTCATGCCTCTGGCTATTCGCGACTATTACCCAACCCCCGCTCAGGAGGAAGACTTCTGGCAAAGACTGGGCGTGCCTCCCCGTGGCGCGCAGTTGTACAACGCCTTGCGTGCCGGGTTGCCCTACGAAGTGTTCGAGCGACTGGCCAGCTACACCGACCTGAATCGCTCTACCCTGGCCGAACACTTGGGGATTGCGCCCGCAACACTGCAACGGCGCCTCAAGGTGCGTCAGTTCAATGCCGAGGAAAGCGACCGGCTGTTTCGCCTGGCGGCCATCTACAAGGCCGCAATGGACCTGTTCGAAGACGACACCGAAGCCACCCGCCGCTGGCTGACCAAGCCGGTCTACGGGCTGGGTCAGCGCAGGCCGCTGGAAATGCTCACCACCTCGGCAGAGGCCCAGGCCGTGCTGGACCTGATCGGTCGTCTTGAGCACGGGGTCGTTGCGTGATCCATGTCTATCGTCTGGTAAAACGCAAATGGCTGGCTCAGGCTTTCGACGGCGAAGGTGCAAAGCTCTACGGTGGACGCTGGAACAGCAAGGGCCAGGCCTGCGTGTATTGCGCCGGCAGCGAATCGCTGGCGTTGCTGGAGGTGCTGGTCCATCTGGATAACTCCAGCATGATCCAGCACTACGTCATGCTTGAACTGCTGATTCCCAAGGACCGCATTCTCAAGGTTCGTCCCGATACCCTGCCTGCAGACTGGCGCGAAGAGCCCGCTCCGGCCTCTACCTCGTCTTTCGGGGATGCATGGCTGGAGTCGGGTCAGAGTCTGGCGCTGGCGGTGCCCAGCGTGATCGTGCCACGCGAGTTCAACTACCTGCTGAATGTGCGCCATTCGTCCTTCAAGACCATCGTGGCCAAGGCCATGGAGCTGGATTTCGAGGTAGATAGCCGACTGGCTTAGCCCGAAACCTTCACCCCACGGCCTGTACTGCGCAGAAGCCTACTTCTGCGCAGGCTCGCCATCCTGAGGCAAGGGCTTGTCCTTGGGCCACAGGAGCCAGATATTGCCCTTCTGCTTCATGTCTCCGGCCAGATGCCCGGCTTCTTCGCCCGTGCCCCAGAACAGGTCGGCGCGTACTTCCCCGGCAATCGCACCGCCGGTGTCCTGAGCCGCTACCGGCCTAACCAGACTGCTGCCGTCAGGACGTGTGGTCGACAGCCATAGCAGGCTGCCCAGTGGAATCACCTTGCGGTCGATGGCCACACTGTAACCGGCGGTCAGCGGCACATTCAGCGACCCTCGTGGCCCTTCTTTGCTGTCCGGATTACGAGTGAAGAACACATAACTGGGGTTGCTGGCCAGCAGTTCGGAAATCCGCTGCGGATTGGCCTTTGCCCAGGCGGCGATGGTGCCCATGGTCACGTCTTCTTTCTTCAATTCGCCCTGCTCCACCAGCCAGCGGCCAATGGCGCGGTAAGGGCGACCGTTCTGATCGGCGTATGCCAGTCGCGCTTGCGTACCGTCTGGCAAGCTGACCCGCCCGGAGCCCTGAATCTGCAGGAATTGCAGGTCCATCGGGTCGGTCAGCCAGGCGATCACGGGCGCATTCAGCCCTTGTTCGTTGATGGTTGCAGCATCGTCATAAGGCTTGAGTACTCGCCCTTCAAGCCGACCGCGCAGACGCTTGCCCTTGAGTTCCGGATAGATACTTTCCAGATTGACCACGATCAGATCGTCGGGGACGCCATAGACCGGGACCGAAGCCTGGGCGGTCTGGGTCAGGCTGCCGGGGTATATGGGTTCGTAGTAGCCGGTAATCAAACCGTCGGCGCTGCCGCCATCATTGCGCAGGCTGTAGACCTGCAGATTGGCTTGCAGAAAGGTGCGTATATCCGTCGCGCCCGGACTGGCTGGCAGGCTGGCCGCCGCGGTGCAGGTGTCGGCCCACACCGGATCGGCCTTGAGTCGGGTACACGCGCTGCGCCAAGAGGCAAAACCGGCCAGCAGGTCGCTGTCGGAAACGACCGGCAAGGCTTCCCAGGTGGTTTTGTTGTATGAAGTATGAGGTGGAGTGGTCTTGGCCGGCTTCTCGGAGACATCACATGCCGTGAGTAACAGGGCCAGCGGTACAACCAGCGCCAGACCTTTGCGCGATTGTCTGGAAAACAGAGTCATCAGTGGACTTTCCTTTGACAGGCTGCCCGATGCGTCGGCATGCGGGCAGCGTCATGATCTAAAGGGAGCCATTGTGGCTCAAGTCCGTTTCTGTATCGAGTTACACTGTTATTACCTTATTTCAATTGATTGGCGAACTGCCCGACCGCTCCCACCACCTGCTTGGCGCCTTCCTGGATCTCGATAATCACCGAGCCCGCCTCGTTGGCCAGCGCCAGGCCCTGTTCTGCCTGGTCGCGACTGTTGACCATTCCGCGCACGGCCTCATCGGCCAGGTTCTGGTTCTGCTGCACGACGCTGACGATCTCTTCAGTGGCCGCGCTGGTGCGTCCTGCCAGTTGCCGTACTTCATCGGCCACCACTGCAAACCCGCGGCCCTGCTCGCCAGCCCTTGCCGCTTCGATGGCTGCGTTGAGTGCCAGCAGGTTGGTCTGCTGGGCGATACCGCCGATGGTCTGCACGATGGAGCTGATCAACAGCGATTGCTTGCCGAGCGCTTCAATGCCCGATGAGGCCGATTGCAGTTCATCGGAGATTTTGTGCATGGTCTGGACGGTGTTCTGAACCACCGCTGCCCCCCGCTGGGCGCTGACGTCGGTCTGTTGAGAAATCTCGAAGGCGATACTGGCGGCCTTGCTGACCTCTTCCTCACGCAACACCTGATCCGTCACGACAGTGGCGAACTTCACGATCTTGTAGAGTTTGCCTTGGGCATCGTGAACCGGGTTATAGGTCGCTTCCAGCCACACGACCCTGCCAGCGCTGTCCAGACGCTTGAAGCGCCCGGCCACGAACTCGCCGCGGTTCAGGGTGGCCCAGAAATCCTTGTATTGACTCGATGAACTGTCGTGCGGTTCGCAGAACATGCTGTGATGTTTGCCCTTGATCTGCCCCAGGTTGTAACCCATGCCCCGCATGAACTGGTCATTGGCAACCAGTACGTGACCGCCCAGATCGAACTCGATCACAGCGGTGGAACGCAGCAATGCCTGGATGAAGGCCGAGTTTTCGGCGGCAGTCTCGACGGTCTGGGTGATGTCCGAGCCGTAGCACTTGATTTCCAGAAGCTTGCCGCTCTCATCCATGATCGGTTGCCACATGGCGCGAATCCAGGCCAGGCTGCCGTCAGCTCTCAGAAAACGGTAGCTGTCGTAAGCCGACTCACCTTTTTGCACCGCAGCCACCAGGTTGCGGTAACAGTCGAGCTGTTTGACGTAGGCCGGTACCAACTGGTCCATGTTGCGCCCCACCAGTTGCTCGGCGGAATAGCCCAACATTTTGAGAAAGTTAGTGTTGGCGTTGGTAATACGATAGTTGGCATCCACTGTTATGGACACCATTCGGGCGTCCATACCCCGTTGCATCTGTCTATACATCGATAACTCGGCTTGTTGCGCCTGTAATTCCTTTTTCAAGCTGGTATTGAACATAGGGGCTACACCAACAGTGATGGATATTCAGTGCTATCGACTGAAAGCGTAGAAGGGTTAATGCTCTTCGTCAGGTGACAGTGGGAAAAATTTCGGGCTGAACTCGGGCAGTAAAAAAAGCTCTGATAGTGACCCGCGAGTCCCATTTCAGGACAAAGCCGGATACTCGGGCTAGCCTGCTTGCAACGGCTCCAGAAAGCCTGTCTTTCAAGCTCCAATGCTTGCCAAAAGCCACTGAGGAAGCTCCACGATGCAGCGCATCCTGATCACCGGCGCCAACGGTTTCGTTGGGAAGATTCTATGTGAGAGCCTGCAGAGCGCCGGTCATCACGTGATTGCCCTGATAGGCAACACTTCGCCTGCGCCCTCCCATGCCGACCAGTACCTGCAATGCGACATTCGCGATGCCGAGGCTCTGGAGCAGGCAATTGCCGAAGCTGCGCCCACCCATGTCGTGCACCTGGCTGCCATTACCCATGTGCCGACCAGCTTCAAGGAGCCGCTGCTGACCTGGCAAACCAACGTCATGGGCAGCGTCAACCTGCTCCAGGCCTTGCAGAACAAGGCGCCCAAGGCATTTGTGCTGTTCGTCAGCTCTTCGGAGGTCTACGGCGGCAGCTTCAAACAGGCGATTCCCCTGACGGAAAGCAGCCCGTGCCAGCCGCTCAATCCTTACGCCGCCAGCAAACTGGCTGCCGAAGCCGCGGTCAACGAGTACTTCCGCCAGGGCCAGCCGGGCATTATCGTGCGCCCTTTCAATCATATCGGCGCACAACAGTCGCCCGACTTTGCCACGGCGTCCTTTGCCCGCCAGATCGCGCTTGTCGAAGCCGGCGAGCAGGCGCCCTTATTGAAGGTGGGAAACCTGCAGGCCGAACGCGATTTTCTTGATGTGCGGGATGTCTGCAACGCCTACATCGCGCTGCTGCAACTGGCCGACAGGGATGGCGACTATCCGCGCTGCTTCAATATCTGCAGCGGTCAGCCGCGCAAGATGCAGACGATGCTCGACCTGCTGCTGGCCATGAGTTCCAGAGACATTGAAGTGGGTGAAGATCCAGAGCGCATGCGCCCTTCGGATATCCCCAGCGCAGTCGGCGATAACTCGGCCATCCGCAATGCCATCGGCTGGCAACCCGGTATCGACCTTCAGGAAACCCTCGCCGCGCTGCTGGATTACTGGCGTGCCGAGGTAAAAGCGGCTCGCTGAGGAATCCGTCCCCGAATGCCAAGGCACTCGGGGGCGTCAGGATCGATCAGAACGAAGTGCCGTTCCTGTTGCGCTTCAGATCGGTTTCCACCATCAACTGGCAGAGTTGTTCCAGGTTGGTACTGGCTTGCCAGCCCAGCACTCGCTTGGCCTTTTCAGGGTTGCCGATCAGCAGTTCGACTTCTGCCGGGCGATAGAACTTCGGGTTGACCCGGATCACGGTCTTGCCGGTGCGGGTGTCGATGCCGTGCTCGTTATCGGCGCTGCCTTTCCAGTCCAGATGGATGTCGACGGCCTTGAACGCCATGGACACGAAGTCGCGAACGGTTTCAGTGCGATTGGTGGCCAGCACGAAAGTGTCCGGCTCGTCGGCCTGCAACATGCGCCACATGCCTTCGACATATTCCTTGGCGAAGCCCCAGTCCCGCTTGGCGTCCATGTTCCCCAGCTCAAGCACGTCCTGCATGCCCAGGGAAATACGCGCCACGGCATCGGTGATCTTGCGGGTCACGAACTCTTTGCCGCGCAACGGAGATTCGTGGTTGAACAGAATGCCGCTCGCACCAAAGATGCCGTAGGACTCGCGATAGTTGATGGTCATCCAGTGCGCATACAGCTTGGCCACGCCATAAGGGCTGCGCGGGTAGAACGATGTTTCTTCAACTTGCGGAACCTGCTGCACCTTGCCGAACATCTCCGAGGTCGAGGCCTGGTAGAAGCGGATCTTCGGATTGACGATGCGGATGGCTTCCAGCAGGTTGACTGCGCCAAGCCCGGTAATTTCGGCGGTGGTCAGCGGCTGGTCGAAAGAAACCCCCACAAAGCTCTGGGCTGCAAGGTTGTAGACTTGTGTCGGTTCGGCTTTTTGCAGGAGGCGAATGCTTGAGCTCAGATCCGTAAGGTCATGCTCGACCAGATGCAGATTGGGATGGTTAGTGACTCCAAGCTCCTCAAGCCGCCAGAAGGTGACTGAGCTGGTACGACGATAGGTACCGTAGACCTTGTAGCCTTTTTCCAGCAGCAATTGAGTCAGATAGGCGCCATCCTGGCCCGTGATGCCTGTGATGATGACGGATTCTTTCGGTGCATTCATGTCTGGTTTCCGGTCTGGGAGGCTGGTCCTGCTGTGTTGCATAGCCATGTGTTCATGCTCTCGGCGATACCTGCCATTCCTGCACAACAGGTTTTAGCCAAACTGAAGTCACTACTATAGATCGGAATTGGAACTGCACGCGGGCGTTGTGGAGTATCCAGTTATTACGCATAAGAAAAATGCCCGTATCTTGCGATACGGGCATTTTCTCTATCGACCTGCAACGGCCCGGTTTTCATGGGGACCGGGTGGCCGGATCAGATCGTCAGGGTCCAGTCGTAGTCCACGATCAGCGGCGCATGCTGCGAGAAGCGTGGCTGACGCGGCAAGCGAGCACTGCGCACGAAGCGACGCAGACCCGGCGTCAGGATCTGATAGTCGAAGCGCCAGCCCAGATTCAGCATCTCGGCCTGTTCGCTGTCAGGCCACCAGCTGTACTGATCGCCTTCGCGGTTGACTTCGCGCAGGGCATCGACATAACCCATGGTGCCGACAATCTCGTCCATCCAGGCACGTTCCGGTGCCAGGAAGCCGGGAGATTGCTGGCTGTCACGCCAGTTCTTGATGTCGAGCTTCTGCTGCGCCACATAGAACGAGCCACAGTAGATGTATTCGCGACGCTTGCGGCGTTGCTTGTCCATGTACTTGGCGAAGTCGTCCATGAGCTTGAATTTCTGATTCAAGTCTTCGTCCCCGTTCATTCCCGACGGGAAAAGCAGGGTTGCAATACTGACTTTATCGAAATCTGCTTGCAGGTAGCGCCCGTAGCGGTCGGCTGTTTCAAAGCCCAGGCCGCTGATTACCGCCTTCGGTTGCAACCGCGAATACAGCGCCACGCCACCCTGGGCAGGAACTTCGGCTTCGCAGGCATAGAGGAAGTAGCCATCCAGCTGAAAAGCCGGATCATCCAGTTCAAAGGTGGAGGCGCGGGTGTCCTGTAGACAGATGACGTCGGCATTCTGCGCTTGCAGCCAACTGAGCAAACCACGCTCGACTGCCGCTTGAATGCCATTTACGTTCACACTGATGATCCGCATAAATGGCCCCAAAAATCACGTGCGTGTATGATACCCGAGCTCTACCTATTTAGCTAAATCCGTGGTATTCGGGGCTTTTTTCATGCAGGCGTATCAACGCGATTTCATTCGTTTTGCCATCGATCGCGGGGTTTTGCGCTTCGGTGAGTTCACTCTCAAGTCCGGGCGCACCAGTCCGTACTTCTTCAATGCCGGTCTGTTCAACAGCGGTTCGGCCCTGTCTCAGCTGGGGCGTTTCTACGCCGCGGCGGTGGTCGACAGCGGCATTTCCTTCGACGTCCTGTTCGGGCCAGCCTACAAGGGTATTCCCCTGGCGGCCGCGACAGCCGTGGCTCTGGCTGAACATCACGGCATCGATCTGCCCTGGTGCTTCAACCGCAAAGAGGCCAAGGCACACGGCGAAGGCGGCAGTCTGGTGGGCGCTCCGTTGACCGGCAATGTGCTGATCATCGACGACGTCATCACCGCGGGCACCGCGATTCGCGAGGTCATGCAGATCATCAAGGGCCAGGACGCGACAGCGGCCGGTGTCCTGATCGCGCTCAACCGCCAGGAACGCGGCAATGGCGAGCTTTCGGCCATTCAGGAAGTCGAGCGTGACTTTGGAATTCCGGTGGTGAGCATCGTATCCCTGAATCAGGTTCTACAATTCCTTGCAGACGATCCTCAACTCAAGCAGCACTTGCCTGCGGTTGAAGCCTACAGGGCGCAATACGGGATCTGACAAGGGGCGTGTATGGCTGTCGCTCGTATCGACATGCGTCTGCTGAGTGTTCTGGCGCTGTGGCTGTCACTGGGTGTTTTTGCGCCCGTGACGGCTCATGCCGCCGATCCTGACGCGCTGTTCTATCGCTACATCGACAGCCGTGGCGTGACCGTCCTGGATCGCCAGGGTGTACCGCCGGAATATGTCGCCAAGGGTTACGAAGTGCTCAATGCCCGCGGGCGAGTGGTACAGACCGTCCCTCCCGCACCGACTGCCGAAGAAGTCCGCAAGGCGGCAGCCGACAAGCTCCAGGCCAATGCCGATGCGCAGTTGCTGAGTCTCTACAGCAGCGTCGAAGAGGTGGACCGCGTCAAGGCCCGCAGGCTGGCCGAGCTGGATGCCTTGATCGGCGTGGCCCAAGGCAATATCCAGGGGCTCAACGCCCAGCAACGCAACCTTCAGAGCCAGGCTGCCGACCTTGAACGCGCAGGCCGTCCCATCCCCCAGGTTCTTATCGATCAGTTGAACGATGTGCAGGACCAGCAACAGCGAATCCAGGCCGATATCACCCGCTACCAGAGCGCCCGCGTACAGGCCGAGGCAAGCTTTGCCGAGGACCGGGCGAGGGTGGAGAAACTGCTCAGGTAATGTGGCGTCTGGCGTTTTCGCGAATGAATTCGCTCCTACAGCGGCCGGGTGGGAGCGAATTCATTCGCGAAGGTGCTTCAACTCCGTCTGTTGGAGGCGGCGGTATCAAGCATCTGGTCAATCACCCCCTGAGCCTGACTGATCAAGTGCATTGAGGCCATGATCAGGTCTCGCTGCTGGCCATTCAACGCATCGCCACCTTCATAGGCAGTCGCACCCGCGCAGCGCAACAGGTCTGATACATGAGCCAGTTGGGTTTCATGGCAATCGATAGTGCTGTCTGGGGACGACAGCCCAAAAACAGGTGGGTCGGGAACAAGTTTTTTAACCATGGTGTAACTCCTGATAATTAAAGAAGCCAACACCTTCGCTGCTAAACGAGTGGGTGGTAGCCATGCGCGGGTTAGCAGACCGGTTATCAGGAACCCGGCGCACCCGAAGATGCCCCACGCACGGCCACCATAACGCAGGGTCGCAAAAGCACCTTGTGTAATGGGAGCGCTGTACGCCTGATAAGAACGGGCTGCTAAACCCCATCGCTGAGTTTCAGCGACCGACGCAGACTAGTGACCGAAATAGACAGGCGCAAGCGGTCGCGATTGTCTCGGAAGTTTCACTCAAGAGAAAGAGAGGCATCTTGCAATCAGGAGTTGGGCGTTGGCTTTTGTCGCACGTCTGGCGTTTTCGCGAATGAATTCGCTCCCACAGCGGCCGGGTGGGAGCGAATTTATTCGCGAATAGGTTATTCACAGCATAAAAAAGCCCCGCCAACGCAAGCTGGCAGGGCTTTGGTGTCGCTTTTCGCAATCAGTGACGCTTGCGGTTGGTGATCAGCGTGCCGACGCCGCTGTCGGTGAAGATTTCCAGCAGTACGGCGTTGGGAACGCGACCATCTATGATGTGCGAGCTGTGAACGCCGCCCTGGACCGCTTCCAGCGCGCAACGGATCTTGGGCAGCATGCCGCCGTAGATGGTGCCGTCGGCGATCAGGCTGTCTACCTGTTCGGTGGTCAGGCCGGTGAGGACTTCACCCTGCTTGTCCATCAGGCCGGCGATGTTGGTCAGCAGCATCAGTTTTTCGGCCTTGAGGGCTTCTGCAACCTTGCCTGCAACGAGGTCGGCGTTGATGTTGTAGGACTCGCCATCCGGGCCGACACCAATCGGTGCGATGACCGGGATGAAGTCGCCCTTGACCAGCATGTTCAGCAGTTCCGTGTTGACGCCCACGACTTCGCCGACATGGCCGATGTCGATGATTTCAGGCTTGGTCATTTCCGGTGTCTGGCGGCTGACGGTGAGCTTGCGCGCACGAATCAGCTCGGCGTCTTTACCGGTCAGGCCGATTGCGCTGCCGCCATGACGGTTGATCAGGTTGACGATGTCCTTGTTGACCTGGCCGCCCAGGACCATTTCCACCACGTCCATGGTCTGGGCATCGGTGACGCGCATGCCATCGATGAAGTGACTCTCGATGGACAGGCGCTTGAGCAGATCACCGATCTGAGGACCGCCGCCGTGAACGACCACCGGGTTGATGCCTACCGCTTTCATCAGCACGATGTCACGCGCGAAGCCGGTTTTCAGCTCCTCGCTTTCCATGGCGTTGCCGCCGTACTTGATTACCAGCGTCTTGCCGACGAATCGGCGAATGTAAGGCAGCGCTTCGGATAGAACCTTGGCTACATTAGAGGCGGCATCACGGTCGAGGGTCATTCAGGGCTCCTGTCAAAAGGGAAAACAATCAGAACGGAAGTTCGAGATCCGGTGCAACTTTCTTGATCTCGGTGTGGAAAACATCCTTGATGCGCTGCAGCTCGGCTTCGGTTTCAGCTTCAAAACGCAACACCAGTACAGGTGTGGTGTTGGAAGCACGTACCAGTCCCCAGCCGTTCGGATAGTCCACGCGCACACCGTCGATGCTGGTCAGTTTGGCGTCGCCCCACTGGGCATCTTTCTCAAGGGCCTCAATGATGCTGAACTTGGTGACATCGGTCACCTTAATGTTGATCTCAGGCGTCGAAATGTCGTTCGGGAAGGTCTCGAACAGGTCTTCGGCGCTCCGGGATTCCTGGCTGAGGATTTCCAGCAGGCGCGCAGCACTGTAGATACCGTCGTCGAAACCGAACCAGCGCTCCTTGAAGAAGATGTGGCCGCTCATCTCGCCAGCCAGCAGCGCGCCGCTCTTTTTCATCTCTTTCTTGATCAGGGAGTGGCCGGTTTTCCACATGACCGGACGACCACCGTGCTCGCTGATCAGCGGCGTCAGGCGACGGGTGCATTTGACGTCGAAAATGATGTCGGCGCCCGGATTGCGCTTCAGCACGTCCAGAGCGAAAAGCATCAGCAGGCGGTCCGGGTAAACCACGTTACCCTTGTTGGTCACCACGCCCACGCGGTCGCCGTCACCGTCGAAAGCCAGACCCAGGTCTGCACCTGTTTCCTTGACCTTGGCGATCAGGTCTTCGAGGTTTTCCAGCTTGCCCGGATCCGGGTGGTGGTTGGGGAAGTTGCCGTCGACTTCCGCGAACAGGGAAATCACTTCACAACCCAGGGCTTCGATCAGTTGCGGGGCGATGACACCGGCAGCGCCGTTGCCGCAGTCGACCACGACTTTCAGCTTGCGGGCCATCACGATGTCGTTCTTGATCTGCTGGAAGTAGCGATCAAGGATGTCGACCTTGGTGATGCTGCCTTTCTGGAAAGTCAGGTTGTTGGTCTTGATACGCTCGTGCAGCGCCTGGATCTGCTCGTTGGCCAGGGTGTCGCCAGCGATGACGATCTTGAAACCGTTGTAGTCCTTGGGGTTGTGGCTACCGGTCAGCATGACGCCGGTCTTGCCGGCCAGCACATTGGCCGCATAGTAAAGCGCAGGGGTCGGCACAAGGCCTACATCGCTGACGTGGCAGCCGCTGTCGTGCAGGCCTTGAATCAGCTGTTGCACCAGTTCAGGACCGGAAAGGCGTCCGTCGCGCCCAACGCTGACGTTCGGTTCGTTCTGGGCCAGGCTTTCAGAGCCGATGGCCCGGCCGATCCAGTAAGCCGTTTCAGCATTGAGGGTATCCCCGACCACGCCGCGGATGTCATAGGCGCGGAAGATGTTGTCGGGAAGAGTTGGTGCCGTGGATTCTTGACTGCTCATAACTGGGGGATGCTCCGATCTCAGGAAGTCCTGGTTTTCGTCGAGAAGGTCGATATCAAGAATATCGGTATCTTGAAACAGCGGATCGGTCCATTGGGTGTCAGGTGCCGCGAATGGGGTCGAAACACTGTTTCTTGCACTGTTTGCGGTGTCTGCTTCCTCGCTTGCGACCAGATGTTGCTGGCCGCGAGGCGAAAAGCGTGCAAGGGCCTGAGCCAGGCTGTTGAGTGCTTCAAGGCTCAAACCGAAGGGTTTGACGGCTTTTCCGTCAGAGAGTTCTTGAAGCAGCTGATTCAGTTGCCGGGCATCCTCGCCAATGCGCCGTTGCAGAGCCCTTTCATTAAAGTGCAGACCCAGTAATGCGCCAGTCAGAGCAATGATCGCCGCCAGTAGCAGGAGCAGCAGGGAAGGTGAAGCAGTCAATGATGAGCCTGGGGTGAATTCGAGTTTCCAGTTGGCATGGCCGGTATCGAAACTTGTTGCCTTGCCGCCACCGGCGTCCCCGCGTTGCAGGAAGATCTGCTCCTGGCCGGTGCCGAATTGCTGGCTCAGGACGACTTTTCCGGCATCGGCAGGCATGGCGGGCAAGGCGTTGATCAGGCGTTGCGGATCGAACGCCAGCAGCAGGGTGCCAAGGACCGGTTGATTCGGATCGGCCCGCACCGGTGCGGCGCTGTAGATCACCCAGCGTTCGCCGAGTTTACGGGCTTCGGGCGGTGCGACCTGGCCCTGGGCTGCGTCGTTCAGCATATCCAGAGTCGCAAAGCTCACTGGCAGCGAGCCTTGGGGATCGACGTCATTCAGGCCCTTCGGGTCGATTCTGGCGCCGATCAGGCCGTCCCACTTGAGTTGCCGTTGCAGTGCCGCCAGCGCTGCGGTGTCCTTGTTTTGCAAGGCTTGTACGAGTGCGGCACCGGAGGCTGCGGCCTGGGTGTCGGCGCTCATCTGCTTGAGAGCCTGATCCACAGCCGAGGCCTGGCTGCTGCCCCAGGCCTGGGTGAGCGGACTTTGTTGCTGGGGATTGTTCGACAGCGCCAGCCATACCAGCACCGTTGCGCACAGCAGGCCGACGAGGGCAGGGATGAGGCCGGGAAGCAGACCTTGCAGGCTGGCAGCCGGAAGCGGGTTGGCGGCGGTTACCGATTGCTTTGACACGTTTTGACTGCCTTTCACCCGACCTCTCCTGCGATTCGTCCTGAAACGGGATGATCTTCCTTAACGGCGAGCGATCAGTGGCTGCCGGAGTGACCGAAACCACCAGCGCCACGCTGGCTTGCATCGAACTCTTCGACCAGCTCGAAGCGGGCCTGAACCACCGGTACCAGCACCAGTTGAGCGATGCGTTCGCCGATGGAGATCTTGAATGCCGTCTGCCCGCGGTTCCAGCAGGAGACCATCAGTTCGCCCTGGTAATCGGAGTCGATCAGGCCGACCAGATTGCCCAGCACGATGCCGTGTTTGTGACCCAGGCCCGAGCGCGGCAGGATCATGGCTGCCAGGCCCGGATCACCGATGTAGATCGACAGGCCGGTAGGGATCAGCAATGTCTGGCCCGGTTCGAGGATGGTGTCTTCCTTGAGCATGGCGCGCAGGTCGAGGCCGGCCGAGCCTTCTGTGGCGTAGGCCGGGAGCGGGAATTCGTTGCCGATGCGAGGGTCGAGGATCTTTGCTTGTAGAGCGTGCATTCGTAGTTAAACCTGATTCATGCGTTCTGCGATAAAGGTGATCAGCTGGCGGGCAATCTTGGCCTTGCTGGTCTGGGCGAAAAGCGTTGCGTGCAACGCCCGGTCAATCACGCTGCAGGCGTTTTCCTCGCTGTTGAAGCCGATGCTGGGGTTGGCCACATCGTTGGCGACGATCAGGTCGAGGTTCTTGTCCTTGAGCTTGCGTGCAGCATAGTCGAGCAGGTGTTCGGTCTCGGCGGCGAAGCCGACACTGAAAGGACGATCCGGGCGGGTGGCGATGGTGGCCAGAATGTCCGGGTTGCGGACCATCTGGAGCAACAGGCCGTCACCGTTTGCAGGATCTTTCTTGAGTTTATGTGGGGCGATGACTTCCGGGCGGTAGTCGGCCACGGCTGCGGAGGCGATGAACAGGTCGCAGGGGATCGCGGCTTCACAGGCGGCCAGCATGTCGCGGGCGCTGACCACGTCGATGCGCGAGACGCGGTCCGGTGTCGGCAGGTTGACCGGGCCGGTAATCAGCGTGACACGGGCTCCCGCTTCCACGGCGGCTTCGGCCAGGGCAAAGCCCATCTTGCCGGAGCTGTGGTTGGTGATGTAGCGCACCGGGTCGATGTTTTCCTGGGTCGGACCTGCGGTGATCAGCACGTGTTTGCCGGTCAGTGTCAGGCGCTGGAAACAGTCCGCGGCGCACTGGGCAAGGTCGTTGGCTTCGAGCATGCGACCGAAACCCACGTCGCCGCAGGCCTGGCTGCCGGATGCCGGGCCGAAGACGCGGAAACCGCGGTCTTCGAGCTGGCGGGTATTGGCCTGCACCGACTCGTCGCGCCACATGGCCTGGTTCATGGCCGGGGCAATGGCGACCGTTGCGTCGGTGGCCAGGACGATGGTGGTCAGCAGGTCATTGGCAATCCCTTGTGACAGACGAGCGATCAGGTCGGCCGTGGCCGGGGCCACGAGGATCAGGTCCGCCCATTTGGCCAGCTCGATATGGCCCATCGCGGCTTCTGCAGCGGGGTCCAAAAGGTCCATGTGTACGGGGTGCCCGGAAAGGGCCTGCATGGTCAGAGGGGTGATGAACTCGGCGCCACCCTTGGTCATGACGACACGCACTTCTGCGCCGTGATCGCGCAACCGGCGAACCAGTTCGGCGCTCTTGTAGGCTGCGATGCCGCCGCCGACGCCCAGAACGATGCGTTTTCGATACAGCCGCTGCATAGACCTGCCTTTTTGGTCGAGTGAGTCCGCGACGGCGATGACGCCTCCCCAGGCCAGGTCGCCGCGCAAAAAAGATGGGCTAAGATAGCACAGCGACCGCACCGGAACAGCGGCGCCACACACATGGAGGTGGTATGAGTATTCGCAATTGGCCTGCGTCCGAACGCCCGCGTGAGCGTTTGCTGGAATCGGGGGCGCAAAGCCTCTCGGACGCCGAGTTGTTGGCTATCTTTTTACGGACCGGCGTGGCCGGAAAAAGCGCTGTAGACCTGGCGCGTCATCTGTTGAATCAATTTGGCAGCCTCAGGGCGCTGCTGGAGAGCGATCTGGGCAGATTCAGCTCGCATCTGGGGCTTGGGCCGGCGAAATTTGCCCAGTTGCAGGCGGTGATGGAGATGTCGCGTCGGCACATGGCTGAAACATTGCGTCGCGATTCAATCCTGGAAAGCCCGATGCAGGTGCGCAGGTATCTCAAGGCCATCCTTCGCCAGGAGCCGCATGAAGTGTTTGGCTGCCTGTTTCTCGACAGCAAGAATCGCGTCCTGACATTCGAGATACTGTTTCACGGGACGATCAACGCCGCGTATGTGCATCCGCGACAGGTCGTCAAACGCGCCATGGTCCACAACGCCGCCAGCCTGATCCTGTGCCACAACCACCCTTCAGGCATCACCGACCCCAGCCATTCCGACATCGAACTGACCAAGCGCCTTAAACAGGCGCTGGCGCTGATCGATGTGAGGGTGCTGGATCATGTGATCATCGGCGACGGAGAACCGTTGTCGATGGTGGAAATGGGGCTGGTGTAGGGCTTGTTCGCGAATGAATTCGCTTGTGTCTTTGATCAGGGTAATGTCTGGGGTGAGAGGGGTGGATGGCAAGCTGACCATTCGCGGTGCCCAGAGCACGTGTGGGAGCCAAGCTGCCATCCACTCTTCCCGCTTTGGCTCAAAGCTCGAACAGTTGACTGAGTCCGACCTCGAACAACAAGCGTGAGCCAGGCCAAAGCGCCTCTCACTCTTTATCCTAGAGGTTTTACTCATGTCCGCCTATGCCGGAATTGATGTTTCCAAGGCCACGCTGCAGGTTGCACTGTTTCCCAAAGCAGATGATCTCTGCGTGCCTAACACCGAAGAAGGTCTCGCCAGCATCGCTGAGTACCTCAGCGCCCATCAGGTTGAACGTGTTCTTGTTGAGGCCACCGGGGGTTACGAGAGACTGTCGGTAAAGCTGCTGGCTAATGCCGGGTTCAAGGTCCAGCGTATCAACCCTGTCCGCTCACGCCAGTTCGCGCTGGCCATGGGCAAGCGCGCCAAGACGGACCCGATCGACGCGCAAATGCTGGCCATGTTCGCCTCCAGCCTGGAGGAAAAGGGTTTCGCCAAGCCTGACGAGGAACGCGAAGTCCTGCTTGAACTGGTCAACGTGCGTAGCAACCTGCTTCAACAACGCGATGACAACCGGCGCCGTATCAAACAGGCCGTACTGCCCTGCGTGGTGGAAATCTACCTCGCGTTGGAGGCCAGCCTTAAAGTGCAGATCAAGTCGGTGGATCAGCTTGTCGCTGCACAAACCCGCCGGGTCGACTCAGAACTGCTGCAACGGCTAGAGGCTGTAAAGGGCGTGGGCGCTGTGACAATCGCCAGCCTCTTCTGCTACCTGCCCGAGCTGGGCGACCTGAGTCGTGGACAAATCGCAGCGTTGGCCGGCGTGGCACCGTACAACAACGACAGCGGTACCAAGACCGGGAAGCGGCAGATCTACGGTGGGCGGTCGAAACTACGCCGTGCGGCCTACATGTGTGCGCTGGGGATGGTGCGCTACAACTCCGATTTCAAGGAGCGTTATGCGAGGCTGCGTGCCAAAGGCAAGTGCGCGAAAGTGGCCCTGGTGGCCTGCATGCGGGTGTTGCTGATTCGCCTGAACGCCATGGCGCGCGACGGAACACCATGGCGTGATCAGGTGGTTTGAATGGGGGGCGGGCGTTGCCCGCCATCGCGGAATCTATCCGCGATGACCTCATGAAAATGCCCGTTCATCGGGGAGTGATGAAAGACAGTTGGCTCCCACAGACGGGGTGGGAGCGAATTCATTCGCGAAGCCTCACAAGCCGCTTACTTCACCTTCACCTTGTAGAAGTCCTGGCGCCCGAACGGGCTGACTTCATAGCCGGTCACATCCTTGCGGGTCAGGGTGGCGGCGGTCGGGTGGGCCAGTGGCAGCCAGAGGGCCTGCTGCTGGATCTGTGCCTGGGCCTGTTGGTAAAGCTTGCTGCGCTGGGCCTGATCGCTGGTGGATTTGCCGTCGCTGATCAGCTTGTCCAGGGCCTTGTCGCAATAGCGGGCAAAGTTGGTGCCCGATTGCACGGCAGCGCAGGAGAACTGCGGCGTCAGGAAGTTATCCGGGTCGCCGTTGTCACCTGCCCAGCCCATGAACAGCAGATCATGCTCGCCCGCCTTGGCGCGCCGAATCAGCTCGCCCCATTCGATGACCTTGATCTCGGCGTCGATGCCGATCTGCTTCAGGTCCGACTGCAGCAACTGTGCACCCAGGCTCGGGTTGGGGTTCAGCAGACTGCTGGAAGGGCGGGTCCAGATGGTGGTCTTGAAGCCATTCTTCAGCCCGGCCTCGGCCAGCAACTCCTTGGCTTTGGCGACATTGTGCGGATAACCCGGCAGATCCCTGGCGTAGCTCCAGGTATTGGGCGGGTAGGGGCCGTTGGCAGTTTCTGCGGTGTCTTCAAACACGGCTTTCAGGTAGTTGGCCTTGTCGAAAGCCAGGTTTACGGCCTGACGCACTTGCGGCTTGTCGAATGGCGGGTGCTGGCTGTTGATTGCCACGAACGCGGTCATGAAGGCTTCGTTCTTTTCCACCTTGAGCGCAGGGTCCTTGCTGGCTTCCTGAATATCCAGCGGCTTGGGCGAAAGCGCGATCTGGCATTCGTCCCGGCGGATCTTCTGCAGGCGCACGTTGGCGTCCGGCGTGATGGCGTAAATCAGCGTGTCGCTTCCAGGCTTGCCTGCGAAGTAATTTTCGTTGGCTTCGTAACGCACCACGGCATCTTTCTGGAAGCGCTTGAAGACAAATGGCCCTGTGCCGATGGGCTGGCTGTTGAGTTTTTCCGGGGTGCCGGCTTTCAGCAACTGGGCGGTGTATTCAGCCGAGTAGATCGACGCGAACCCCATGCTCAGGGTCGCGAGAAAGGTCGAGTCTGCATGGTTCAGGACAAAACGCACGGTGTGCTCGTCCGGCGCTTCGATCGTCTTGATGAGGGCTGGCAACTGCATGGACTGCGCATGGGGGAAGCCGCTCTGGGCAATCTTGTGCCAAGGGTTCTGCGGATCGAGCATGCGCTTGAAGCTGAACACCACGTCCTCGGCGCTGAATTCGCGACTCGGAGTGAAATAAGGCGTGGTGTGGAATTTAACCCCGGAGCGCAGTTTGAAGTCGTAGGTCAAGCCGTCGCTGGAGACGGTCCACTCTTGGGCAAGGCTGGGGACCAGTTTGCCGCTCTTGGCATCGAAATCCACCAGGCGATTCATCAGCACGTCGGCCGAAGCGTTGGTGGTTGTCAGCGAGTTGTATTGCACGACATCGAAGCCTTCGGGGCTGGCTTCGGTGCAGACCACCAGGTTCGATGCCTGGGAAATGGCCGGGAATAGTAGTGGGGCCAGTAAAAAGGGTATTGCAGCAAGACGCATGGCGAAATTCCTGTAGGTTCAGAAAGTGTCCATCTGCCGGCGCAGTCTGGTGAGAGGCTTGATTCGCCACACTAGACCATGTGCTTGCCCAGAACAATCGCCATGGCGCGACGAGCGGTCAATTTGCCAGTGTGCCCGTGATAGCTTGAGCGCGGGGCCTGAGAGTGAACATTCCTGAGGCTTAAAGTGGATTGCTTGTTGTTGCATCAAAGGCTTTCTGGTATAAAGCAGCGCTCTTTTCTAGGGGCCCGGTTCCTTCACTGTAGGTGTAGCCGGTAAGACCCTTAAAGAAACGCGGCGCCTGGCGCCAAATGACTGAGAGATTAAGCGGCCAACCCATGCCGGGTTGGGCATGTGGTTTTAGAGGGCTGAGGCATGTCGAGAGTCTGTCAAGTTACTGGTAAGGGTCCAGTAACCGGGAATAACATTTCCCACGCAAACAACAAAACCCGTCGTCGTTTCCTGCCAAACCTGCAGCATCATCGCTTCTGGGTTGAAGGCGAGAAGCGTTTTGTTCGTCTGCGCGTATCTGCCAAAGGCATGCGTATCATCGACAAGCGTGGCATCGAAGCTGTGCTTGCTGATCTGCGCCGCGACGGCAAAATCTAAGGAGATAATCATGCGTGAATTGATTCGTTTGATCTCGAGCGCCGGTACTGGTCACTTCTACACTACCGACAAGAACAAGCGCACGACTCCGGACAAAATCGAAATCAAAAAATTCGATCCGGTTGTTCGCAAGCACGTGATCTACAAAGAAGGCAAAATCAAGTAATTGATTCTGTCTCCTGCAAAAAAGCCCGCATCGCTGCGGGCTTTTTTGTGTCTGGCTTATTGGCGGTATCAGCCAAAAGTGAAACTCGAAATCAGACCTGCCTGATCTGTATTGATCTGGACACGGTTCAGGTCGAATTCCCTGGTGCTGAAGTCGCCCGGCCCCAGAACGCGGGCGCGGTCGGTCAGCTCGCTGATGTAGGCTTTGAGGCTCGGAAGGTAGCGGGTACCAATCAGGTATTGGAGTGATTGAGTGATTTGTTCGTTAGTCATTTTCATAGTCCTTTATGAGTAATGTCCGAATTGGACGCCCCTAGAGTTGCGAATCCGGAAGCCCTCGCAGCGTTACTTATTTATATCTTTCTCTTCAAAGACCACATAAATCTTGCGGCATGTTTCCAGGACCTCCCAGGTCCCTTTGAAGCCTGCCGGAATCACGAACCGGTCGCCGGCCCGCAAGGTCTTGGCGCGGCCTGCCTCATCACGCAGCACTGAAACGCCCTGCACGATCTCGCAATATTCATGCTCGGTGTAATTGACCCGCCATTGCCCCGGCGTACCTTCCCACACACCTGCATTCATTTGCCCGCACGGGCTGTTGTAATGGTTGTAGATTGTCTGTTGCGGATCGCCCTTGAAGACTTTTTCGGCTGCGGGACGATAGTGCTCGGCGGTCGTAGCGGCTTCGCTGAAATCGACAATGCTCTCGATGCTCATGTGTTCACCTGGCGCTGAAAAGTGATGCTGGTTGGATAGCCGGCAGCCCTGATAAGTGCCGCGCGGCTAAAAATCATCGTTGAATAAAATCAACATAAGCAGCCAAAAATGGCAATTTTTGTCAAATATATTGGAATTGCGAAGGTGCTGGTTTAGGGTGGCGGATGCTTCAGGCTGAACTCGCAGGCTCGGAATCGAGTCCTTGATGTTCCATAGCCGCGCAACGACCATCAAAAGGAGGACATGCGTATGACGACCCTGACTCATGCTGACTGGGAAAAACGTGCCCAGGATTTGAAGATAGAAGGCCGCGCCTTCATCCATGGCGAATACACCGCCGCCGCTTCAGACGCCACTTTTGATTGCCTGAGCCCCGTTGATGGCCGCTTGCTGGCCAAAGTCGCCAGTTGCGATGCCGCCGACGCCCAGCGCGCCGTAGACAGTGCGCGCAGCGTATTCAACTCCGGTGCATGGTCGCGTCTGGCGCCGACCAAGCGCAAGGCCACGATGATCCGCTTCGCAGGCCTGCTGAAAAAACACGTCGAAGAACTCGCTCTGCTTGAAACCCTGGACATGGGCAAGCCGATCAGCGACTCCTTCAATATCGACATTCCCGGCGCCGCCCAGGCGCTGAGCTGGAGTGGCGAGGCCATCGACAAGCTGTACGACGAAGTCGCCGCCACGCCCCATGATCAGTTGGGTCTGGTAACCCGCGAGCCAGTGGGCGTTGTAGCCGCCATTGTGCCGTGGAACTTCCCGCTGCTGATGGCCTGCTGGAAGCTGGGGCCTGCGCTGTCCACCGGTAACTCGGTGATTCTCAAGCCTTCGGAAAAATCGCCGCTGACTGCCATCCGCATCGCGCAACTGGCGATTGAAGCTGGCATTCCGGCGGGTGTGCTCAACGTGCTGCCAGGCCATGGTCATACCGTGGGCAAGGCTCTGGCCCTGCATATGGATGTGGATACCGTGGTGTTCACCGGTTCGACCAAGATCGCCAGACAATTGATGGTCTACGCGGGCGAGTCGAACATGAAGCGTGTCTGGCTTGAGGCGGGCGGCAAGAGCCCGAATATCGTCTTTGCCGACGCGCCGGACCTGCAGGCCGCAGCCGAGGCGGCAGCCAGCGCCATTGCCTTCAACCAGGGCGAAGTCTGCACGGCCGGTTCGCGACTGTTGGTCGAGCGCTCGATCAAGGATCGCTTCCTGCCGCTGGTGATCGAGGCCCTCAAGGCCTGGAAACCAGGCAACCCGCTGGACCCGGCGACGACTGTCGGTGCGCTGGTCGATACCCAACAGATGAACACGGTGCTGTCGTACATCGAGGCCGGTCACGCCGATGGTGCCAAACTGGTTGCGGGCGGCAAGCGCATCCTGGAAGAAACGGGCGGCACTTATGTCGAGCCAACCATTTTCGATGGCGTGAACAACGCCATGAGAATCGCCCAGGAAGAGATCTTCGGACCGGTACTGTCCGTCCTGACCTTTGACAGCGCCGAAGAAGCGATCCAGATCGCCAACGACACGCAATATGGCCTGGCTGCGGCGGTATGGACCTCGAACCTGTCCAAGGCGCATCTGACAGCCAAGGCATTGCGGGCCGGTAGTGTGTGGGTCAACCAGTATGACGGCGGCGACATGACCGCTCCGTTCGGTGGTTTCAAGCAATCGGGCAATGGCCGCGACAAGTCGCTGCATGCGTTCGATAAATACACCGAACTGAAATCGACCTGGATCAAGCTGTAAACCTGGTTTTGTAAGGCTTTAATCTATGGGAGGGGCCTTGGCCTCTCCCACAAGTGACAGGTTTGCCCAAGTTTTATTGAACACTTCTTGACCCGTCGGAGCAGGGAAATGCGTTGGGGTACATATTTCGCCGTGCTGGCCTCTGTCTTGAGTGTCGGCCTGGCGGTGGGCGTCAGCATGCCGCTGGTGTCATTGCGGCTGGAAAGCTGGGGCTATGGCACGTTTGCCATCGGGATCATGGCGGCGATGCCTGCCATCGGGGTGCTGCTGGGCGCCGGGCTTGCGAGCCGACTGGCCTCACACTTCGGTACTGCGAACCTGATGCGTCTGTGTCTGTGGGCCGGTGCGTTTTCGGTCGGTCTGCTGGCGCTGTTGCCCTATTACGGGGTCTGGCTGGTCTTGCGCCTGATGCTGGGCGTTATCCTGACCATCGTTTTCATTCTGGGTGAAAGCTGGATCAACCAGTTGGTGATCGAGCGTTTGCGTGGGCGTCTGGTTGCGCTCTATGGCAGTTGCTATGCCCTGAGCCAACTGGCCGGGCCGCTGTTACTGGGTGTGATCGGCACCCAGGCCGATTATGGTTTCTGGATCGGCGTGGCATTGCTGGTCAGTTCGCCCTTGCTGTTGCTGGGGCGCAGCGGGGCTCCGAATACCGAAGCCTGCTCGGTGACGTTCCGGGATTTGCTCGGCTTCTGCCGTGGCATGCCCGCCATCGCCTGGGCGGTTTCACTGTTTGCCGCCTTCGAGGCGCTGATCCTGACGCTCTTGCCGGTCTACAGTCTGCGTCAGGGCTTCACGCCGGAAGTCGCCTTGATGATGGTCAGCACCGTGGTCGTCGGTGATGCGCTGCTGCAATTGCCCATCGGGCTGCTGGCTGATCGTGTCTCGCGTCGTGCCCTGTTCTCGGGGTGTGCGGTTGCTCTGCTGGCTTCCAGCCTGATGATTCCGTTGCTGATCGATACGGTTCTGATCTGGCCGCTTTGGGTGCTGTTTGGCGCCAGTGCGGGAGGCCTGTTCACCTTGTCGCTGATTCTGATCGGCGAGCGCTATCGCGATGATGCACTGGTGCGCGCCAATGCCCATGTGGCCCAGCTCTGGGGGATCGGCTGCCTGGTCGGGCCGCTGGTGGCGGGTGCCGGCAGCCAGTGGGTCAGCGGCCATGCCTTGCCGTTGATGATGGCGGCCGGGGCATTGGGGCTGGTGATTCTGTCGTTGCGAAACAATGCCTTTGGCGGCGCGCAAAAGGTGGTCGCTTAAAGCATCTTTTCCAGGCCAATGGCCTTGCTGACCCAGGAATTCATGCGGCGCCACCAGCCGCCTGGTTCCTTGTGCAGGGTGTGCATCTGGCCGTTGTCTTCGGTGACCCACACCACCTGGCCATTCTCCAGTTTCACCTCATAACTCAGGTTCGGGGCCATGCCTTGCAGGGTCAGTTCGCGCAGTTCCTCGGCCAGTTGCGGGCTGTCCACCAGTACGCCGACTTCGGTGTTCCACAGCACTGAGCGCGGGTCGAAATTGAACGAGCCGACAAAGATTTTCTGTCGGTCGAAAATCATCGCCTTGCTGTGCAGGCTTGAATCGGAGCTGGTGAGGAACGAGCTTCTTTTGAACAGATGCGGACCGCTGCCGGTGCTTCCCGTGTCGCCGGGCTGGCGGCGCAGTTCGAAGAGTTTCACGTCGTGTTCCAGCAGTGCCTTGCGATAAGGCGCATAGCCGCCATGTACCGCTGGCACGTCGGTGGCCTCCAGTGAGTTGGTCAGCAGGCTCACGGATACGCCAGCGTCCGCACGGTTGGTGAGGTACAGCAAGCCTGCCTCGCCCGGCACGAAGTACGCCGAAATCAGCATCAGTTCCTGGTGTGCCTTCAGCAGCTCGGGAGCCAGTTGCGTCGTGAGCAGCAGATGCGGATCGGGTTCCCCTCGCGCCAGGACCTTGGTCGGCGCGTCCCACAAGGCCTGGTTATGGGCCCACGTCAGTTCGTTGAGCCAGGTGTTCAGGCTGGGCCGGGTCTTGTAGCTCATCAGGCGCTCATACAGGGCCTTGTGCTGCTGATGGGCCTCTTCCAGAGACTTGGCCAGGCGTTTGCGAGCCTTCGCCAGGTCTTTGGTGGTGGGCAGGATGTACATGAACTCATCGATGGGTTTGCTCAGCGTGCTGTTCCAGTACTGATCGAAACTGTGCCCCAGTTGCTCGGCCACCGGACCGACGCTGAGCATGTCGATATCGGTGAAATTCATATTGGGTTCGGCATCGAAGTACTCGTCGCCCAGGTTGCGCCCGCCGACGATGGCCACGCTGCTGTCGGCCAGCCACAGCTTGTTGTGCATGCGCCGATGTTGCTGCGAGAGGTTCATCAGGCGCCCGACACTGCGGGTCACGCCGGTTTCACGGCCCAGGTTCTGCGGGTTGAACAGACGGATCTGGATATTCGGATGAGCGGCGAGGGTGGCGATGGGCTGATCGAGGCCGTCGCTGGTGGTGTCATCCAGCAGGATCCGCACACGAACCCCGCGATCTGCAGCCTTGAGCAGCTCATCGATCAGGATGCGCGTACTCAGGCCGTCATGGGCGATGTAGTACTGCAGATCCAGGCTGCTTTTGGCACTGCGGATCAGCTCGGCACGGGCCATGAACGCATCGGTGCTTTCGGGCAGCAGGCGAAATCCCGAACGCCCTTCATGGGGCATTGCCAAGGCCTGGATCGAGCGTCCGAACTCGGACGTTGAAGGCGCCAGGACCTGGCTCGGCTCGTTGGGAACGCTGAGGTGCGTGCAGCCACTGACGCTCAGCGCAACCAGCAGGCAAAGGGGCAAGGCCCATGATGTCTTCAAATTTTTTGTCCGTCAGGCAGGTTTCGCATGCGATATGACCCTGAAATGACGGAAAGATTTTCAGGTTTCAGTCGGTTTGTGCACTCATTTTCGCAATCATCATGCCGATCGTGCGTACAGCGTTCTCGATTTCCGGTGTCGATTTGGGGGCGAAGTTCATGCGCAGGCAGTTCCTGTATTTCCCGGACGCCGAGAAAATACTGCCCACAGCGATCTGCACATCGTATTCCAGCAAGGCACGATTCAGACGCAATGTGTCGAAGTCTTCCGCCAGTTCCACCCACAACATGAACCCGCCCTGAGGCCGGCTGACCCGTGTGCCTTCAGGGAAATAACGCATGACCCAATCGATCATCTGGTCGCGGCTGCGCTGGTATTGCGCCCGCATGCGCCGCAGATGCGGCTCGAAGTGGCCGCCCTGGAGGAATTCGGCAATCGCCAGTTGCGGCTGGGGTGCTGTGGAGCCGGTGCCGATGTATTTCATGTGCAGCACACGCTCCAGATAACGCCCCGGCGCGACCCAGCCGACGCGCAGCCCTGGAGCGATGCTCTTGGAGAACGAACTGCACAGCAGGACGCGGCCATCTTCATCGAAGGACTTGATGGTGCGCGGGCGAGGGTAGTTGAAGGCCAGGTCGCCATACACGTCGTCTTCGATGATCGCCACGTCGAAACGCTGGGCCAGTGTCAGCAAGGCCCGTTTACGTGCTTCGGGCATCACGTAGCCCAGAGGATTGTTGCAGCTGGGCGTCAACTGTATGGCCTTGATTGGCCACTGTTCCAGCGCCAGTTCCAGGGCTTCGAGGCTGATGCCGGTGATCGGGTCGGTGGGGATTTCCAGCGCCTTCATGCCCAGGCCCTTTAGGGTCTGCATGGCGCCGAAGAAGCTGGGCGAGTCCACGGCCACGATATCGCCCGGTGAGCAGATGGCGCGAATGCTCGCCGACAGGGCTTCGTGGCAGCCGGTGGTGATGATCAGGTCGTTGGCGGTGAGGTTGCAGCCTGAGTCCAGAAGCAGCCGCGCAATCTGTTCGCGAAGTGTATGGACGCCATGGATATTGTCGTAATACAGACCGGGCATGCTCTGTTTGCGGCTCAACTGGCTGAGCGAGCGCATCAGTGGTTTGAGCGTCGGGCTGCTGATATCCGGCATGCCGCGGCCTAGCTGGGTGATCGCATGGGCAGGCGAGACGCGAATCAGGTCCAGCACCTGTTCCCACTGGGAGATATCCACCGGTCGTTGAACCGGGCGGCCCACCGCCGGGAGTGCCGGTGCCTTTCTGCTGGCAGGCACGAAATAGCCGGACTTGGGTTTCGGAGCCGCCAGCCCGCTGTCCTCAAGCACACGATACGCCTGTTGCACGGTGCTCAGGCTGACGCCATGTTCAAGGCTCAGCGCCCGTACCGACGGCAAGCGGTCGCCCGGGCGATAGAAGCCGTTTTCAATGCGTGAGCCAAGCAGTTCGGCGAGGTTGACGTAGAGCGTCATGGCGTACTCTGGAATGTTGTGGGCCGGGGAAGCAATACAGATTGGGCAAAAATATAGCATTCAGTGCTGATTCTGACTTGTCTGTATGGAAATAAATAATGTTTTTTGAATCTGTAATGGTTTTCCGGGACGCGCCATCATGGCATCACACCAAAACATGATGGAGGGTTGAAAAATGAACGGGCTCAGCGATGTGCGTCTAGCGCTTCACAGCCATGAACTGCAGGAGAAGAGTCTGGCGGGCAACGCCAGTGCGAACTCACAACCCTGCATGAGCCGCTGGGCGCTGTATCGTCATCGTTGGACCACCCGTCATGCGCTGCTGAAGCTGACCGAGGATCAGCTTCGCGACATCGGGCTCGATGCCGGGCAGGCCATGGCCGAAGCCATGAAGCCCTTCTGGAGGATGTGAGTCAGCGCAGTTCCTTGAGCCGATGCCAGAGCATTCCCAGCGCCAGTAATGGCGAGCGCAGATGCTTGCCGCCGGGGAAGGTCATGTGCGGGACCTTGGCAAACAACTCGAAGCCATCGCTGTGCTGACCGGCGATGGCCTCGGCCAGTAACCGGCCTGCCAGGTGAGTGGCATTGAGCCCATGACCCGCATAGGCCTGGGCATAGAACACGTTCGGCTTGTCTTTGAGCTGACCGATCTGCGGCAGTCGGTTGGCGCCGATGCCGATCATCCCGCCCCATTGAAAATCTATCTTTACGCCAGCCAGTTGCGGAAAGACTTCCAGCATCTTGGGCCGCATGTAGCCCGCGATGTCCTGCGGGTCGCGCCCCGAGTAGTGACAGGCGCCACCGAACAGCAGGCGTCGGTCGGCGGATAGCCGGTAGTAATCCACCGTTACCCGCTGGTCACAGATCGCCATGTCCCGTGGGATCAGCTCGGCTGCCTGTGCCGCGCTCAAGGGCTCGGTCGCAATGATGTAGCTGCCTGCGGGCAGGATCTTGCCGCCCAGTTCCGGGTTCAGGTCATTCATGTAGGCGTTGCAGCACAGCACCAGCGTCCTGGCCTGTACCGAGCCCGAGGCGGTATGCACCTTGACCTGCGGGCCGTAGTCGATGCGGGTCACGCCCGAATGCTCGAACAGCCTGACCCCCAGCGCCTGGGCAGCGGCAGCTTCGCCCAGCGCCAGGTTCAAGGGATGCAGATGCCCGGAACCCATGTCGATCATGCCGCCGACATAGCGATCCGAGCCTACGACGCTGTGCATCTGTTCCGGCTGGACCAGTTGCAGGCTGTGGCGATAACCCAGGCTGCGCAATTCTTCGAGTTCTTCAGCGAAGCCGGCAAAGTCACGGGGCTTGTTGGCGACATCGCAGTAACCCCATTTCAGATCGCAGTCGATGCCATGGCGTTCGACCCGCTGGCGGACGATCTCCACGGCCTCGATCCCCATCAGCTTGAGCTGGCGCACGCCGTCATGGCCGATGACCGAGGTGAACTGCTCAAGGTCATGGCCGACGCCACGGATCAATTGCCCGCCATTGCGTCCGCTGGCGCCCCAGCCGATTTTTCGGGCTTCGAGCAGGGCCACGCTCAAACCACGTTCGGCCAGTTCAATGGCCGTGTTCAGCCCGGAAAATCCGCCGCCGACCACGCACACATCCACCGTCAGTTCACCTTGCAGCGCAGGGTAATCCGCTTGCGGATGGCTGCTGGCGGCATAGTAAGAGGCGGCATGCGGGTTGTTTTGAACGCGGGCGTTCATGGAGTGATCCTGTTGGCGGCGTTGAATATCAGCAGGGAGGATAAGCCGCTGTCATGCACCTGCCAACTGAGGCAAAATTCCATCACTGTGTCCGGGTGGTCGATTCAATGAGCTGCAACCGTGAAAAAATCCGCGATCTGCGGCGCCAGATTCCTTCTTTCGAGTGCGTGCCTGGCTGCCACGATTGCTGTGGTCCGGTGACCACTTCACCCGAAGAAATGTCGCGCCTGCCCCGCAAGACCGCCGCCGAACAGGAGGCTGCGCTGAACGAGCTGAACTGTGTCCACCTCGGTCCCAATGGCTGCACGGTGTATGACGAACGCCCGCTGATCTGCCGTCTGTTCGGTACCACCCAGACCCTGCCATGCCCGAACGGGCGACGACCTGTCGAGCTGATTCATCCTCGGGTCGAGAAACAGATCCATGAGTACATGGCTTCTACCCGGCAGGTGCTGGTTTAACCCCCGTAGGAGAAATACCGATCATTCAGGCGATAAATTACTTTGTGGGAGGCAGCTTGCTGGCGACTTCAGCGTACAAACGCAGAATATCTGTCGGCTTTGAGGCCTTTTTCGCCAGCAAGCTGCCTCCTACAAGTTTGTGTGTACCTTAACTGATCGCTACGTGCTCAGTCTGCAATCGGCAGGTTCAGGCTCTCTTTCACTTCTTCCATCACGATATAGCTCTTGGACTCCCGCACATGGGGCAGTTTGAGCAGGATGTCGCCCAGCAGCTTGCGGTATGAGGCCATTTCCGAGATGCGGGCCTTGACCAGGTAATCGAAGTCGCCCGATACCAGATGGCACTCCAGCACATGGGGCAGCTTCAGAATGGCCCGGCGAAATTCATCGAAGGTGTCGCCTGACTTGTAATCCAGGCTGATTTCCACGAATACCAGCAGGCTGGCCTTGAGGTATTGCGGGTTTAGGCGGGCGTTGTAGCCCATGATGATGCCTTCGCGCTCCAGTCTGCGAACCCGTTCGGTGCAGGGTGTGGTCGAGAGCCCGACCCGCTCGCCAAGCTCCGTGAACGAGATTCTTCCGTCTGCCTGGAGGATGCGCAGGATATTGCGGTCGATCTTGTCCAGCTCACGTTTTGACTGGTGTTGAGTGCGCACAGGCAGTTTCCCCTCTACGAAAGCGTTCTTTGCCGAGAATTAGCGCTGAATATACGCATATATACAGTGAGATACACTGCTCGATGCTCAATATACTGCACACAATCCTGCTTTAAACTTCAAATGTCAGCGGATATCCGCGATGAGGCTGTCGACATGCGTGTTCTGGTACTTGGTGGTGGCGTAATCGGTACAACCAGTGCCTATTATCTGGCTCGGGCGGGTTTCCAGGTCACTGTGGTGGATCGTCAGCCAGCCGTTGCCATGGAAACCAGTTTTGCCAACGCCGGCCAGGTATCGCCAGGCTACGCATCGCCATGGGCTGCGCCCGGTGTGCCGCTCAAGGCGATCAAGTGGCTGCTGCAGCGTCATGCGCCGCTGGCCATCAAGGCCACGGCGGATATCGATCAATACCTGTGGATGGCGCAGATGCTGCGCAACTGCACGGCCAGCCGCTATGCCGTGAACAAGGAACGCATGGTGCGCTTGTCCGAGTACAGTCGCGACTGCCTTGACGAACTTCGCCTTGAAACCGGTATCGCTTACGAGGGCCGGAGCCTGGGCACTACCCAGTTGTTCCGCACCCAGGAGCAACTGGACAACGCCGCCAAGGACATCGCCGTGCTCGAACAGTCCGGCGTGCCTTACGAACTGCTGGACCGCGAAGGCATTGCCCGGGTCGAACCGGCACTGGCCGGCGTCACCAACATTCTGAGCGGTGCGCTGCGCCTGCCTAACGACCAGACCGGCGACTGCCAGCTGTTCACTACCCGTCTGGCGGAAATGGCCGTCAAGCTGGGCGTCGAATTCCGTTACGGCCAGTCCATCGAACGCCTCGACCATACGGGCGACCGTATCAATGGCGTCTGGATCGATGGCAAGCTCGAAACCGCAGACCGTTATGTGCTGGCGCTAGGCAGCTACTCGCCGCAATTGCTCAAGCCGCTGGGCATCCGCGCACCGGTCTACCCGCTCAAGGGCTATTCGTTGACCGTGCCGATCACCAACCCGGACATGGCACCGACCTCGACCATCCTCGATGAAACCTACAAGGTCGCCATCACCCGTTTCGACAACCGCATCCGCGTCGGCGGCATGGCTGAAATTGCAGGTTTCGACCTCTCGCTCAACCCTCGGCGTCGCGAAACGCTGGAGATGATCGTCAACGACCTCTATCCTCAGGGCGGCGATCTGACCCAGGCCGGTTTCTGGACCGGTCTGCGCCCGACCACGCCCGATGGCACACCTATCGTGGGTGCAACGCCATTGCGCAATCTGTTCCTCAATACCGGCCACGGAACACTGGGCTGGACCATGGCTTGCGGCTCCGGGCGTTTGCTGGCCGACCTCATGGCGAGCGAAAAACCCCAGATCAGCGCTGCAGGTCTCGATATTTCTCGCTATGGCAGTACCAAGGAGAGTGCAAAACATGTCCATTCAGCGCCAGCTCACCAATGAGCGCATGAGTCAGATCGTCGTCCACAATGGCACCGTTTATCTGGCGGGTCAGGTGGGTGACGACATGGCGGGCGGTATCGAAAAGCAGACCCGTGAGACGCTCGACAATATCGAGCGCCTGCTGGATCTGGCGGGCACCACCAAAAGTCGCATCCTGTCCGTCACGATTTACCTGAAGGACATCGATGCCCACTTTGCCGGCATGAACAGTGTCTGGGACAAATGGCTCCCCAAAGGTGTCGCGCCGGCGCGTGCGACGGTCGAAGCCAAACTGTGCGAGCCGGAAATCCTGGTCGAGCTTTCAGTGGTTGCTGCGTTGCCATAACCGCAGAAGATTCATTCGCGAAGGCCGACCACATACTGCAGGGATGTGTTGGGTAGGTGCTTCGCGAATGAGTTTTACATCATGAATTTCAATTTCTCCTGAGTCAGAACTATCTTCCCATGCGTCCAGCCCGCGCCCTGATTGATCTTCAAGCCCTGCGTCACAACTACCGACTGGCCCGCGAAGCGACCGGCGCCAAAGCCCTCGCCGTCATCAAGGCCGATGCCTATGGCCATGGCGCGGTGCGTGTCGCCCAGGCACTGGAGGCCGAAGCCAACGGTTTTGCCGTGGCCTGCATCGAAGAGGCGCTGGAGCTGCGCGAAGCCGGTATTCGTGGCCCCATCCTGCTGCTGGAAGGTTTTTTCGAGGCCGACGAACTGCCGCTGATCGTCCAGCATGACCTGTGGTTCGTCGTGCATTCCCAGTGGCAACTGGAAGCCATCGAAAAGGCCAGTATCGGCAAGCCGCTGACGGTGTGGCTCAAGCTCGACACCGGCATGCATCGGGTCGGTTTGCATCCGTCCGAATTTCAGGCGGGCTATCAACGCCTGCTGGCGACCGGCAAAGTGGCGAAGATTGTCCTGATGAGCCACTTCGCCCGTGCCGACGAGCTGGGGTGTTCCCGTAGCGACGAGCAGATGGCCGTGTTTGAAGCCGCCCGTCAGGGGCTGGTCGCTGAAATCAGCCTGCGCAACTCACCAGCCGTTCTGGGCTGGCCGCATATCCCCAGCGACTGGGTACGCCCCGGCATCATGCTCTATGGCGCTACGCCCTTCGATCAGTCACAGGCGCTGGCCGACAGGCTGCAGCCGGTCATGACCCTGGAGTCGAAGATCATCGGTGTGCGCGAACTGCCCGCTGGCGAGCCTGTGGGGTATGGCGCCATCTTCGTTACCGAGCGCCCGACCCGTGTCGGTGTGGTCGCCATGGGGTATGCCGATGGTTATCCGCGTCATGCGGCCACTGGCACGCCAGTCTGGATCGATGGCAAGCCGAGTCGCCTGCTGGGGCGGGTTTCCATGGACATGCTTTGCGTTGACCTGACCGATCTGCCTCAGGCCGGGCTCGGGAGTCATGTCGAGCTGTGGGGCAAGAACGTGCTGGCCAGCGATGTGGCGGCGCATGCTGGCACCATTCCTTACCAGATCTTCTGCAATCTGCGGCGCGTCCCGAGGGTCTACTCACCAGAGTGAGCCCGCTGGCCGGGTTAAAAGTCCGAGGTGTTGTAAATACTGAACGCTGTTGCCATCATGGCGTTCATCTCGACTTTAACCTTACCGAACCAGGGGGAATGCCGCATTGGACGTCGGTGAACGACTGCAATCCATTCGCAAGCTCAAGGGCCTGTCCCAGCGCGAACTCGCCAAGCGGGCAGGTGTGACCAACAGCACCATTTCCATGATCGAGAAAAACAGCGTCAGCCCCTCGATCAGTTCCCTGCGCAAGGTGCTCGGCGGGATTCCCATGTCCATGGTCGAGTTCTTTTCCGAAGAGCTCGAACCGGAAAACCCGACTCAGGTGGTCTACAAGGCCAGCGAGTTGATCGATATCTCGGACGGTGCCGTGACCATGAAACTGGTGGGCAAGTCGCATCCTGGCCGAGCCATCGCCTTTCTCAACGAAATCTATCCGCCAGGCGCTGATACCGGTGAAGAGATGCTGGTGCATGAAGGCGAGGAAACCGGAATTCTGGTTGAAGGACGACTGGAGCTGGTCGTCGGTCTGGACACCTACATCCTCGAAGCAGGCGACAGCTACTATTTCGAGAGCACCAAGCCGCATCGATTCCGCAATCCGTTCGATGTGCCGGCGCGACTAATCAGCGCAGCCACCCCGGCCAATTTTTGACCACACGTAGCGCAATCGCCTCATGTACGCGGGCTGGCTGGCCAGACACCCCTTGAATGGACTTACGCGCTAATAACCATTCTTTCTGTAGGGGTGTTTCGGCTCCAAAGGCTAGTCGCTATAATTCGCCAGCCTGCCAGACCGTGGTCGCGGGCGTGATTAGTCACCATGAGGGTGTAAGCGTGAACCTGATAAACAAGATACTGGCAGTGGCTGCCATGTTGGCTTTTTGGGCATTCAACGCTCAGGCAGCGACGAATGATGAAATCGCCAAACGACTTGAGCCGGTCGGGCAGGTCTGTGTTCAAGGCAAGGAATGCGCAGGTATTGCAGTTACCGCATCAGCCGGTGGCGGCAGCGCGAAATCCCCCGACGATGTAATCGCCAAACACTGCACCGCCTGCCACAGCGTCGGCTTGCTGAATGCGCCCAAGATCGGCGATACCGCCGCCTGGGATGAGCGAGCCAAAAAAGAAGGCGGCCTGGACGGCCTGCTGGCCAAGGCCATCACCGGCCTCAACGCCATGCCGCCCAAAGGCACCTGTGGCGACTGCACCGATGAAGAACTCAAAAGCGCCATTCAGAAGATGTCGGGTCTCAAGTAAGACTGACGGTCAGACCTCCACAGGATTGCGCCACGAAGGTGTTTGTAGGAGCGGATTTATCCGCGAGACAGTATTGAAGTCGATGCATTTTCTTTGAATGTATCGGCCTCTCGCGAATGAATTCGCTCCTACAGCAGTAGCCTCACAGGCTCAGTATTCAGCATATTTGCAGCACTTTCACGAGAACATGGGTCCAACCTCCACCAGCCACAACCCCGGAGAGTTCGGATGCCCAGGTCCTGTTCCATTGAGCAAGCCGTCGATCATGTGCTCGCGCAGTTGCCCGAGCATATTCACATGGGCATGCCTTTGGGGTTGGGCAAGCCCAATCGGTTCGTCAATGCGTTATACGAGCGCATCAGTCAGCTTCCCGAGCGGCAACTGACGATTTATACGGCGTTGAGCCTGGGGCGCCCGCCCGCGGGTGAGGGGTTGCAGGGGCGTTTTCTGGAGCCATTTCTGGAGCGGGTGTTCGGGGATTATCCTGAGCTGGAATTTCTGTCGGCACTGCGTCGTGACGATCTGCCGCCGAACATTCACATTCAGCAATTCTTCATGCAGCCGGGCAGTCTGCTCAGCAGCGAAGCGGCCCAGCAGAGTTACGTCAGCAGCAATTACAGCCATGCGGCCCGAGACATCAATGCCAGTGGCCTGAACCTGATTGCGCAACTGGTCGCTCACGATGAGCAACGGCCTGGCAAGTTGAGCCTGAGCTGCAACCCTGATGTGACCCTCGATCTGCTGCCGATGGTCGCCAAGCGACGGGCCGCGGGCGAGACGATTCTGATGCTGGGCCAGATCCATGCCGATCTGCCCTATATGCCTGGCGATTCCGAGCTGGATGCCGATGCCTTCGATCTGCTGCTGGACGAGCAGGAGCGCAGCGTCCTGTTCTCGACGCCCAATATGCCCGTGGGCTTTCAGGATCATTTCATCGGTCTGCATGCCAGCACCCTGGTTCGCGATGGCGGCACCTTGCAGATCGGCATCGGCTCCATGGGCGACGCACTGACCGCCGCGCTGCTGGCCCGACAGGCCAACAACGAAACCTACCGTGAGTTGCTTGCCGAACTGAACATGAGCAACTGGCAGACCCTGATTGACCGCGAAGGCGGCATCCAGCCTTTTGCCAGCGGGCTTTACGGATGCAGTGAGATGTTCGTCAACGGCCTGCTGGTACTGGCCGACGCTGGCATTGTGCGGCGCAAGGTCTATGCCGATATCGAGTTGCAACGACTGGCTAATCTGGGAACCCTCGATGAAAGCGCTCACCCGGATGGCGTCGTGCTGCATGGCGGGTTCTTCCTCGGCCCGCTGAGTTTTTATGAGCGCTTGCGTGAGTTGCCCGCTGAGCGACTGGCGCAGTTCAACATGAGTGCCATCAGCTACATCAACGAGCTATACGGCAACGAAGAGCTCAAACGCCTGCAACGTCGGGATGCGCGCTTTATCAACAGCGCTTTCACCATGACCCTGATGGGCGCGGCGGTGTCCGATCAACTGGAAGACGGGCGTGTGCTCAGTGGCGTCGGCGGGCAATACAACTTCGTTGCCCAGGCCCATGCGCTGGAAGATGCACGTTCGATCTTGATCCTGCGCAGTTGGCGAGAGTCAGGCGGTGAAATCAGTTCCAATATTGTCTGGGAATACGGTCATGCGACCATTCCCCGGCACCTGCGCGATATCGTCGTGACCGAGTACGGGATTGCCGACTTGCGTGGTCAGACCGATGCGACGGTCATCGAGCGACTGCTGAATATCTGCGACTCGCGCTTTCAGAACGGCCTGATCGAACAGGCGCAAAAGGCTGGCAAGCTGCCGAAAGGCTTTCACCTCGACCCGCGCTTTACCCAGAACACGCCCGAGCGCCTGAAGGACATCGCGTCCCGCTATCCGGCGCTGTTCACCGAATATCCGCTGGGCTGCGATTTCACTGCACGAGAGCGGGATTTGTTGCGCGCCTTGAACTGGCTCAAGAGCAAATTCAAGCTCACCGAGATTCTGGAACTGGGCAAGGCCACGCTCGATGCGCCCGAGCCTTCGGCCTATATCGAGCACCTGCAGCGCATGCAGCTCGACGATCCCCAAGGCATCAAGGAAGAACTGTATCAGCGTCTGCTGCTGGCCGGGTTACACAACTCTGCCGGATCAACGTTCTGAATGTTGCTCAGAGGACTGCCTTGAGTGCGCTGAACACCAGCATGGCTGCGGCAATCCAGGCTGCAATGGCGAACAGTTGCTGCAAGCGCGGTCCGGCGAGATAGCCGCTGACCTGCCTGCCGCCTATCAGGCCGATGATCGCTCCTGCCGCGAAGGGCGCGCCGATGCTCCAGTGCATCACGCCCGCCACGGAGGCGCTGATGACGCTGCCGGTGGAGACCAGCGCGATGACTGCCAGTGACGTGGCGACGACGCTTTTCATGTTCAGGTCGCTGTAGCGGGTCAGCGCCGGGATGATGACAAAGCCACCACCGACTCCGATCAGTCCCGACAGCAGTCCTGCCGTCATGCCGGTGAGTGTCAGAGCCCGAAGGCAGGGCATCGTCCAGCGCAACCTGCCTTGCAGCGGGTTGAGCACGCAGGGCAGGACTTCCTTGCGGCAGGCCGGTGGTCCGTATTTCAACTCGCGGGTGGCCTTGAGAAAGATCCGTCCGCAGGCGTACAGCATCACAACGGCGAAGATCAGCGCCAGCGGCGTATTGGGCAAGCGATGAGCGAACCACAGGCCTACAGGCGACACGAGCACACCGATCCCGGCGATATAGAGTGCGGCACGGTAGCGGACAATGCCCTGCTTCAAGCCCAGGACCGCCCCGACTGCGGCAGCCAGACCCACGGCCAGCAAGCCCACAGGCGCGGCCTCGACCATGGTCAGCCCCAGCCCGAAAACCAGCAGCGGCACAGCCAGAATGCCGCCACCTGCACCGGTCAGTGCCAGTATTGCGCCAACGATCGCCCCCAGGCCTGCGCCCAGCAGTTGATGTTCATCCATGTTTTACGGCAGCCTGTTGCGGTCTGGCCAGCCATTCGCGACCCTTGAGCATGCCCTGCCAGTAAAGCGATGGCAGCACGCGCTCTTTCAGCCACCAGGCCAATTGTGTCGGTTGGCGACCATCGAGCAGCCAGAGCGGAAAGCTGGGAGCGACCTTGCCGCCGTAGGTGAATTCAGCCAGTACAATCCTGCCCCGCTCTACGGTGAGCGGGCATGATCCATAGCCGTCATAAACAGCCTGTCTTGCTGAGCGGCCCAAGGCAACCAGCACATTGATCGCAACCACCGGAGCCTGTTTTCGGGCGGCCGCTGCGGTTTTGGCGTTGCTGGTGTTGGTGGCATCGCCCAGGCAGAAAATATTGCTGAAGCGGCGATGCATCAGTGTGGCCGGATCGACATCCAGCCAGCCCGCGGCGTCGGCCAGAGGGCTTGAGCGAATGAAGTCCGGCACTGTCTGGGGCGGCACTACATGCAGCATGTCGAAGCCCTGCTCGACGGTTTCGCTGGTTCCGTCTGCCCGGGTCTGGATGAAGGTAGCGCGTCTGGCTGGCCCGTTCACGGCCACCAGTCTGTGCCCGAACTCCAGGTCGATCGCATAGCGTTCGACATATTCCATCAAGGCCGGCACGTAGTCCGGCACCCCGAACAGCACGGCTCCGGCGTTGTAGAACCGGGTATTGATCTGTTCCAGATGGCCGGACTTGAGCCAGTGATCGCAGGAGAGATACATCGCCTTCTGGGGCGCTCCGGCGCATTTGATCGGCATCGGCGGCTGAGTGAACAGGGCTTGCCCGCCCTTGAGCCCTTGAACCAGCTCCCAGGTATAGGGGGCCAGATCATAGCGATAGTTGGACGTTACTCCGTTGCTCCCCAATGTTTCGACCAATCCCTCGATGGCCGCCCAATCCAGCTTCAGGCCTGGACAGACCACCAGTTGCTGGTAACCCATGCTGCGCCCATCCTCCAGTTTCACGGCATTGCCATGAGGATCGAAGCTTGCCACGGCTGCCTTGATCCATTTCACACCTTTGGGGATCAGCGAAGCCATGCTGCGGGCTGTCGATGACGGCTGGAACACCCCGGCACCGACCAGCGTCCAGCCTGGCTGGTAATAGTGGGTGTCAGCCGGATCAATGATGGCGATATCCAGCGATGCATCGCGAGCCAGCAGGCTTGCTGCGGTCGAGAGTCCGGCGGCTCCGGCCCCGACGATCACTATCTGGTGGGCAGGGGAGGTCAGGCTCATATCAGGTTTCCAGATGCATGGCAGCGATTCAAAGAACGTTAAGCGGAATTTTCAGGTAGCTGACGCCGTTGTCTTCCGGCGCGGGGAAGTGGCCGCAGCGCATGTTGATCTGCACCGACGGCAGCATCAGGACCGGCATTTCCAGGGTCGCATCCCGAGCCTCGCGCATTGCGACGAAAGCGTCTTCGTCGATGCCTTCGTGCACATGGATATTGTTGGCGCGCTGCTCGGCAACGGTGGTCATGTATTGCAGCTCGCGGCCATTGGGCAGGTAGTCATGGCACATGAACAGGCGGGTTTGTGGCGGCAGGCTCAGGATCCGGTGAATGGAGCGATACAGCGTTCGCGCATCGGCGCCGGGGAAGTCGCAACGGGCTGTGCCGTAATCGGGCATGAACAGCGTATCGCCGACGAACGCGACTGTTTCGTCGCCGATCTGTACCAGATAGGTCATGCAGGCAGGCGTATGCCCGGGTGTATGCAGCGCCCTGGCCTCAAGAGATCCGATGGAAAATACGCCATCGTCATCGAGCAGCACATCGAACTGGGCTCCGTCCCGTGCGAAGTCCTCAGGGGCATTGAACAGTTTACCGAAGACCTGCTGCACGGACGTGATGTGGCTGCCGATGGCGATCTGTCCGCCCAACTGCCGTTTCAGGTAGGGCGCTGCCGACACATGGTCCGCATGGACATGGGTTTCCAGTATCCACTGCACCGAAGCGTCCAGAGCCCTGACCCGTTCGATCAGGCGGTCGGCTGACTCGGTGCGGGTGCGCCCGGACTTCGGGTCGTAGTCCAGCACGCTGTCGATCAGCGCGCACTGCTTGCTGGCCAGGTCCATCACCAGATAACTGATCGTCCATGTATGGCTGTCGAAGAGGCCTTCGACATACAGCCTTTCCCCAATGATCATTGTGGTCTCTCCGTGGCCGTAAATGGCTGTTACCTGTGCAAGCGTAGACAGGCAGCGTGGACGTTCTACTTGAACGTCACCACGCCGTTCGCCAGCGACTCCACGCGTGCCAGGGATTCAACGCGATAACCCTGCGCATCCAGTTCGGCACGACCGCCCTGAAAGGACTTCTCGATCACGATACCCAGCCCGGCCACCTTGGCGCCTGCCTGCTTGATGATCGAGATCAGGGCTTGGGAAGCTTTGCCGTTGGCCAGGAAGTCATCGATGATCAGTACGTTGTCGTTGCTGTTCAGGTGCCGTGGCGAGATGGCGACGGTGCTTTCGACCTGCTTGGTGAAGGAGTAGACCGTAGCCGACAGCAGGTTTTCAGTCAGGGTCAGCGACTGATGCTTGCGGGCGAAGATCACCGGCACGCCGAGGTTCAGGCCGGCCATCACTGCCGGAGCGATGCCCGAGGCTTCGATGGTGACGATCTTGGTGATGCCTGCATCCGCGAACAGCCTGGCGAACTCGTCACCGATGGCTTTCATCAGTGCCGGGTCGATCTGATGGTTGAGAAACGCATCGACCTTCAAGACCTGATCGGAAAGTACGATGCCTTCTTCGCGAATTTTCTTGTGCAGTGCTTCCACTTCGGTTCCTTGGGTGCGCCAGTGCGCAATAGTTGATCGTTTTCTGTTCAGGTTTCAGCGCTTGAGCATGGCGCGTATGTCCGCCAGGGCCGTATTGCCGCGCACGGCCTTTACTTCGGTTGGCGTATCGTCGTTGCCTTCCCAGGCCAGATCGTCCGGTGGCAGCTCATCGAGAAAGCGGCTTGGCGCGCAGTCGATGATCTCGCCGTATTGCTTGCGCTTGGCGGCAAAGGTGAACGCCAGCGTCTGTCGTGCGCGTGTGATGCCCACGTAGGCCAGACGGCGTTCTTCCTCGATGGTGTCGGCCTCGATGCTGGAGCGGTGCGGCAGGATTTCTTCTTCCATGCCCATGATGAACACGTAAGGAAATTCCAGGCCCTTGGAAGCATGCAGGGTCATCATCTGCACGCCTTCGGCACCGTCTTCCTCTTCCTGCTGGCGTTCGAGCATGTCGCGCAGGACCAGCTTGCCGATGGCCTCTTCGATGGTCATGCCGCCGTCTTCGTCTTTTTCCAGGGTGTTCTTCAGTGCCTCGATGAGGAACCAGACGTTGCCCATGCGGTAGTCGGCGGCCTTGTCGCTGGAGCTGTTCTGGCGAATCCAGTTCTCGTAATCGATGTCCATGACCATGCTGCGCAGTGCCGCGATAGGGTCGTTCTGCGCACATTGCTGGCGCACGCCGTCCATCCAGCGTTTGAAGCGTTGCAGGCGGTCGGTATAACGGCTGTCCAGGTGTTCGCCCAGACCGATTTCCTCGGTGGCGGCGTACATCGACACCTTGCGCTCGGTGGCGTAGTTGCCGAGTTTTTCCAGGGTCGTGGAGCCGATTTCCCGGCGCGGCACGTTGATCACGCGCAGGAAGGCGTTGTCGTCGTCCGGATTCACCAGCAGGCGGAAGTAGGCCATCAGGTCCTTCACTTCCTGGCGGCCGAAGAAGCTGTTGCCACCTGACAGGCGATAGGGAACCTGATGGTGCTGCAATTTCAGCTCGATCAGCTTGGCCTGATAGTTACCGCGATAGAGGATGGCGAAATCGCTGTAGGGCCGGTCGGTGCGCAAGTGCAGGGTGAGGATTTCCATCGCCACCCGCTCGGCTTCGGCGTCTTCGTTGCGGCAGCGGATCACGCGGATCTCGTCGCCGTGACCCATTTCACTCCAGAGTTGTTTCTCGAAGGCGTGCGGGTTGTTGGAGATCAGCACGTTGGCGCAACGCAGGATGCGGCTGGTGGAGCGGTAGTTCTGCTCCAGCATCACGACTTTCAGGGACGGATAGTCTTCCTTGAGCAGCATCAGGTTTTCCGGCCGCGCACCACGCCAGGCATAGATCGACTGGTCGTCATCGCCTACGACCGTGAACTGGTGACGGGTGCCGATCAGCAGTTTGACCAGCAGATACTGGCTGGCGTTGGTGTCCTGGTATTCGTCCACCAGCAGGTAGCGGACCTTGTTCTGCCACTTCTCCAGAATGTCGGCGTGTTCCTGGAACAGCTTGACCGGCAGCAGGATCAGGTCGTCGAAGTCCACCGCGTTATACGCCTTGAGCGTGCGCTGGTAGTGGGTGTAGACGATGGCGGCGGTCTGTTCCTTGGGGTTGCGGGCATTGGCCAGCGCTTCGGGCGGCAGGATCAGGTCGTTCTTCCAGGCGCCGATCATGTTCTTGATTTCGTCGACGCCATCGTCGCCCGAATACTCTTTCTGCATGATGTCGGTCATCAGGGCCTTGACGTCGGTTTCATCGAAGATCGAGAAACCGGGCTTGTAGCCCAGCCGCACATGCTCCTTGCGGATGATGTTCAGGCCCAGGTTGTGGAACGTCGATACCGTCAGGCCGCGACCTTCGCCACCGCGCAGCAGCGTGCCGACCCGCTCTTTCATTTCCCGGGCGGCCTTGTTGGTAAAGGTCATGGCCACGATGTACTGCGCACGGATGCCGCAGTTCTGGATCAGGTGGGCGATCTTGCGGGTGATCACGCTGGTCTTGCCGGAGCCTGCACCGGCGAGCACCAAAAGAGGGCCGCCGACATAGTTCACGGCTTCCTGTTGCCGGGGATTGAGTCGGGACATGACGGTATGGGTAGTCTGTTGCGAAAAAGGTCGGGCATTTTAACAGGCCCGCGCATTTATGCAGCGCTCATCGTTGAACGGCAGGGACAGCTATCTAATTTTTTTGTTTTTGTTACATTTGCCGAATCGCGAATGTGCGTCTACCAGTCAACCCTTTCGTTTGGTTGGTAATCGGTTTTTCCTTTGCAGTTAAGGAGTTAGCGTGCCTGTGCCTGTCGAGCCCCTGAGATTGCTGCTGTTGGCCCGAGAATCTGCATGGCTGGCGCTGTTGAGCAATTGTCTGGCATCGCTGGGCGATGAGGTCATTTTGTATCAGGCCGCTGACTGGGATGCCTTCCAGAAGCAGCCTGACAGTCCGCGTCCTTCCTTGCTGCTGACCACTCCCGAGCTGCAACCTCCTGCCACAAGTTGCCTGTTGCCGACGGTAATGTTGCTCGAAGAGGAACCGCTCGTCGCACCGATCGGGGCCAGCGACTGGCTGGTCCGCGAAAGTCTGACAGCCGATACCCTTCGCCGCTGCCTGCGCCATGTCCGTGAGCGCGGCGCGCTGGAAGACACCCTGCAACGCCTGGCCGGCCAGGACCCGCTGACCGGTATCGCCAACCGACAGGGTTTTCAGACGTTGCTGACAGCCCGTCTGGCCGAAAAAACCGGTTTTGCCCTGGGCCACCTGGACCTCGACAACTTCCGCCGCGCCAACGATGCCTTGGGCCATCAGGCCGGTGACCGGTTGATCCTGCAGGTGGTGGCGCGACTCAGGAACCAGCTGGACATCGGGGACCAGATCGCCCGTCTGGGCGGTGACGAGTTTGCTTTGCTGATCGACACCCGCCATACGCCCGAACGTGCGGCACAACTGGCCGAACGCATTACCGATGCATTGTCCGAACCCTACTGGATCGATGGTGAAAGCCTGTTGCTCGGCTGCAGCCTTGGCATCGCTCATTCACAGTCCGAAACCGGCGCCGACGCCTTGATGTGGCACGCCCATATCGCCATGCGCCAAGCCAAGAGTCTTCAGGGTTGTACCTTCCGTTTCTTCGACCACACCATCAACCGCAACGCCCGCAGCCTTGCGGACCTTGAGGCCGAACTGCGCAAGGCCTTGCGCACTGACGAACTTGAGCTGCATTACCAGCCGCGCCTGTGCCTGGAAAGCGGTGCGGTGGTGGGGCTGGAAGCATTGGTGCGCTGGCGCCACAGCGAGCGAGGGCTGTTACTGCCCAGCGAGTTCGTGCCTCTGGCCGAGCAGAGCGGCATGATCGTGCCGTTGGGTTACTGGGTCATTCATCGGGCCTTGCGGGACATGCAGGCTTTGCGCGACCGGGGTTTTGCGCCGTTGCACATGGCGATCAACCTGTCGTTCAGGCAGTTTCAGGACAGCCAGCTTCTGCCGACCCTCAGCCGCCTGATCACCGAGCATGAAATCGACGCGCGCTGGCTGGAATTCGAGCTGACCGAAACGTCGGTCATGCGCAGCAGTGAGCAGGTGCGGCAGATCATGGAAGCGCTGCGCCGATTGGGTGTGCGTTTTTCCCTGGATGACTTCGGCACCGGTTTTTCTTCCTTCATGCACCTCAACAGCCTGCCGATCGAACTGCTCAAGATCGACAAAAGTTTTGTCGGTGAAATGGAGCCGCGTGAGGAAAATCGCAAGCTGGTTCACGCAATGATCAACCTGGCCCATAACCTGAGCCTGGAAGTGGTGGCCGAAGGTGTGGAAACCCCTGAGCAACTGGCGCTGCTGCGCAGCTTTGGTTGCAATCAGGTGCAGGGTTACCTCATCAGCCGACCGTTGCCGATGGCTGAACTGGTTGACTACCTGGAGCGGCCGACAGGCGCGCACCCCTCCGCGAAAAAGGTGTAAAGCCCGGCCTATCCGCTTACATCAAGGATGAATGGCGCCCAGATTGTCTTGCGGCTCCTGCCTGGATTTCACCTTAATCAACCGCGCGGTCTTCTTCTCGAAGGCATAGGTCAGCGCCACAGCCGAACACAGCAGGCCCAGCGCCAGCCCCCACCAGACACCCTCTGCGCCCAGATCGGTCGAAAAGGCCAGCAGCCATGCCGCAGGTGCTGCCACCAGCCAGTAGCAGACCAGCCCGATCAGAAAGGTGGTCTTGGCGTCCTTGAGCCCGCGAATGGCGCCCATGGCGATGGTCTGCATGCCGTCCAGCAGCTCGAACCATGCCGCAATGGCCAGCAGCTTTACCGCCAGGATCACGATCTCGGTGAACGCCGGGTCATCGAGGTCGAGAAACAGGCCGATGACCTGATGAGGCGCGAGCCAGAAAAGTATGCCGAACATCAGCATCACTGCCCCGCCAAACGAAATGCCCAGTCGCCCGGCAGTACGAGCCATCAATACATTGCCCGCACCGTAATGCTGACCGATGCGCATGGTGACGGCGTAGGAAATCCCGACCGGAATCATGAACGCCATGGACACGGTCTGTACGGCGATCTGATGCGCAGCCATCTGCGTGCTGCCCATGGCTCCCATGCAAAACGCTGCAAAAGTGAACAGGCCCACTTCCACGGCGTAGGTGCCGCCAATTGGCAGGCCGAGGTTCCAGAGCTCTTTAAGATGGCTGCGGGATAACTGCCACAGCCCTTTGCGAATCGGATAGGCCGCATAAGCAGGATGGCGGCGGATATGCAGGGCAAGCGCCAGAGCCATGCAATTGGTCACTATGGCCGTGATCAGCCCGATGCCCATCAGGCCCAGATTCGGCAGCCCGAACCAGCCATGGATCATCATGTAGTTGAGCGCAAAGTTGGCCCCGGCTCCGGCCAGGCTGATGGTCATGACCGGGCCTGCACGCCCAAGGGCACTGGTAAAGCCGCGCAAGGCCATGAACGTGAGCAGGCCGGGAAGCGCCAGCGGCAGGGTGGTCAGGAACTGAGTGGCCATATGGACGTTGACTTCGGTCTGGCCAAACCTGAGCAAAACCGGCTCAAGGTTCCACAACAGCAGCGCAGCCACCAGCGCCATGCCCCATGCCAGCCACAAACCGGCCTGAGTCAGCCGGGTCGCACCCTCTGCATCGTTTGCGCCGTGACGAATCGAAACCAGCGTGCCGACTGCCGCCATCACCCCCACACAGAAAAACGAAACAAAGCTGTAGGTAGCTGCGCCCAGACCGCCGCCCGCCAGGGCTTCAGGCCCGATCTTGCCCATCATCACGGTATCGGTGAACACCATCAGCATGTGCGCCATCTGCGATGCGATCAACGGCCCGGCCAGGCGCAGGATGATCCAGAGTTCTTTGAGGGCAGGCTGTTGCATGATGGAAAGGCTCTACTTCAGGTGTACTGATGGGCTGCACATTCTCGGCATTCAAGCGCTCAAGCACAAAGCGATAAATCCGATCATCAGCATGATTAAAACTCATGCGAGTATATTTGGCGTACAGTGGCACATTATTGTGTGGGATATATTCATATGCCTCGTAGTCTTCCTCCGTTATATGCATTGCGCGCTTTTGAAGCGGCTGCTCGGCATACCTCGTTCACGCGAGCGGGAGAAGAACTCTCGATTACCCAAAGTGCTGTCAGTCGTCATATTCATACGCTCGAAGAGTACTTTTCCTGCCGACTGTTTCAGCGTAATGGCCGCAACTTGCAGCTCACTGAAGCCGCTCGTGCCTTATTGCCCGGAATCAGGGACGGTTTTCAGGCGCTTGAGCGTGCCTGCAGCACGTTACAGGCTGAAGAAGGCATATTGCGCATGAAGGCGCCGTCGACCCTGACCATGCGTTGGCTATTGGCGCGGCTCAGTCGTTTTCGTCATCTTCAGGTAGGCAACGAAGTCCAGTTGACCAGCGCCTGGATGGATATCGACGCCGTAGACTTCTCGCAAGAACCTTTCGATTGTGCCGTCCTCCTGAGTCGCGGGCATTTTCCGCCGGACTGGGAGTCGACCCTGTTGTTTCCGGAGTTTCTGATCCCGGTCGGTGCCCCTGCCTTTTTGCAGGATCCGCCCTGGGATGTCGAACGGCTGGCCAGTATCGAGCTGCTGCACCCGACACCGGATCGGCGTGACTGGCGCACCTGGCTGAACCGCATGGGGCTGGCGGACAAGGTTTCGCTCAAGGGCGGTCAGGTTTTCGACACCCTGGAGCTGGGCATGATCGCGGCTGCCCGAGGTTACGGGCTGTCGATGGGCGATTTATTGATGGTTGCGGAAGACGTGGCACAAGGTCGTTTGAGCCTGCCCTGGCGCACTGCAGTATTCAGTGGCGAGAACTATTATCTGGTCTGGCCAAAGACGAGGCCCGGTCTAGAGCGGTTACGACGGTTAAGTGACTTCCTGCAGAGTGAGGTTCAGGCGATGGAGTTACCGAAAGTCGAAATACTTAAATAGTGGTGGCGGTTGGGCGATTTGCCATCTGTTTGCTAATATCCGCTTAGCTGACTCAAGTATTTCACTTGCGCGCCGACGTTACTCTTGAAAGGCCGTTTGTTCAAAACGGTTCAATCTCAAATCCTATTAGAATTTTGCTGGATGGTCGGCCAGGGAGTTGGCAAACCCGATAATTCAGCCTGGAGCCTTTATGTCCAAGCCCCGTGCCCGGATTGCCTCGCAACTCGGTATTGCTTTGGCTGTGATTCTTGCGGTGGTGATAAGCGGCAGTACTCTTTTCGCTTTGCGATCTCTGGACGCTGCCAACCTTGTCATCCGTGAAGAACACATGTCCAGTGAGGCTCGCCTGCTCGCTGACCAGCTCAACACTTTTCACAGCACCTTGCGTGACAGCACGCAGCGCCTGAGCGGGCTGTTTGAAAAGCGTTTTTCTGGCGGCCTGAGCCTGCAGACCGACAAGCCAGTCACCGTGGCCGGGACCCAGACTCCGGGTCTGTATCTGGGTGATACGCCCCTGAACAACGACTTTACCGAGGTCGACGAATTTCGTCGTCTGACGGCAGGTGTCGCCACCATTTTCGTGCGCAGCGGCGATGACTTCATTCGTATCAGCACGTCCCTGAGCAAACAGGACGGCACTCGCGCCATCGGCACCGTGCTCGATCGCAAAGGCCCGGCCTATGAGCGCCTGATGGCCGGTCAGGGTTATGTGGGCAAGGCAGTGTTGTTCGAACGCTACTACATGACTCAATACAGCCCGGTTCGTGACAGCGGCGGCAAGATCATTGCTGCTCTGTTCGTCGGTTTCGATTACACCGACGCGCAGAACGCCCAGTTTGAGAATCTCAGAAACTTCCGCATCGGCAAGACCGGTTCGCTGGCATTGCTGGACGAGCAAAGCCGCTGGCTGGTCGCGCCAGCTGGCGCCAAGTCCCCGGAGAGTGCAGCCAAGTCTGTAGCTGATGTAGTCAAGCAGCCTGGCAAAGGCCTTTTCTGGCACGATGGCGAGCAGGACTTCTACAGCGTGGGTCAGCCCTTCAGCGGCGGACCATGGACTGTAATGGCCAGCATGCCAAGGGACGAAATCAGCGAAGTGACCTGGAGCGTGGGTACCAAGCTGGCCATTGGCAGCCTGTTGGCGATGCTGATCGCGGTGAGCAGTGCCATCTGGCTGCTGCGCAGCAAACTGCGTCCATTATCCGAACTGGTACGTCAGGCCGATGCCCTGGGATCCGGGGACCTGAGTGTGCGCCTGAATGTCTCCAGCCACGATGAAATCGGGCAACTGGCGGGCAGCTTCAACAAGATGAGCGAAGCCTTGTCGAACATGGTTTCCCATATCCGTACTGCGGCTCAGGAAGTGAGCACTCGTGCCCATGCATTGTCCGGCCTGTCGGGCGGCGCTTATGAAGGCATGGAGCAGCAGTCCGGTGAAATCACCAGCATGGCCGGCGCGGTTGAAGAATTCAGCGCGACCTCTCTGAACATCGCTGACAACATGAAGAACACCGAGCGTCTGGCGCAGGAAAACGCGCAGCAGACCCGCATCGGCCGTACCTCCATGGATGAAGCCTCGTCTGCGCTGCAACAGATCGCAAGCTCGCTGAACAGCACCGCCACCGTGATCGACACCCTGGGGCAGCGTTCCCAGGAAATCGGCAGCATCGTCGGTGTGATTACCTCGATTGCCGACCAGACCAACCTGCTGGCACTCAACGCAGCGATCGAAGCGGCTCGTGCCGGTGAACAGGGTCGCGGTTTTGCCGTGGTAGCCGACGAAGTCCGAAGCCTCGCTTCGCGTACCCGTCAGGCCACCGACGAAATCTCCGGCATGATCGCCAGCATCCAGCAACAGACCGGCAACGCCATCAGCACCATGCAGCAGGGCAACGTCCTGATGCAGGACGGCCTGTCGCGTAACGCCAAGGTTGCAGCTGCACTGGCCCAGATCGACGAACAAAGCCGCTCCGCCGGCCATCAGTTCGCCGCAATCACCACGGCCACGCAAGAACAAAGCAGCACCGCCACCATGCTCAGCAGCAACCTGCAAAGCATCGCCATGGCCAACAGCGAACAGCGCGAAGTGGTCTCCAACCTGGCAATCACCGCCCAGGAACTCAACTCCCTGGCGGCTGAACTGCGCCAAGAGGTTGATCGCTTCCGGTGATTGGTTTTTCGCGAATGAATTCGCTCCTACAGCCCGTGGGCGAATTTATTCGCGAACGGCTTCACGCCAATAATCGTCTCCACCACGGCGTCGCCTTCCCGACACCCTGACGTGACTGCTCCAGCAGAATCTCAGGCATGTCCCGCAGGCGTATCCATGGCTCGCTCTGCCAGTTCAGCAAACTCATCGACACGCCCGGCCAATGCATCAAACTCAGCGTTGGGCGTTGCGATGTGGGTGCCTGATCCATATCTCGCAACGTGGGCACGACATGGTGCTCCAGCCACTCACGCAACGGCCCGTTATGTGGCGCGTGATGATAGATCAACAAGGCGTAAGCCCCCGATTCGCTGACCATCAACGTTTCCTGCGTATCCTCATAACGTTTGAGCCACAGGGTTTTGCGCTGATCCGGCGCGAGCTTGCGAGTTCGGTATTCATCCAGAAAAATTCCCATCAAATGACCGAGGTCACGGGCGCAGAACCATGTCTTGTCTTGCAGGCGGATGGCGTGCAGATGGGCTTTGTGGCGGATGAAGAGGGTGGGGGTATGGGGTTGATTTATGGACTTATCCAAGAGCGCTTCTCCTAATGTGAAGCTGCCGCTTTTCGTCGCCAAACGATAAGGTGGCAGCTGTATGCAGGTTGGCGAACCGGCAAGGAGCGACCGGCAGACCCGAAGATCTCCCGCACACAGCGGCCATAACAAAATACAGGCGCAAATATGCCTGTTTTATATGGTCAGCGGTATGCCTCCTTAACCAGATCGCCAAATCCAGTAGCTGATTATTCAGCCGAGCAAGAGATTAGTGCTGTGCTTACCCAAGGGCTATCGGGGTTAAGCATGGCGTCTTCATGGATATATCTGTTCGTGTTGTAAGACCGATCTTTGGAGGTATTGCTTACTAGAATAGGTGTATCGGTCCCACTTCTTGGAGACTCTCCGAATTGTGGGAGGGGGCTTGCCCGCGACAGCGATCGAACCAACAAAACAGCCCTTGAAGACTCAAATCGTTTCATCACTTTGAGCCGAACAAGATAGGTGGCAGTTGTATGCAGGTTGGCGAACCGGTATGGACACCCGGCAGACCCGAAGGTCTCCCACACACAACCGCCATAGAAACCGATCTCAATTACTGGAAGGCCGATACTGCAACGCCTCGGCCAAATGCCTGCGATCAATCGCATCTTCCTGCTCCAGATCCGCCAGGGTTCTCGCCACTTTCAGCAACCGGTGCGCGGCCCGCAGCGACAAGGTCAACCGCTCGCAGGCCGTTTCCAGCCAGTTTTCATCCGCTGCCGACAACGGACAATGCTCGCGCAGCCCAGGCAGATCGAGAAAGGCATTGGCGCAGCCCTGGCGTCGTTGTTGGCGATCACGGGCTTTTGCCACCAAGGCAGCGGCGCTGGCAGTGTTATCGCCGGTTTGTGGTGTCGGGTTGAGGGCAGTGGCTTCCCGGGCGACAGTCAGATGCAGATCGATCCGGTCCAGCAACGGGCCTGACAGTTTGTTGCGATAGCGCTGGATCTGCTCGGTCGAACAACGACACCGCCCGGTGGGCTCACCCATATAACCGCACGGGCATGGGTTCATGGCCGCGACCAGTTGAAAGCGCGCCGGGAACCGTACCCGGTCCCGAGCCCGGGAAATCACGATATGGCCTGACTCCAGTGGCTCGCGTAAAACCTCCAGAACCCGGCGGTCGAACTCGGGCAACTCATCCAGAAACAAAACGCCGTGGTGGGCCAATGTTATCTCGCCAGGTTGAGGACGACTGCCACCGCCCACCAACGCCGGCCCCGACGCCGAGTGATGAGGTTGCCGAAAAGGTCGTTGCGGCCAACTGCTCAGCGGCACCTGACTGGCCACCGATTGAATCGCCGCCACCTCCAGCGCTTCGTATTCATCCAGCGGTGGCAATAGACCGGGCAGGCGACTGGCGAGCAGGGTTTTGCCCGTACCCGGTGGGCCGCTGAAAAGCAGGTTGTGCGCCCCGGCCGCAGCAACCACTAATGCGCGCTTGGCGGCGGTCTGGCCCTGAACCTCGCTCAGATCCGGATAAGGCTTGGGCTGATGCAAAAGCCCGCTGCTCTGATAAGGCGGGATGGGTGTGCGCCCATTGAAATGCGCGACCAACTCCAGCAGATGATTCACCGCAATGACCCGCAGCCCCGAAGCCAGACACGCCTCCTCGGCATTCGCCGCCGGTACGATCAGCGTACGCTCCGCCGCCCTGGCCGCCAGCGCCGCAGGCAACACCCCCTGAATCGACCGAATCGCCCCGGACAACGCCAGCTCGCCCAGACACTCCACCTCCTGCAATGCCAGCAACGGCAACTGCCCACTGGCCCCCAGCAACCCCAACGCAATGGCCAGATCAAACCGGCCGCCATCCTTAGGCAAATCCGCCGGAGCCAGATTGAGCGTGATCCGCCGCGCCGGAAAATCCAGCCCCGAATTGAGAATGGCGCTGCGCACCCGATCCTTGCTTTCCTTGACCGCACCTTCCGGCAAACCGACCAGCGTCAGGGTTGGCAGGCCGTTGGCCAGATGGGCTTCGACCGTAACGGCAGGTGCTTCCACGCCAACCTGGGCGCGACTGTGGACGATGGCGAGAGACATGATCTTCCTTGATAACGAAAGCCGCTTCCTGCGGTGTTGGGAAGGATAGATGGGGTTTGGGTGGGGTGGGAGGGTGGGGTTTTTGCTGGTTGTGTCCGTGTGTAAGGTTTCTGGGGCAAGTTTTTCATTCGCGTGTTTAGATGCCACTGCGGTGGCTCGCATCAGTTATGAGGTTATGTAATCAGTGATGCGTTGCTGGAAGAGCATGTTGAACGTGATCGACCTCCTCTTGCCTCCCTTCTGACAGAAACGGATCTTCAAGGCCATCCGTGTCAACCCCGAGGCATCATGGCCTCCACGGGCAGGCCGTGGCATCGGTTGAGCTCCGAGTTACCAAGAAGCAGCGCTCTCAGAATCGGCTAAAGCAGATGCTTACAGAAGCTCTCTTTTAAGCTTCTCCGCCCACAACTGCAACCTTGGACGCGGCCGCCCATAGCGACGGTTGCTAGCTGATATCCACAGTGAGGAGTACAACTAGGGAGACGTGCTCGCCCAGCTAGTCTGTCTGCTTGCTAATGTGTTCTCCTAAGCGGAGCCGCTTATGAACCGCTCGGGCATTGCAAAGCTACACCCAACCACTTAACGAAGATTACGCGCCGTAGTCTGCGATCATTAGATAACTATATTTTAAAGCCAGGAGGGCACATGAAAAAAAGTAACTCTAGGAATCATCACTACATCTCACAGGTAGAACAGCGCTTGAATGCGATTGACAAAACTGTAAAGCCAGAGAATCAACGCATTTATAAATTCAGCGTCCTGTCACACGTACCTGCTCAGATAAAAAACAACGACGCGACAGGGGTAAAAATCGAAAAAAATTTATCCCGAAAAGACCTATATGCACTCAAGACACTTGACGAAGGCGGGCAACATAATCTTGAAGACGCATTTTCAGCCTACGAAGACGGAATTTCTAAAATTACAAATTCACTTCTCAAAAAGATTGAAGACCCAGCAGCAGTAAATTTCGAAAATGAACTATTGCGCTTATACTGCCTAAAGTTAATAAACGTCATCAGAAACCCACACTGCATAAAAAGAACACTTGAGATGTTTAGGGAGCTGCATGGCGTATTACCTGGAAATGAGGTGCTGAAAGCTCACTTCATATCCCTTGACGGGGCCAATCGACCTCAAGTGGCACGCATATGCTCTGAATTTAATATATCAAAAGATGAGTACCTATCTTGGCTTAAATTAATATACCTACTAATTCTGCAACCCTTAGACCAAGGGCTGAACCTCATCGAGCACCTGATCAAGAGCGTTTTTGACAACAAAAATATATCCAAAGATTTTCACATATACCAATATAAAGACGACTATCAGGACGCAGGAGTTCTGATTTGCGACAGAGGGCTGATAGATCAGCAGCACATCGAAGGCGCTCAACTTCAAATGTTTAATTTGGATGCAAACACCTTCGTGACGGTGTTATTTGTCGATATTATCAATCAGAAAATAATCCCCATGCCTCCGGAATTTTCTGAGCTAAATTTCGGACAGGCAAATGTCGCAAAAATAAGTATCAAAAAAAATGATCTAGCCTCATTAGAGAGATACAACAATCTCTGTGTGGCAGTGGCACATTCGAATGTTTACTGCTCCAGCGCAAACCCTTACGGTGTGGTTGTGTAAGGTGTTGAGCCTTATGAAATTTCTTAATTAACAACCCAATGTAAAAAATTACCCCCCCCCTTCCACCAGAATTTTCCGAGATCAGCTGTCAGGGCAGCATCTATGGAGTTTCTTAGGGTGACTTCTGCCACGCTGAGCAGCGGGTAAAGTGCTGCGCAAACATGTGAATTCCATAGGTACGCGCCAACCAGTTCTGCGTCGTTTTGTGTAGAAAATACTTTGCTGTAGCTAGCAATTCTGTGTGAGCTGATCAGCTCATCAATCAGCAACGGCCTATACTGGATGTTGTGCGGCATACTCAGACTTCCCTCTCTGCGAGGCGCCTGTATAAAGTTGGGTTGACACGACTGTCAACTGCTCATAGCATTGCTCTACAGGTTGGCAATGAGCTCCAATGAGCGAAAGTTTACGACTCACTGCAAAGACCACGAAACACCTACCCCGGCCTCGAGCCGGGGTTTTCGTTTCTGGACAGTAGTCAATCAGCTGATATCTGAGGCGTTTTCTATGCCCATGCTCACGGCAGCCCCGCCGAGAGTTGTGGAGCCGCGTTTACAGCGACGGTGTCCGTTCTTTTTGCGGATATCCAATGCTTGGCGACGAGGATGCACTGCTCCTGAACCTTTCATCCCCCTCTCGTAAAGTCTTCTGAACACCCAGCTCCCGCACCGGTCACTCTCCATTCAACCCAACCAGAATGGAAACCACGACTTTTGCCAAGAATTCTGACTTCCCAGACCGCAGACGCAAGCAGCAATGCCACTGAACACGACGCCAAGATGTTCGGCTCCCCCAAGGACCGTCTGGATTTCTATCGAAAGGAGATCCAGTACGAAACCACGATCCTGGCCAACCGGACAGATGCCTACCTGACGGCGCAATCCTTTCTGGTGATTGCTTTCGCATCCTGCATGGCGAATCTCAATCCGGAGTGGGGCAAGTTGTTCACGTTATTCGTGCCGCCATTTCTGGCGTTGTTGGGGGCGATGAGTTCGTTGAATGCCTGGCCGGGGATTCGTGCGGCTTACGAGATCATCGATCACTGGCATTACAAGCAAAGCGAGTTGTTGCGCAGTGAGCCGATCATGGGCATCGCGTATGACGAGTCGCCGCTGTTCAACGAGCATGAGTCAACGCACAAGGGTTATCGCAAGGCGCTGCTGTTTTCGATGCGTACGCCCTGGATTTTTGCAGTTTTCTGGATTCTGCTCGGTGGTTGGGCGGTCTTTATTCAGGTTGTGGGGTTTGCGGGTTGATACCCCGATCCTGACCAGCAGCCCCAATCTTCTCTTCCATCTCCGCCACCTTGGCCTCCAGCGCCTCAAGACGAGCGCGCGTACGGGCAAGTACGGCCATCTGGCTGTCGAATTCTTCGCGGCTCACCAGATCCAGTTTGCTGAAGCCGCTTTGCAGCAGGGCTTTGAACTGGGTTTCGAATTCGTTGCGGGGTAGCGGAGTCTCGCCGTTGAACAGGCGGGAGGCGTGGCCACTCAGGGCGTCGAGGAAAGCTTTGGGCGCGAGCATGATGATTTTCCTGTATCAGATGGGCGGCAGTGTAGCACGCAGCATCTATAGTCATTTTCAGGGCACCGGCGATGCACAGTTATTGAGCGTGGGGGCGTGCACGAGTGCACTGTAGTTGTGCGTTGCGTGGTGACCAAAACGGGTCAGATGGCTGAAAAAGTGCTCAAGGCCCTGTATTTGATGAATATTCACGAGATGGCAAGCTTTCTGCTTAATGGCTTGTGACCCATGCACTGATGCAGTCGCTGTGACGAATGCAGTGCGGCAGGCGGAGCGGGGATGTGTTTCGTCAGAAGCGGTTTTCTGGAGTTGGTCGGGCCTTTAACTGGCCGCCGACGCGTTACAAAGCCAGGCACTGCGCTTAGACTTGAGTCGGGTTTGTTTTCCTGGGGCAAGTCCACCAATTCGGGAGAAAGTTTTCATGAAGCTAGTCACTGCCATCATCAAGCCGTTCAAACTGGACGACGTGCGCGAGTCGCTGTCCGAAATCGGCGTGCAGGGCATCACTGTTACCGAGGTCAAAGGTTTCGGTCGCCAAAAGGGACACACCGAGCTGTATCGCGGTGCTGAATACGTAGTCGACTTCCTTCCAAAAGTGAAGATCGACGTCGCTATCGATGACAAGGATCTGGATCGCGTCATCGAGGCCATCACCAAGGCTGCCAACACCGGCAAGATCGGGGACGGCAAAATTTTTGTTGTGAATCTGGAACAGGCTATACGCATCCGTACCGGCGAAACCGATACCGACGCCATTTAAGCCGCCAAACCCCACGCCCCAGGAGTAAACAATATGACTCTGCGTCAATTCGCAGGGCTAGGAGCCCTGTTGTCCCTCGTAACCCCTGGCCTGGCCATGGCGGCGGACGAAGTGGCAGCCCCCGTTCTCAACTCAGGTGACACCGCCTGGATGCTGACAGCCACCGCGCTGGTGCTGTTCATGACCATCCCGGGTCTTGCCCTGTTCTACGGCGGCATGGTCCGCTCCAAAAACATTCTTTCCGTGATGATGCAGTGCTTCGCCATTACCGGTCTGATCAGCATCCTGTGGGTCGTCTACGGCTACAGCCTTGCGTTCGACACCACGGGCATGGAAGCTGGCGTCGTCAACTTCAACTCCTTCTTCGGCGGTCTGGGCAAGGCGTTCCTGGCGGGTATCACGCCTTCGAGCATCACCGGTGCTGCGGCCTTGTTCCCTGAAGCGGTGTTCGTCACCTTCCAGATGACGTTCGCCATCATCACTCCAGCCCTGATCGTCGGTGCTTTCGCAGAACGCATGAAGTTCTCCGCGATGCTGATCTTCATGGGTATCTGGTTCACTCTGGTCTACGCGCCAATCGCCCACATGGTCTGGGGCGGCGTCGGTGGCCTGATGTGGGACTGGGGCGTTCTGGACTTCGCTGGCGGCACTGTCGTGCACATCAACGCCGGTGTTGCTGGTCTGGTTGCCTGTCTGGTGCTGGGCAAGCGTAAAGGCTTCCCGACCACTCCGATGGCTCCGCACAACCTGGGTTACACCCTGATCGGTGCTGCCATGCTGTGGATCGGCTGGTTCGGCTTCAACGCCGGTTCCGCTGCTGCTGCAAACGGCACTGCCGGTATGGCCATGCTGGTTACCCAGATTGCTACCGCTGCTGCTGCACTGGGCTGGATGTTCGCCGAGTGGCTGACGCACGGTAAGCCAAGTGCCCTGGGTATCGCTTCGGGTGTGGTTGCCGGTCTGGTTGCCATTACTCCGGCTGCCGGTACCGCAGGCCCGATGGGTGCCCTGATCATCGGTCTGGCCTCTGGCGTGATCTGCTTCTTCTGCGCTACCAGCCTGAAACGCAAGCTGGGCTACGATGACTCCCTGGATGCATTCGGCGTTCACGGTGTCGGTGGTATCGTCGGCGCGATCCTGACTGGCGTGTTCGCTGCTCCTGCACTGGGCGGTTTCGGTACTGTGACCGACATCGGCGCTCAAGTCTGGATTCAGTTCAAGGGCGTAGCCTTCACCGTCATCTACACCGCAATCGTGACCTACATCATCCTCAAGGTGCTGGACGTTGTCATCGGTCTGCGTGTGACTGACGAAGAAGAGTCTGTGGGTCTGGACCTTGCGCAACACAACGAGCGTGGCTACAACTTGTAATCAACCGTAGCTGCAGAAAAATGCCCGGTCTCCCCGGGCATTTTTTTTATCCTGACTTTGTGAACCATCCGCGCATTAGAGCTTCCATTGTCTGTGTCGTTAGCGATGATTGCGGCTTGTCGTGGCAGTGGCCTTAATGCTGTCATGGGCATGATCGTTAACTTGTGGATCAGCTTGTTTATTGCGCGCTTTGCTTTTTTCTCAGTCGAGTTAGAATGCGCGCCGAACGTGCGGAGAACGGTATGTGGCATCAATCCAGAATCACCCTCCGGGCAAGGCCCCGCGGGTTTCATCTGGTGACGGACGAGATACTTGCAGGTTTGCCTGAACTGCGTGGTTGTCGAGTCGGATTGCTGCATTTGTGGCTGCAACATACCTCGGCCTCGTTGACCGTCAACGAGAATGCCGACCCGGCTGTACGTCGCGATTTCGAACGCTTTTTCAGCCGTCTGGTCCCAGAGGGTACTGCCGGATATGAACATGACGACGAAGGTCCTGACGATTTGCCGGCGCATTTCAAGGCCAGTTTGTTAGGCTGCCAGTTGGTTTTACCGGTAACGGCTGGGCGATTGGCGTTGGGCACCTGGCAAGGTGTTTATCTGGGTGAGCATCGAGATGCTGGCGGTGCTCGCAATGTCCTTGCAACCCTTCAGGGTGAATGGACATGACCGCTGGTTTCAGCGGTGTTGAATTTTTTCCGACAGCCTTCGATTTTCAGGGTTGCTGGGCTATAACTAATCTGCTTTCGCAAGTCATGAGGTAGAACATGAGCGACGACGACAACGATAACGACGATCTGGTAGACGATCTGGAAGGTGAGGAAGACGGCGAGGAGCTTGCTGCTGCTCCTGAAGACGACGCTGCCGACTCTGATGATGGTGCTGAAGTCTCGGCTACACCTGCCAAGGGCAAGTCCAAGGCTGCAGTGTCGGTCGATGAGCTTCCCAGTGTAGAAGCCAAGAACAAAGAGCGTGATGCTCTGGCCCGTGCGATGGAAGAATTCCTCGCCCGTGGTGGCAAGGTGCAGGAAGTGGAGGCCAATGTGGTCGCCGATCCGCCCAAGAAGCCGGACAACAAATACGGTAGCCGCCCTATCTAAGGGGACAATGACCGTATGAGAAAAAGCCCGCTGTCGCTGCGGGCTTTTTCTTGGGCGATGCTTTTTGTAGGAGCGAATTTATTCGCGAATAAGCGGAGCGCCGCCCGATTGCTCCTACAGGCGTTTCAGGATCTCGGGCAACTGGTCCAGGCTGTGGATCTCGGCATCCGGTCTTTTCTCGGACTCCCAGACCTTGCCTTGCGGGTTGTACCAGATGGCGCGCAGGCCGGCGCGCTGGGCGCCTTCGATGTCGTCGCTGGGGTGGTCGCCGATATGGACGGCGCTCCCGGCATCGCTATTGCCACGCTTGAGCGCTTCCAGAAACGGTGCCGGGTCGGGTTTGCCGATGCCCAGGTCTTCGGCGCACAGGGCGAAGGCGAAGTAGTCTGCCAGCCCCAGGCGGCGAACATCGGCATTGCCGTTGGTGATGACGCCCAGGGTGAAGGTCTTGGCGAGGATTTCCAGTGTCGGCTGCACTTGCGGGAATATCTGCACCTGATGCCTGGCATGCAGGAACACTTCAAAACTCTCGTCAGCCAGCTCCTGTGCCTGTGAAGCGTCATAGCCTGCGTCCTGCAGGGCATGAAACAGCACCCGGCGCCTCTGGGCACTGATGCGGTGCTTGAGGGTCGGTTCGGCTTCGATCAGGCGTGAGCGGATTTCCCACAGGTGTTCGATCGGCAATGGTCCGAGCAGGGGTGCATGCTCGCCCAGCCAGTTGCGCAGCACCGTTTCGGCACTGGCGATGGCCGGGGCCGTGTCCCACAGGGTGTCATCGAGATCGAAAGTGATGAGTTTAATCATCGGCAACTCCTTTGCGCCTTGCGCGGGGGTGGGCGCTGTCGTACACGCTGGCCAGATGCTGAAAGTCCAGGTGGGTATAGATTTGCGTGGTCTTGATGTCGGCGTGGCCAAGCAGTTCCTGCACGGCGCGCAGGTCCTGAGAGGACTCCAGCAGATGACTCGCGAATGAGTGGCGCAGCATGTGCGGGTGCAGGTTTTGGCCCAGCTCGCGTTCCCCGGCGGTCTTGAGCCGTTTCTGGATCGCTCTTGGCCCCAGTCGCCGGCCTTGCTGGCTGACGAATACCGCATCGTCCTGCGGATTGGCCAGAGCGCGCAGGGGCAGCCAGGTTTCCAGGGCCTGACGGGCCTTGCTGCCCACCGGAAGCACGCGGGTCTTGCTGCCTTTGCCGAGTACCTGGACCAGCCCGTCGCTCAGGTCCAGTTGATCGAGATTCAGGCTCGTAAGCTCCGACAGGCGTAACCCCGAGGAATACAGCAGCTCCATGATGGCCTGATCGCGATGGGCCAGGAAATCGTCCTCGACTGCGCCGTCCAGAAGTTGCGAAGTGCGGTCGGTGTCGAGGGTCTTGGGCAGTCGCCGCTCGCCTTTGGGCGGCGCCAGGCCATTGGCCGGGTCATGCTCGCACAGGCCTTCGCGACACAGGTATTTGTAGAGCCCGCGCACCGCCGACAGCATGCGCGCCAGGCTGCGTGAAGACTGGCCTTGCTGGTGCTGGCGGGCAGTAAAGCTACGCAGAAGCTGGATATCCAGGTCTGCCCAGTTTGAAACGCCTGCCTTCCTGCTGAATTCGAGCACCTTGTTCAGGTCGCGTCGATAGGCATCCAGCGTATGAGGCGACACCTGACGCTCACTGCGCAGGTGAGTGCAGTAGGCGTCCAGATGCTGTTCCATGCCTAGCGAACCGAGCGTAGCGAATGAGTGAAGCGTGGCAGCAGGCGGCTCAGAACGTCGGCGATATAGCTGAGGAACAGGGTGCCGACCGAGCTTTTATAGTGCTGCGGATCGCGGCTGCCGATGGCAAGTACGCCGTGCAGGCCCAGATGGTTCAGGGTCACGATGGCGGTGGAGCCCACTTCCTTGCTTTGCTCTTCGCCGAACAGGAACGTCAGCTCATGCTCGCGCAATGCACCGCACACGGTTTTCTCGCCGATCAGGCCGCCAATGGCCTTCTGTGCATCGGCGCTGCTGACCCAGCGGCCCACGGGCATGGGGTTATCGCTGAACAGGACCAGGCTGACAAAGGGCACCTTGAATTCCTGGCGCAGGCTGTCTTCCACCGCGATGATCAGTTCATCCAGGCTGGTGGCGTCCATCATGGCGAGGTTGAGGCGTCGGGTTTTCTCGAACAGACGGTCGTTGTCGCGGGCTACATCCATCAACTGCGAGAGCCGATGACGCATTTCGATATTGCGTTCACGCAGCAGCTTGAGCTGACGCTCGACCAGCGAGACGGTATCGCCGCGCTGGTGAGGGATACGCATCGACACCAGCAATTCGTCGTGCTCGGCGAAGAAATCCGGTTGTTTGAGCAGGAAAGCGATAACCGCCTCTGCTTCAAGGTTTGGCACTGCGCTATCGGCAGGCGATTCGCTGGTGTTGTCGGTTGAAGCCGGAGGCTGATCGGTCATCGCATTTGCTCACTCATAGACGAACTTGGCCTTCGTAAACCCGTACTGCCGGGCCTGTCATCATCACAGAATGCCCCGGACCGGCCCACTCGATGGACAGGCGTCCGCCGGGCAGATCGATCAACAGAGGCGAATCCATCCAGCCCTGGCTGATGGCCGCTACGGCAGCAGCACATGCGCCGGTGCCGCAGGCCTGGGTTTCACCCGCGCCGCGCTCCCAGACGCGCAATTGTGCGCGCTGACGATCGATGACGTGAAGAAAACCCACATTGACCCGTGCCGGGAAGCGCGGGTGATGCTCGATCTTCGGACCCAGTTCATGCACCGGCGCGCCGTTGATGTCGTCCACCCGCAGGACCGCATGGGGATTGCCCATGGACACCGCAGCCAGCTCGACGTTCTGGCCGTCGACATCGACGTTGTAGCTCAGTGCCTGAGCGGGGGCCGTGAACGGAATGTCCTGTGGGGCCAGGCGTGGCGGACCCATGTCGACGCTGATCTGCCCGTCGTTGCGCACATCCAGTTCGATAATGCCGCTCTTGGTCTCGACCCGGATCTGGCGCTTGGCCGTCAGGCGCTTGTCCAGCACGAAGCGGGCGAAGCAGCGCGCACCGTTGCCACACTGCTCCACTTCGGAACCGTCGGAGTTGAAGATCCGGTAACGGAAATCCACGTCCGGATTGCTCGGCGCTTCGACGATCAGCAACTGGTCGAAACCGATGCCGGTATGCCGGTCGCCCCATTGTTTGGCGTGCTTGGGCAAGATATGCGCGTGCTGACTCACCAGGTCCAGGACCATGAAGTCATTACCCAGCCCATGCATCTTGGTAAAACGCAGCAGCATGGGTTTACTCCGGCAGCAGGCTTTCGCCAGCGAACAGCTCGGTCACGGTTTCGCGACGACGCACTTCAAAGGCTTGTGAGCCATCCACCAGTACTTCGGCGGTACGGCCACGGGTGTTGTAGTTCGAACTCATGACGAAACCATAGGCGCCCGCCGAGTGAACAGCCAGCAGATCGCCTTCAGCCAGAGCCAGTTCGCGGTTCTTGGCCAGGAAGTCACCGGTTTCGCAGATCGGGCCGACGATGTCATAAGTGCGTGCTGCGCCATCGCGTGGGCGCACGGCAGTGACATCCATCCAGGCCTGATACAGCGCCGGACGGATCAGGTCGTTCATGGCCGCATCGACGATGGCGAAATCCTTGTGCTCGGTGTGCTTGAGGTACTCGACCCGAGTCAGCAGCACGCCGGCATTGGCCACGATGAAGCGGCCTGGTTCGAACATCAGCCCCAGGTCACGTCCTTCAAGGCGCTCGCGCACGGCCTTGATGTAATCGGCCGCCAGTGGTGGCTCTTCGTCGCGATAACGCACGCCCAGGCCGCCGCCCAAGTCGATATGACGCAAGTGAATGCCGCAGTCGCCGAGGCGATCCACCAGATCCAGCAGGCGGTCCAGTGCATCGATGAAGGGCTCCAAGGTCGTCAGTTGCGAGCCGATATGGCAGTCGACACCCAGGACTTCCAGGTTCGGCAGTTGCGAGGCGCGAACGTAGACGTCTTCGGCATCCGCGATGGCGATGCCGAACTTGTTCTCTTTGAGGCCGGTGGAAATGTACGGGTGAGTGCCCGCATCCACATCCGGATTGACCCGCAGGGAGATCGGCGCACGAACATTCAGTTCGGCTGCCACGACCTGCAGGCGCTCGAGTTCGTCGGTGGACTCGACGTTGAAGCAGTGCACGCCGACTTCAAGAGCGCGGCGCATGTCTTCACGGGTCTTGCCGACACCGGAGAACACGATCTTCTCGGCTTTGCCACCGGCGGCCAGCACACGCTCCAGTTCGCCACGGGATACGATGTCGAAACCGGCGCCAAGACGCGCCAGGACATTGAGTACGCCCAGGTTGGAGTTGGCTTTCACGGCAAAACACACCAGATGCGGCATGCCGCTCAGGGCGTCGGCGTAGGCACGGTATTGGGCTTCGATGTGAGCGCGGGAATAGACATAGGTCGGCGTGCCGAAACGTTCGGCAATGGCAGACAATGCTACTCCTTCCGCGAACAGCTCACCGTCGCGATAGTTGAAGGCGTCCATGTAATTCCCTTAAAGATGCTTGTGCGATTGCGATTTGGCTTGTTCGTCGGATGATTTGGTGTCATCGGGCAGGTAGAGCGGGCCTTTCTGGCCGCACGCAGTGACAAGACAAGCGACCGCGACGAGCGCAGCAAGCGAAGAGATCAGGCGCTTCATGGCGAAATCCTTTGTAAAAGCATTAATTGCGCCCGAGTATACCGGCCACCCGGCGGCTTGCCTATGCAGGTTCCCACCCGTCCGGCGGGCCTTTGACGTTATCGCTGGATATGAACTGTTGCAGGGCGCGTCTGGCGGGTATGTTTTGCATTTGCCTTGCGGCGTCCGTATCTTGCGACCCTGTGCCATAAGCAGAAAATTTTTCGAGGGTCCCGTAATGAGTTTGACCGAAGCCCGTTTTCACGATCTGGTGGATGCTACCCAGCAAGCGCTGGAAGACATTTTCGATGAGAGCGATCTGGATCTGGACCTTGAAAACTCTGCTGGCGTACTGACCGTAAAGTTCGAGAACGGCACCCAGCTCATCTTCAGTCGTCAGGAGCCGCTGCGTCAGCTCTGGCTGGCAGCGCGTTCGGGTGGCTTTCATTTTGACTACGACGAAGAAACCAGCCGCTGGGTATGCGACAGCAGCGACGAGTTGCTGAGCGAGATGCTGGTACGCATTACTCAGGAGCAGGCTGGCGTCGAACTGGATTTCGACGAGATCTGATCGTGACCGATAACACCACGCCCGCACCTGCCCGGCCACCCAAGCCGCTGTTCAGCAACGTCAGCCCTGCCGTGCCTTCGCCCTGTGTCAGCCTGTGTCGGCTCGACGAGCAGAAAGTCTGTCTGGGCTGCTTTCGCCATGTAGAAGACATTCGCGAATGGCGCTCGGCTGACGATGATCGACGCCGTCAGATTCGCCACAGCGCCGACCAGCGCCGGGAGCTTGCCCAGGAAAACCGCATCGCGGGCTAACGCCCTGTCGGGTTGTGTATTTATTCGCTGATGTTAATGTCAGAACCTGCTTCTCTAGATAGAGAGGCCTGTCAAAACCCCGCCGGATCGGCGGGGTTTTGCTTTTGTTGCGCAGAAAAAAGGAGACTGCCCGAATCATGAACACCGCACCTTCCATTATCCTCACCCGGCTCGATGTCCAGCGTCTTGAGCGCCTTATCGACAGCCAGACGCAGTCCAGCCCCGGCATCGAGGCCTTGCAGGCCGAGCTGGACCGTGCCGAACAGATCGTCGGTCACGATGAAGTGCCTGCCGGGCTGGTCACCATGAATTCGCGTGTGCATTGCCGTGAAGAGGGCAGTGGCAAGGACTATCACCTCAAGCTGGTCTACCCGCAGGACGCGGGCGCCGAAGGGACGGTTTCGGTACTGGCACCGGTAGGCTCGGCCCTGCTGGGCCTGCAGGTCGGCCAACACATCGACTGGCCCGCACCGGGCGGCAAGACACTCAAACTCACCCTGCTGGCGGTGGAATATCAGCCGGAGGCGGCGGGAGAATATCTGTAGGAGCGGATTCATCCGCGAAGAGGGCGGCAGGCTTTAGCTACAAGCTACAGCCGCTATTTTTTCGCGAATGAATTCGCTCCTACGCAGAGCCTGATTCCTCCATTGCCTCATTCAACGCCTTTTCCAACTCTGCCTTGTGGCGCAGGAACAGGATGCTTTGTCCGTGGCCATCATCCAGCAGGCCGGAGAGGTCGAGGTCGGTGATGTAGCAGCGATAGCGTTGCGGTTCCTGGCGGCGTTCGAGGATTTGCTGGGCGACCACGGCAAACAGTTGGTCGCCATGCTCCAGTTCCGAGAACTCGCTGTTGTCGCAATACAGCGTGACGTTCAGCTGGCCCGGCGAGGTTTCTTCGATAATCGCCTGCACGTCGTAATACGGTTTGTCCGCAGCGGTCGGTGCCGGGCGGGGTTCGATGCGTCGGGCGCGGCCTGTGCCTGATGGCAATACCTGGTAATACAGCATGTCCAGCAAGACAGGTTCTGCCGGGTTATCCAGTGGCAGCGATGCGCCGCGTCGATAGACCAGTGAGTGGAAGAAGCGCTGCAAGGGCAGCAACAGGCTCTGTTCGTCGTGATACGGCAAGCGCTGGTGCCAGAGCGCGTTGTGTTCGTCGAGCACATACAGGTCGGCGTCCGGCTCGTTGACTCGATAGAACACCTGAATGCACTCCGGCTGCCCATGGGGCAGGATCAGCGCCAGGTCGTGATCGTCCAGGGCTTGCGGGTCCAGATGCAGCGGGCTGTAGAGCGGTGATTCCTCGCCCAGATAATTGAACAGCCCCGGCAGGCTGTTGACCACCACATGGCCCACTTGGCCGGGCGTCATTTTCAGTACGTGATACTGCTGTTGCACCTGAATCAGGTAGCGATGGTTCAGGCCTCTGGCGAGCAGCAGTTGGGCGGTATTGATCAGTTCTTCGACCCGCTGTGCGATGGCCGGAGCACGGTTATGGCAGAAGCAGCGCACACGTATGCGTGGCTGGACCTCGCCTTCGGGCAGGTTGCTGAGCAGTTCGCTCATGCAGTCGAGCAGGGCGTGAGGCCCGTCGTAGCGGCTGACCAGTGTTTCATTCCAGCTATTGAGGGTGATCTGGTCCAGCGTCAGCACCAGATTTTCCCGCACGCCAGCATAACTGAGCGAGTCGGTGCGCTCGGTCGTCATCAGGATATTCAGCTCGCGATGGTGCCTGAGCGGGTCGACGCCCACGTTCACCAGCAGCAATATTTCATTGGGCACACTGGGTTTGAGCAGGTATTCGTCGCTGACTTCGCTCAGTGGCAGCGGGATCGTCTGCTGCAGGGCGCCCAGCAGATTGAACAGCTCGAACTCGCTCAGGTCGCTTGAGCCCGGATGCAAGGCCAGTCGAGTGCTGGTGTCTATCACGCCGTTGCGATGGCACCAGGTCAGCAGCTCAAGCAGTTCGCGGCTTCGCTTGATGGGCGAGAAATTCTGCCATTCATGGGTGCCCAGGTTGCCGTTGTACAAGGCCCACTGGTTTTTCCCCGGTTCGCGCTTGTTGGGAGAATGGACCAGGGTCAGAGTATCTTCGGCCAGATCGGGTGCTATGCCAGGGTTGATGAACTCGACCTTGCCTGCCTTGCGTTCGAAGGCGGCATACAGGCGTCGGCCCAGTACGCTGACGTCACGGGCCGTGATGGCATTGGGGGCGTTTTGCGTACGGGCGAACTGCACCAGGAAGCGATAACTGTAATTCAGCTCATTGACCAGCGAGCGGCGCTCGTGAGCTACCTGCCGGACTTTCCACTGACTGCGACTGTCCAGCAGCGCCAGTTGGCGCTCATCCCAGCCCCATTCCCGGGTCAGGCGCTCCAGCAGCAGACGTTGCCAGCCATTGCTGCGCTGACGGGCCGGGCCGGTGAGCTTTTTGTTGACCTTCAGGTACAGGCTGCGACGTACCAGCTCCAGTCGCTCCGATTCGCCGCGGGCCAGCAGATGCTCTTCGATCCGCTGGTACACGACCATGTAAGGGTCCAGTTCGTCCAGATCCAGTTTGTTGGCGAAGACGGCCTGCTTGAACCGCAGGCTCAGGCACTGAACGTTGGGGTGTTCGCTGGAGTAGACCTCGATCAGCAACAGTTTGAGGACGGACTTGTAAGGCGACTCGATGCCTTTGAACAGTTGCCAGAGCCCTGCGCCGATGAATTCACCGGGCGGAATGCCGGTCATGGGGCCAAGGTCGAGCACTTCGTTGGCGCGAATGAAGCGCTTGGACAGCAGCGTGTGGGTGTACTCGGCGTAGCGTTCTTCTTCATAGACCGGCACCAGCCACCACATCGGTGTGCGGCCAGCGAGCCAGATGGCGGTGCGGTAGAACTCATCCAGCAGCAGGTAGTGCTGGCTGGTGCCGCAGTCGTCGGAACTGAGCTGGGTGTCTCGATCCCCGGCCCGGAAGCGTTGCGGGTCGATCAGAAAGAAATGCGCCTCTGCGCCCATGGACGCTGCCCAAGTTTCCAGTGCCTGACATTTTCTGCGCAGTTCTGCGATGGCTTCCGGGGCCAGATCCGAATCGTGGCAGACCCAGACGTCCATATCGCTCTGTTCGGCCTGGGCCACGGTTCCGAGGCTGCCCATCAGGAACAGACCGTGGATGGGCTGTGGCGGATTGCCGTGGCGGGCCTTATAGGAAAAAGATCGGGTCAGCCGCTGCGCTTCTGCCAGCGCCTGGGCGTCCGGCTCGTAATGGGAGACGCCAGCAGGCGTGCTGCTGGAAACGTAGCCGGGCAGCAGCGGGTGATTGACATGAAAGCACAGCGGCAACAGCGTCAGCACGCTTTGCTGGCGAGTCGAAAGCCCTTCCATGGCACGGGCATACCGCCCGTCATTGAGAGTCAGGAAGCGGTTACGTAACTGGCTGAGCACCTTGCGGTCGATGCCCTCATCCAGATCGGGACGAATTTCGGGATTACGCGTCATCGCAACTCAAGCATCTGGCCTGTGCAGGCGTTGAAGTGGTTAGCAGATGGCGAAGAAGACTACAGCCCAAGAGGATACATGCACGGTAGGGTTATTATTCTGACGCCGGTTTTTTATCGGCCTACATTCCCATAAATGGAGGGCCCGCTGCACCTTTTTGTTTGCGCGGCAGGCCCGGATGTCAGCTATTCAAGGCAAAAGCAAAGCGAAGTGATGCGGCTTTTCAGGCGGCCTCTTCGGAGACGTTCAGGATGGTCAGCAGCGATTGGGCATGCTCGGCGGCTTCAAGCCCGAGGCTGGTCAGATAGCCACCATCGACTTGGGTGGTGAGGCCTTTTTCAAAAAGTCTTTTGGCAGCCGCAATGGCTGTCGGGGCGGCCACATGGTGGACTTTAAGCCCTTCCTGGGTGTTACCCAGATTGAACAGTGCAAGGATTTCCAGTTCGGCAACCAGCTCAGGGGTATACGACATAAGGACTCCAGACTTTTATAGTTGGCTGGATCGTGAGGGTTACAGAATCGACAAGGCTGTTTGACACGTCGGTTCTGTATGACCGTTAACGCCAGCTTGCAGGAAAGCCCCTATGGATTGATTGGCAGAGGGGCCTTTGCAGTGTAGCCAGTGCCTGGAATCTTTGCAGCATATCTCTTGCCGGAATATCGCAAGTCAGGCTTCGGGCGGCAGTTCCGGCAAGGCGCGCAGGGCGGTTTCATACCACTGGGTATTGAATGGCCGGTCTTCTTCGAGCATGGCGTCAATCTCGATGGCCAGCACATGAGCCATCAACTCGAGGATGTCTTCACGCTCATAGCCAACCAGCGTCAGCTTGTTGTAAGTGGCCTTGGCGGCAGGTGGGTTATCCGCCTCGATCTGGTTTTCAATCGCTTCGATCAGGGTCGAAGCAGTGAACTCTTCTTCATCGTTATCGATTGTGTCAGTCATGGTAAATCCTCTGTGAGGCGGGTAGTTTAACTGGATTCTTTTACCGGTGTCGGCTTCGGTGAGGCCTGTCTGTCAGAACGGTCTTTAAGTTGTGTGAGAGGTACTTAACCCACTGACATTTCAGGACAAATATATAAAAGTACCGCCACACACAACTTAATGGTCATGGAGGCCGACGTGCTGAAGCTTTATGGTTTTGCCGCAAGCAATTATTTCAACATGGTCAAGTTGGCGCTGCTGGAGAAGCAGCTACCTTTTGAAGTGATTGCGCTGCATGGATGCCAGAATCCCGAGGTACTGGCGATCAGTGCACGAGGCAAGGTGCCAATACTGGAAACCGACCAGGGTTTCATCAGTGAGACGGATGTCATCCTGCGTTACATCGAGGAAACCCAGCCCGGTCGGGCGCTGCTTCCCGAGGACCCATTCTCCCGTGCCCAGGTCTGGACCATCGCCAAGGAAATCGAACTGTATATCGAGTTGCCAGCGCGGCTTTGCTACGTCGAAGTGATCTTCGGTGGGCGGCCCACTCCCGAGGACCTCAAGGCCAAGGCTCGCCGGGACTTGCTCAAGGGGTTCCGGGCCTTGGCCCAGCGTGCCCGTTTTGCACCCTATGTGGCGGGCGAGAACTTCACTCTGGCGGATCTGTATTTTCTTTACAGCGTCGACCATGCCCAGCAAGTCGCTGAGAAACTGTTCGGTCTTGATCTGTTGCAGGATATGCCGGGTGCGCGGGCTCTGCTTGAGCATCTGGCACTCAATCCGAATGTGCAGCGGGTAGCGGCGGACAGGGAAGCTGAATGGCCAGCATTCCTGGAGCGTGTCCAGGCGGTGGCGCGCAAGGCAGGGTAGATAAGGGGCTGCTCCGTCGCGGCCAGGTGGGCCGGCCGCGACGGCGACAGTTTTAGCGGTTTTCCAGCAATGCCTTGCCACGAACCACGGCTGCCCGGACTTGCTCCGGAGCGGTGCCGCCAATGTGGTTACGGGCATTGACCGAGCCTTCCAGGGTCAGTACGGCAAATACGTCCTGCTCGATCTGATCGCTGAATTTACGCAGTTCTTCCAGACTCATTTCCGCCAGATCCTTGCCGGTTTCCACGCCGTATTTCACGGCATGACCGACGATTTCGTGGCAGTCACGGAATGGCAGGCCGCGGCGCACCAGATAGTCCGCCAGGTCGGTGGCGGTGGAGAAACCGCGCAGCGCCGCTTCACGCATGATGGCGTGCTTCGGCTTGATGGCCGGGATCATGTCGGCAAAGGCACGCAACGAGTCACGCAAGGTGTCGGCAGCGTCGAACAGCGGCTCCTTGTCTTCCTGGTTGTCCTTGTTGTAGGCCAGTGGCTGGCCTTTCATCAGGGTCAGCAAGCCCATCAGCGCACCAAACACGCGGCCGCTCTTGCCACGAACCAGTTCCGGTACGTCCGGGTTCTTCTTCTGCGGCATGATCGAACTGCCCGTGCAGAAGCGGTCCGGAAGGTCGATGAACTGGAACTGGGCGCTGGTCCAGAGCACCAGCTCTTCGGAGAAGCGCGACAGGTGCATCATGGCAACCGAAGCGGCAGAGCAGAACTCGATGGCGAAGTCGCGATCCGAGACGCCGTCCAGGGAGTTGCCGCCTACGGCGTCGAAACCCAGCAGCTTGCAGGTCAGCTCGCGGTCGATCGGGTAGGTGGTGCCTGCCAGTGCGGCGCTGCCCAGTGGCATGCGGTTCAGGCGCTTGCGGCAGTCGACCAGACGCTCGTAGTCGCGGCTGAGCATTTCGAACCAGGCCAGCATGTGGTGACCGAACGTCACTGGCTGGGCGGTCTGCAGGTGAGTGAAGCCCGGCATGATGGTTTCGGCTTCACGTTCGGCCTGCTCCAGCAGCCCTTTCTGCAGGCGCGTGATTTCGCTGAGGATCAGGTCGATTTCGTCACGCAGCCACAGGCGGATATCGGTGGCGACCTGATCGTTGCGGCTACGGCCGGTATGCAGCTTCTTGCCGGTGATGCCGATGCGGTCGGTCAGACGCGCTTCGATGTTCATGTGCACGTCTTCCAGGTCGACGCGCCACTCGAAACTGCCGGCTTCGATCTCGCTCTGGATGGTTTTCAGGCCATCGATGATGGTGTCGCGCTCGGCTTCGGTCAGGACGCCGACCTGAGCCAGCATCGTAGCGTGGGCGATAGAACCCATGATGTCGTGACGATACAGGCGTTGATCGAAGGTGACGGAGGCCGTGAAGCGCGCGACGAAGGCGTCGACGGGCTCACTGAAACGGCCGCCCCAGGACTGGTTGGTCTTGTCGGTGCTCATGGATTCGCTCGTTGCTCTGCTGAAAGTGGCGTGCCCGCTTCGTGGCACAAGGGCGTCGGCGATGATAACAGGTTGTTGCTTTTTTATTCTCGGATGGCTTGCCGCTGACGATGCCAGGGACGAGACTGGGCCTATGTGAGAGGACCTATGAAACCCGATTCCAGAACGACTCCCGGCAAGGATTTTTTCCTGCCTGAACTATGCTTGCCGCAGACGCTGCTGGTGCTCATTGTGCTGGCCGAACTGCTGGTGCTGGTCATGGTGCTGCTCGAACCCATGAGCCAGGGGTTCGATTGGGTGTGCCTGGCGCTGATGTCGATGTTCGTGCAGTGGATCGTCCTGCTGTCGGCGGCCCTGCTGTGTGGGCTTCGCCCCTGGCTGGCACGTCTTTCACCGGGGCTTGCAGGTATTCTCAGCTGCATGCTGGTAGTGGGTCTAACCTTGTTGTGTACGGCGGTGACGGATGTCTGCCAACTGACCGGCAGGATTTCGCCGGGCAGCATGGTCGAGCGCTATATCCGCTATTCGTTGATCGCGTTGATCATGTCTGCGCTGATGTTGCGCTACTTTTATCTGCAGAGTCAGTGGCGCAAGCAACAGCAGGGTGAACTGAAGGCCAGGATCGAATCGCTTCAGGCCAGGATTCGTCCGCATTTTCTGTTCAACACGCTCAACAGCATTGCCAGTCTGGTGGCCAGCAATCCGGTCAAGGCCGAGCAGGCCGTACTGGATCTGTCGGACCTGTTTCGCGCCAGCCTGGCCAAGCCCGGAAGCCTGGTGACCTGGCACGAAGAACTGGCTTTGGCGAAACGATATTTATCGATTGAGCAATATCGTCTCGGCGAGCGTCTACAGTTGGACTGGAGGGTGAGCGCAATTCCTGATGATTTGCCCATTCCCCAGCTGACATTGCAGCCATTGCTGGAAAACGCCTTGATCTATGGCATTGCCCCGCGCATCGAAGGGGGCATAGTTACAGTCGAGGCAGACTATGAAGGGGGAGAGTTCATATTGTGTGTCAGCAATCCCTATGAAGAAGTTGCCACACGGCAGACTTCCAACGGTACTCAACAGGCCCTGTTGAATATAGGTGCACGTATTACGGCACTTTTTGGCCCGCACGCCAGTCTGAGCGTGGAGCGCCGTGATGGTCGTCACTACACCTGTCTACGCTATCCTTGTGCGAGACTCACGCAGGAAGCCAGAGCAATATGAATGTCCTGATCGTTGATGACGAACCCCTGGCCCGCGAGCGACTGAGCCGATTGGTCGGTGAAATCGAGGGTTACAGGGTACTTGAACCCAGCGCTACCAATGGCGAAGAAGCTTTGGCGCTGATTGAAAACCTCAAGCCAGATGTCGTGCTGCTCGATATCCGCATGCCGGGTCTCGACGGTCTTCAGGTCGCGGCGAAACTGTGCGAGCGTGAAACTCCGCCCGCTGTCGTCTTTTGTACTGCGCACGACGAATTTGCACTGGACGCCTTTCAGGTCAGTGCCGTCGGTTATCTGGTCAAACCTGTGCGCCCCGAGAATCTCGTCGAGGCGTTGAGAAAAGCCGAGCGACCCAATCGCGTGCAGTTGGCCGCGATGACCCGTCCGGCTGCCGAAACGGGCAGCGGTCCGCGCAGCCATATCAGTGCGCGAACCCGTAAAGGCATTGAGTTGATCCCGCTGGATCAGGTGATCTTTTTCATTGCCGACCACAAGTACGTCACCCTGCGCCATGAAGGCGGCGAAGTGCTGCTGGATGAACCGCTCAAGGCGCTGGAAGACGAGTTTGGTGACCGTTTCGTGCGTATCCATCGCAATGCGCTGGTGGCACGGGAGCGGATCGAGCGTTTGCAGCGCACGCCACTGGGGCATTTCCAGTTGTTCCTCAAGGGCCTCAATGGCGATGCCTTGATCGTCAGCCGTCGGCATGTCGCCGGTGTACGCAAGATGATGCAACAGCTTTAAGGTACGAAAAGTGGCTGCCCTCGCCGCAAGTCCAGCAGGATGTCGAGCCGTTGTGGAGGCCCCTGGTTCGGGCGGGGGACGCTTTAGCCACTGTCATTTCGTTGATCCGGGTCATGAAGCCGATTTTACTTTTTGAGTCAGCGCTGAAGTCGTTCCGGTTGTGCTGTTATTATCCGTCGCACTTATCAAGCACGGATTGATCCATGTCTTCTCGCGAAATCCGCATTGCCACCCGTAAAAGTGCGCTGGCCCTCTGGCAGGCCGAATATGTCAAAGCCAGGCTCGAACAGGCTCATCCTGGCCTGATCGTGACGCTGGTGCCCATGGTCAGCCGTGGCGATAAACTGCTCGACTCGCCGCTGTCGAAAATCGGCGGCAAGGGGCTGTTCGTCAAGGAGCTGGAAACGGCGCTTCTGGAAAACGAAGCCGATATCGCCGTGCATTCCATGAAAGACGTGCCGATGGATTTCCCCGAAGGCCTTGGGCTGTTCTGCATCTGTGAGCGCGAAGATCCGCGTGACGCATTCGTTTCCAACAACTTCAGCAGTCTGGAGCAGCTTCCTGCGGGCAGCATCGTGGGCACGTCCAGCCTGCGACGTCAGGCTCAACTGCTGACACGTCGTCCAGATCTGGAAATCCGGTTTCTGCGCGGCAACGTCAATACCCGGCTGGCCAAACTGGATGCCGGTGAGTACGACGCAATCATTCTTGCTGCCGCCGGCCTGATCCGTCTGGGCTTTGAAGATCGCATCACTTCGGCCATCAGTGTCGAGGACAGCCTGCCTGCCGGAGGGCAGGGCGCCGTCGGGATCGAGTGCCGTAGCGCCGATGCCGACATTCACGCATTGCTTGCGCCGCTGCATCATGCCGACACCGCTGTGCGCGTGATTGCCGAGCGAGCGCTGAACAAACACCTCAACGGTGGCTGCCAGGTGCCTATCGCCTGCTACGCCGTTCTGGAAGACGATCAGGTGTGGCTGCGCGGCTTGGTGGGTGATCCGGCTGGCGGTCTGTTGCTGCATGCCGAGGCTCGCGCACCGCAGACATCGGCCCAGGCGCTGGGTGTGCAGGTCGCCGAAGACTTGCTGGCCCAGGGCGCAGGGCAGATTCTCAAGGCTGTCTATGGCGAGGCTCGGGACGAATGAGTACCTGGCGTCTGTTGCTGACCCGTCCCGCCGAAGAGTCGGCAGCGCTGGCCAGGGTGCTGGCCGATAACGGCGTGTTCAGCAGCAGTCTGCCTTTGCTTGAAATCGAGCCGTTGCCCATTCCTCCCGAGCACCGCTCGAAAATTTTCGATCTGCCTCTCTACAGCGCGGTCATTGTGGTCAGCAAGCCAGCGGCTCGTCTCGGGCTGGAGCTGGTGGATGAAATCTGGCCGCAACCCTTTGTCCAGCCCTGGTTCAGCGTAGGCGCGGCGACCGGGCAGATTCTGCTCGACTATGGCCTGATCGGTGTTAAATGGCCCGAGCAGGGTGATGACAGCGAAGCCTTGCTTGAGCTCCCTGAGTTGCAGGACGCTATCTCCATACCGGGCAGCCGTGTGTTGATCATGCGTGGGGATGAAGGACGCGAGCTGTTGGCAGAGCGTCTGCGCGAGCAAGGTGTTAGTGTCGACTACTTGCCGCTGTACCGCCGTTTTCTGCCACAGTATCCGCTTTCGACCCTTTCACAGCGCGTCGAATCGGAACGCTTGAACGGGCTGGTGGTCAGCAGTGGGCAGGGTTTTGAACATCTGCTTCAGTTGGCAGGTGATGCCTGGCCGAAACTGGCCGGGTTGCCTTTATTCGTACCGAGCCCCAGGGTTGCCGAAATGGCACGTGCCGCCGGGGCTCAAACCGTGGTTGATTGTCGTGGCGCGAACGCTGCGGCGTTGCTGGCCGCGTTGCGGGATCAGCCTCAGCCTGTCGTCAAGGCGTATTGAGCGACGAGTTGTCGTTCATGCGACTACGCCCAAATGCAAAGGATGGATACGTGAGCGAAACAGCCTTGCCTAAAGATGAAGAATCGGTGTTGAAAACATCGACATCCACACCTGATCCAGTGCGCCCGGTGCGTACCGGTAGCCGCAGCAATGGTCTGGTGATCCTGGCCTTGTTGCTTGCCGTTGCAGGCGTTGCCGTCGCCGGTTGGGGGGTGTGGCAACTGCGCATGCTGCAGGAAGGTCACTTGCAGCAGCGAGGACAGGTCGAAGGCATCGCCCAGCAGACTCGGCTCCTGACCGAGAATGATCAGGAACTGAGTGCCCGCCTTGCTCAATTTCCACCTGTTGATCAACTGGAAGACAGCCGTCGTCTGGTTGCCCAGTTGCAGGGCGATCAGCAGCGTCTGAGCCAGCGTCTGGAAACCGTGCTCGGCGCAAGCCGCAAGGACTGGCGTCTGGCCGAGGCCGAGCATCTGCTGCGTCTGGCCAGTCTGCGCCTGTCGGCGTTGCAGGATATCAACAGCGCACAGGCGCTGGTTCAGGGCGCCGATGAGATTCTGCGCGAACAGGATGATCCGGGTTCGTTTGCCGCTCGCGAGCAACTGGCCAAAAGCCTGGCAGCGCTGCGCAGTATCGAGCAACCGGACCGTACCGGCCTGTTCCTGCAGCTGGCTGCCCTGCGCGACCAGTCCGTTCAGCTCAACAGGCTGGCGCCCGAGTACGAAGATAAAGGCGAGCCGCTCCTGGGCGTGACTCCGGACAAGAACGACGACAGTTACTGGTCCCGCTGGTGGAGCCACATTTCCCATTACTTCCGCATCGACTTCAACGCCGACAAGGACATTCGTCCGGTACTGGCTGGCCAGAGTCTGGCTCAGGTCCGCCTGGCTCTGAGCCTGGCAATCGAGCAGGCGCAATGGGCCGCGCTCAATGGCGAGCCGAAGGTCTACACCCAATCGTTGCTGGAGGCCAAGAGCGTCCTGATGGGCAACTTCAATCAGGATGAACCACAGAGCAAGGTGATCGGCGAGCGTCTGGATACCCTGATCAAACAACCTGTTTCGGTAGTGACGCCGGATCTGGCTCAGAGCCTGAGTGCAGTCCAGGCCTATCTTGAACGTCGTCATGCATCCGGTCAGCCTGCCGAGGCTCGGGGGATCAGCCCATGAAGCGTGTCTATGTGCTGCTGTTCATTGCCATCGCTGTTGCAGCGCTGATTGGTATCGCGATTGCCGAGCACTCCGGCTACGTATTGATCGCCTATCAGAACTTCCGCTATGAATCGAGCCTGTGGGCAACCCTTGGCCTGTTCGTGGCGATTCTGTTGCTGATCTTCCTTGCCCGGCTTCTGATCACCTTGCTCACAACATCCGGTGGTGTGGTCAATCCATGGTCGCGTCGCAATCGCCGCCGTCGGGTGCAACTGGCAATCGAGCAGGGGCAGATGGATCTTGCCGAAGGTCGCTGGTCCAGCGCACAGCGTCATCTGCATCGCGCCGCCGAAGCCGATCCCCAGCCGTTGCTGTATTACCTTGGCGCTGCACGTGCTGCCAACGAGCAGGGCCGCTACGACGAGTGTGACAGCCTGCTGGAGCGTGCTCTGGAGCGTCAGCCCCAGGCGGAGCTGGCGATTGCCCTGAGTCACGCGCAACTGCAACAGGACCGTGGTGACACCGATGGTGCGCTGACCACCTTGCAGGCCATGCATGAGCGCCATCCGCACAACCCGCAGGTGCTGCGCCAGTTGCAACGTCTTTATCAGCAGCGAGGCGACTGGTCCGAGCTGATCCGGCTGCTGCCCGAACTGCGCAAGGACAAGGTGCTGCCGCCCAGGGAACTGGCAGAGCTGGAGCGCCGTGCCTGGGGCGAGAATCTCACCCTGGCGGCCTATCGCGAAGAAGGTGATGGCGCCCTGACCGGGCTGCCTTCGCTGGAAAAAGCCTGGAAAGACCTCACCTCTGCCCAGCGACAGGAGCCGCAACTGGTACTGGCGTATGCCGAGCAGTTGCGTCGTCTGGGGGCCGAAGCCCAGGCCGAAGAGGTGCTGCGAACAGCGCTCAAGAAGGATTACAACAGTCATCTGGCGAGGCTTTACGGTCTGGTGCGCGGCAATGACGAATCTAAGCAATTGCAGGTTGCCGAGGCCTGGCTCAAGCATCATCCCGATGATCCGAGCCTGCTGCTGAGCCTGGGCCGTATCTGTCTGCAGGCCCGCCTGTGGGGCAAGGCCCGTGATTATCTGGAGAGCAGCCTGCGTTTGCAGCGCAACCCGGAAACCTGTGCCGAACTGGCTCGCCTGCTGGCCCGCTTGGGAGAGACCGATCGCAGCAATCAGCTGTTCCAGGAAGGTCTCGGGATGCTCGATGAGCGCTTTCTGGCTCGTCCGCTTCCTGCGTTGAGCAGTACCTGAGTCTGACGTCGTGAAAGCCCTTTTTCAGGGCTTTCACGCCTTAAACTCCTCGCCAGTTCAGGGATTGGATTGTTCCTACGTTCATTGGTAAAAAATCTCCCCGATCTGGTGTTTTCTTTCACCTGCAAACAGCGAAGCATCCGTACTTCGTCGCCTTGAAAGCGTTGTGTGCTTTCCTCTACCGTAACTGTCTCGTCTCATTCGTTACGGATTTGCCATGTATCTGGCCCGCACGCGTACCTTGTTCTTCCTGGCATTCATCGCAAGTGCACTGATCATTGGCGCTACCCTTTATCTGCAGCATGCGTTTGGCCTGATCCCCTGCATCCTTTGTCTCATACAGCGAGCGTTCGTCATCGGGTGTGGCCTGGTCTGTCTGATTGCGGCCATTCACGCGCCCCAGGAAGCCGGCTGGCGTCGTTATTGCGTGGTCTTGCTGGCACTGGCGCTGCCGGGTGCCCTGGTGGCGGGTTTTCATATATGGCTGCAGACCGCGTCGGTCGAAGAGTTGATGCCTGTCGTGACTCAATACCAGCATTTGCTCAATGCATTTTCTCTCGAGAACGTTAGCGAGCCTTCGCACAGCGGTACTTACCTGTGCGCCGAAATCAATTGGTCACTGTTCGATATCACTCTTCCCGAGTGGAGCCTGCTGGCTTTTGTGATCCTGTGCCTGCTGGCGTTGTACCCACTTTTCAGTGGGTTACATCGCTGGATGTCCGTCGATACTGACGCAGGGTATTAAACGCTTGTATGAACTTTCTCTCCTGCGTACCTTGATGGCCTTGTCGTGCGGGCATAATCTGAGCCGCACGCGTCATTGGGAGTATGCTGTCCTGACGCTTTTACAGGCTCGGTTCTTGCGATATTGTAAGGCCAGCACAGGACCGCATGCCCCTTAAGGGAAGAGAGAACATCATGCTGGAAAGTTGTCGCAATACTCAGGAACGCTGGGGTGGCGTCAATCTGTTGATTGATCGCTGGCTCCAGGACCGTCATGAATTGATTCGAGCCTATGACGTTCTCGGCGACACGCCCGGGCAACTGGCCGCGGATCGTGGTGCGCTGCTGAAGTTTTGTGAAATCCTGGTCGACTACGTTTCGGCTGGCCATTTCGAAATCTACGAGCAGCTCAACAGCGAAGCTCAGGCGTTCAACGATGAGCGCGGGCTTGAACTGGCCGATACGATTTATCCGCGTCTGGAAGGTATCACCAAGCTTGCTCTGGCTTTCAACGACCGCTGCGAAAAGGGCGATTGCTCCAACGGCGCAGGGTTTGCCAATGAGTTCAAGACGCTGGGTGGGCTGTTGCATGAGCGCTTCGAGCTGGAAGATTGCCTGATCGAAGTCCTGCACAACTCCCACAAGGAAGAGGCCGCTTCTCAGGCCTGATTCATTCCTGTCGTGTTGCCAAGGGTGCGTTCGCACCCTTTCGCATTTCAGGGCGTCGGTTACTGCGAGACAGCGACCAGCTCGATTTCAAAAACCAGCGGCGTGAACGGATCGATCAGATCGCCTGCGCCTTCTGCGCCATAGGCTTGGGCGGAAGGAATCACCAGACGCCACTTCGCGCCTACCGGCATGCCTTGCAGGGCCGTGGTCCAGCCACTGATCACGCTGTCGAGTCGAAACCACTGCGGTTGAGTGCTCTGATCGAAGATCGTGCCGTCGGGCAGGCGTCCGACATAGCGCACTTCGACACGGCCATTGGCTTCAGGCTTGGGACCGGTGCCCGGAGTCAGTTCCGTCATCAGAATGCCGTCGGCCAGCGTCTTCACGCCGGGCTTGGCTTTCTCGCTGTCCATGAAACGACGCTCTGCTGTCAGCGCTGCCTCGCTCTGGGCGTCGGTGCCCGAGGCTTCGGCTTGCGCGAGGGCTGCATCATGCTCCCTGAGAATCTGGTCGATGCGTTCTTGCTTGAGCGCCAGCGGCTTGCCTTGATAAGCCTGCTTCAAGCCTTCTACCAATGCCTTCAGGTCCAGGTCCGGGACCTCTTGATGCAGACGCTCACCCAGGCTGGCACCCAGACTGTACGCGAGATCGTGAGAGTCCTGCGCCGGTGCGGTTTCACCTGCATGCGCCAGAGGAATCAAGAGGAACAACGACGTTAACAGGTAGCGCGACATGAATGCTCTCCGGCCCGGGAAGTCAGCGATTATGCCAGTGCGAGGGCGTGCGGTGATGACTCCTGGCAAGAGAATTTTGTATTGCCCCTGTAGCAGTTGCATCAATGATTTGTGCTCGTATGCAACAGGGTGCGTCCGGCGCTGTCAAGATGCCCTAGCGGCACTGCGGACAGAGGTCTAGTATGGGCCGCAATTTCGTCAGCCAGGAGGTAAGTCATGTCGGCCAAAAAGAAGCCAGTAAACACTCCATTGCACCTGCTCCAACAATTGTCGGGCAGCTTGCTCGAACATCTGGAAGACGCCTGCTCCCAAGCCTTGTCCGATGCCGAGAAACTGCTCGCCAAGCTTGAAAAACAACGTGGTAAAGCGCAGGAAAAACTGCACAAGTCCCGCACCAAATTGCAGGATGCTGCGGCTGCCGGCAAGGCAAAGGCCCAGACCAAGGCCAAGAATGCCATTGCAGAACTTGAAGACTTGCTCGACGCACTCAAGGATCGCCAGACCGAAACCCGCACTTACATCCTGCAGCTCAAGCGCGATGCTCAAGAGAGCCTGAAGCTTGCCCAGGGCGTTGGTCGCGTCAAAGAGGCGGTCGGCAAGATTCTGGACACTCGCGCAGCCAAGCCTGCTGCACCTGCCAAGGCTCCTGCTGCAAAAACCGCTGCTGCAAAAACCGTGAGCAAGACACCTGCTGCCAAGGCGCCAGCCAAAGCTGCGGCCAAGCCAGCTGCGAAACCGGCTGCCAGGGCTGCATCTGCTGCCAAGCCTGCCGCCAAGCCAACAGCCGCGAAAACTCCGGCTGCTGCCAAGCCAGTGGCTGCCAAACCTGCGGCGACCAAGGCTCCTGCTGCCAAGGCTCCAGTAAAAGCCGCGGCTAAAACCGCTGCTGCCAAACCTGCCGCCGCCAAAGCGACTGCCAAGCCGGTTGCCAAACCTGCAGCGAAACCCGCAGCCAAGCCAGCAGCAACCAAAGCACCGGCAGCGGCCAAACCTGCTGCCAGCAGCGCTGCCAAACCAGCGGCCAAAGCACCTGCCAAAACTGCCGCCAAGCCAGCAGCCAAGCCCGCCGCAAAACCGGCAGCCAAACCTGCTGCCAAGCCAGCGGTAAAAACGGCTGCCGCCAAACCGGCCACGCCAGCACCGGCTGCTACTCCAGCCGCTGCACCAGCCGCACCGGCTGCAACTGCTCCATCGACAGCCAATAGCGTCACGCCTAACACGGCGTCCTAAGGCTGATCCGCCGCGACGCGCAGCCTCTGCAGCGCGTCGCGGTCCTTGTCGGCGGCTTCTGCGGCCAGCCCGTTCAGCCAGCTCTGCAAGTCCTCTGCCTCATCAACTGTCCAGTCCTGCGTCAGTGTCTGCAATCGTGCGAGCAACTGCTGCTCGGCTTCCAGTTCCAGCGCTTTCACCCGTTCACGCAACGATCCCAATGCCGGGTCGAGTCGCGCCGCGTCACGCCATTGCGTGCGCAATTCCCTGAGAGGGCGCACGACGTCGTCGTGCCATGGCATCGCCAACTGTCCGATTTCCTGTAATCGCCGGGCATCACATTTCACGCCGCGTTTGCCCAGCCAGACACCCAGAAGCACCATGCACACATTGGCCCCGTTGGTTTGCAGGCGCAGGCAGGCCTCTTCGACGCCGGGTCTGGCATAGAAATCGAGGGTGAAACTCCAAAGGTCAGAAGGCATAGTGAGCTACCTGTTTGAGACGAAGCTGGTAGACTCCGCCGCCATTATGATTCGACTTCAAAGCCTTACCTTACAGCGTGGTCCGCAACGTCTGCTAGAAGACGCCGAGCTGACCCTGCACGCCGGCCAGAAAGCCGGTCTGATCGGTGCCAACGGCGCCGGTAAATCCAGCCTCTTCGCTTTGCTGCGCGGTGAACTGACGCCTGACTCCGGCGACTGCCTGCTGCCTGCCGATTGGCGTATCGCACACATGCGCCAGGAGGTCGATACCCTTGAGCGTCTGGGTGTTGACTACGTTCTGGACGGCGACCTGCGCCTGCGAGAGGTTCAGCGTCAGCTCGCTGAAGCCGAAGCCGCCCAGGACGGTGCCGCCCAGGCGCGGCTGCATGCCGAACTCGACAGTGCCGATGGTTATACCGCCGATGCCCGCGCCCGCAAACTGCTGGCGGGCCTGGGGTTCACCAACGAGCAGATGGAACGTCAGGTCGGCAGTTTCTCCGGTGGCTGGCGGATGCGCCTGAACCTGGCGCAGGCCCTGATGTGTCCTTCGGACCTCTTGCTGCTCGATGAGCCGACCAACCACTTGGACCTGGACGCCATTCTGTGGCTGGAAGACTGGCTCAAGAGCTACCCCGGCACCTTGCTGCTGATTTCCCACGACCGTGATTTCCTTGATGCGGTGGTCGATCACATCGCCCATGTCGAGCAGCGCAAGATCACCCTCTATCGCGGTGGCTACAGCGCCTTCGAGCGTGCCCGTGCCGAACGTCTGGCCCAGCAGCAACAGGCCTACGAGAAGCAGCAGGCGCAACGTGCGCATATGGAAAAATACATTGCGCGCTTCAAGGCCCAGGCCACCAAGGCCCGTCAGGCACAGAGCCGGATCAAGGCCCTTGAGCGCATGGAAGAGCTGTCCGCCGCCCATGTGGATTCGCCATTCAACTTCGTTTTCCGTGAGTCCGACAAAATCTCCAGCCCGTTGCTGGATCTGTCCGAAGCACGTCTGGGCTATGGCGAAAAGACCATCCTGGAGAAGGTCAAACTGCAACTGACGCCGGGTGCGCGCATCGGTCTGCTGGGGCCTAACGGCGCGGGTAAATCGACCCTGATCAAAAACCTCGCGGGCGAGCTTGAGCCCTTGGGTGGCCGTCTGGTGCGGGGTGAAAACCTCACGGTTGGCTATTTTGCCCAGCATCAGCTCGACTCTCTGGATGCCAAGGCCAACCCCTTGCTGCATCTTCAGCGTCTGGCACCTACCGAGCGCGAGCAGACACTGCGCGACTTCCTCGGCGGCTTCGACTTCCGTGGCGCTCGCCTGGACGAGCCGGTGGTGAATTTCTCCGGTGGTGAAAAGGCGCGTCTGGCACTGGCCCTGATTGCCTGGGAAAAACCCAACCTGTTGCTGCTCGACGAACCGACCAACCACCTGGACCTGGAAATGCGCCTGGCGCTGACCATGGCCCTGCAGGAGTTCAGTGGCGCGGTACTGGTGGTTTCCCACGATCGGCATCTGCTCAAGAGCACCACCGATGACTTCCTGCTGGTCGCCGATGGCCGGGTGCAGGAGTTCGATGGCGATCTGGACGACTATACGCGCTGGCTGGCTGACTACCGTTTGCGCAATGCGCCGGTCAGCAACACACCGGTCAACGCCGACAAGACCGACAAGAAAGCCCAGCGTCAGCAGGCGGCAGCCTTGCGTCAGCAACTGGCTCCGCACAAGCGCGAAGCCGACAAGCTGGAGCGTGAGCTGGGAACCCTGCACGAGAAGCTGGCCAAGGTCGAAGAAGCCCTGGCCGACAGTACCAACTACGAGGCTGCCAACAAGGACAAACTGCGCGATCTGCTTGCGGAACAAGCCAGGTTGAAGACGCGGGAGTCCGAGCTGGAAGAGGCCTGGATGGAAGCGCTGGAGCTGCTGGAATCAATGCAGGCCGAACTGGAAGCATTGTCGTAATTGAAGTGAGGGGCTGATGGACTTTTTCGGGTTGACGCTGACGGCCTACTGGATCGAACCGCTCTGGCTGGGCGTGCAGATCCTGTTGATTCTGTTGGCGGGTTACGTACTGCAGCGGGTAATCGGCCGTTTTCTGACGGGCCTGGGCGAACGTTATCCGCTGCCGCCGGAGCTGCTGGTGCCGGTGCGTGGCGGTTTGCGCTGGCTGATCATGGGCAGCGCGTTTGTCGTTGTCCTGGGCCGACTCGGCGTTTCTGCCACGGTACTGTGGACTGCGTTGTCGGGCTTTGTCGCGGTAGCCGCCGTCGCGTTCTTCGCGATGTGGAGTGTGCTGTCCAACCTGCTCTGCGCCATTCTGATCTTCACCATCGGCCCTTTCCGCATCGGCGATGTGGTTGAACTGGTCGAAACACTCGACAAACCCGGCGTCAAAGGCCGGGTCGTCGCCATCAACCTGATGTTCACTACCCTCATCGAAATGCCCGAGGCGGGTGGTGCGCTGGTGCAAGTGCCCAACAGTCAGTTCTTCCAGAAAGCGGTTCGCCGCTGGCGGGGCAGCGATATCGTCCCGCAGGTGATGATTGAGAAGCCGATGGGCGAGCAGAAATAATTAGTCATCAATTGCATTACGCACTAAGTTAGCAGCTATCGGGCTTTGCTGGACTTGAGGTGTGTGATGGCGCTTGAAACGTGGCTGGCTTTTTTTGCCGCTTGCTGGATTATCAGTTTATCTCCCGGGGCAGGCGCCATTGCGTCGATGTCCTGTGGCCTGCAATACGGTTTCTGGCGCGGCTACTGGAATGCGCTGGGCCTGCAGATCGCCCTGGTGGTGCAGATCGCGATTGTCGCGGCGGGTCTGGGCGCTGTACTGGGCGCCTCCGAACTGGCATTCAATCTGATCAAATGGTTTGGTGTGGCCTACCTGGTTTATCTGGGGATCAAGCAATGGCGGGCGCTGCCTGGCGATCTGTCCGATGAGTCGGCGATTCGCCCGATCGGCAAGCCGTTGAGCCTGGTATTGCGTGGCTTTCTGGTCAACATCAGCAACCCCAAGGCGCTGGTGTTCATGCTGGCGATCCTGCCGCAGTTCATCGACCCTGCCGAACCGCTGCTGGCTCAATACGTGATCATAGCCTTGACCATGGTGGCCGTGGATTCAGTGGTGATGGCCGGTTACACCGGCCTTGCGTCCCGCGTACTGCGCCTGCTGAAAACCCCGAAACAACAACGCCGCCTGAACCGCACCTTCGCCAGCCTGTTTGTAGGGGCTGCGGGCTTTCTGGCGACACTTCACCGCGGAACTGCTTGAAACCTGTAGGAGCGAATTCATTCGCGAGACGTCATTGAAGGCGACATTTTTCGCGAATGAATTCGCTCCTACGGACTCAACGCAAAATCCGTGGCGCTTCGTCGCGTGGCAGGTTCTGCTGGATGGGCTGTTCGGTGTATTCCACTTCTCCACGCAATTGCTCACGCAACTGACGCGCCACGTCGACGCCGATCGACTTTGAGGCATCGCGTACCACGCGACCCCGGTTCATGGAAATCTTCACGTCCCGGCTGTTGACCAGCTTGGTGTCCTGGCTTTCGCCCATGGCGGTAAAGGCCGAGGTGATTTCGTAGGTGCGGGTGTTGATCAGGCTGAAATCACCGACCACTGTCAGCCCCATAATGGCCGAGTAGCTATTGGTATTGGCAATTTCGCCTACGTCCTGGCGAAAGTCGATGTCCGACAGTGCGCCGAACAATACGTAGTCAGCACCTTTGAAGTGGCCGCTCTTGATGCGTGCGATGACGTCGTACACATCTTCTTTGGAGCCGGTCTTGTAAGGCGTGCCCTGCACCAGCTGGAACAGCCCGGACTTCAGGATCTCGCCCCTGATGTCACCGCTGAATTTCTGCAGTTCACTCTGTTCGATGTAGCTGGTGCGGGACTCGTATTCTTCATAGCTCGACGAGCCGCTTTCGCTGTAGTAGTTGGCTCTCATGTCGCTTTTCGCCGAAACGGTGTGGATGTATTGCTCCACACGTTCCTGATAGGCCATGCCTGTCACGGCGATCTTTGGGGCTGCCTGAACCGAGAAGGCGCAGGCCAGGCCGATAATGCCAATCCATGCACGCATCACTCAGCGCTCCGTGGTCTTGCGGATTTCTTTTTCGTCCATCCACTCTGCCAGGCCGCTTTCGACATCGATCAGTTGCAGGCTGAATTTGTAGAAGACGTCCTTGTAATCCTCGCTGCGCTTGACGATGGAGCTGATCGAGCCTTCCAGGCGGTATTTGGCGGCGATCATGTTGCCGGTCTTGGCGACAGTGCTCTGCTTGTACAGGCCGCTCTGGTTCTGCAGCTTGAGCTGGTCGACCTGGCTCTGCATCTCGGTGTTGTCGCTGGCGAAACGGGCTACGCCGCTCTTCATCAGTTGGGTCTTGATGGTGGTGGTGATTTCGCGAGTGTCGATGTACTCGCTGGTCTTGTTCTTCACATCGTAGACCTGAACCACCGGACGGCCTTGCAGGATGCCGGACTGTGCCAGCGAGCGGGTCATGCTCTCGGCGATCATCTGCAGGTCGGTGGAGCCGAATTCGTTGGTAATCGTTTCGACTGCCTTGGTATCGCCATAACTGATGTTCTTGCTGCCAAGAACCGGAGAGTTATTGGCGCAGCCGCTGGCCAGCAGGGCGAGGGCGGCGATGGAGCAAAGACGTGTAAACAGCATGTGTGGACTCTTCTGTGAGCGTAACTGGGCGTGGATCAAGGCGTGTTGATTTCAAGACGGAAATCGGTTGCCCGCGGATTGGGTGCGATAGCTGGCAGCGTGGTGCTTTGCGAGCCATAGATCATCAGGCTTTTCCAGGCTTCTTCGTCTGCGACAGGAAAACCATCGTTACCCAGCCACGCGAAGCGGTAGTACATCGTCTTGTTGCGGCTGCTGGTGTTGGTCAACTGAGCCTTGACGGTCAGGAAGCCATTTTCCCGAGCCACACGCATGGCGCCGACTTCAATGCTTTTGATGTCGCCAAGTGCGACCACTTTACTGGCTGCGCTGCCCGGAGCCGGAGGTGGCGGGGTTGCGCAGCCTGCGAGCAGGGCCAGCGCCAGTGCGCCGAAAATCTTGATACGCATGGGATATCTCCGTTCAGGGTTGTTTGACGGCAAGGGCTTGCGGGATATTCACGGGAGTAACCTGGGCCGCGAGGCCATTGGTGAATACCTGATTGCCCAGGGCGCGCAGGGTGACGACCTGATAGCGCTGATCGACCTTGACCTGCACATGCGTGCCGCCCAGGGTGCTCGGCAATACCACCTGATGCATGCCCGGCGTCAGACGCAGTCGTGCCACCAGTGTGTTGTCCGGCAAGGTGCGCCAGGTGCGGGTGTCAGCACCCTCGGTAATGGCCGAAGCGATACCGACTGCCAGACCGGCCAGCGGGTTGACGTCGTTGAGCTGTTTTTGCGCAACGCCACGGGTGATGGCGCGCAGCGTGGTGCGCACGATGATGCCTGGCATGTCGTCGCGAAGGGCGCGGCGCGACATGTCAGTGGTGCTGTTGAGCAGCGTCAGGTTGAGCGGCTGGCCGTCCAGGGTGATCTGGGTGACGATCGGGGTGCTGGTATCCGGCTTGATGACCGGGAATGACAGCGGCGTGATGACCAGATTGCCGCTGATCGGCAATGGCAGCGGGATATTTACCGAATCACGGGCTGGAGCAAAACCGCTCTGGACCACGAGCAGTACTTCGCTGCTGCCATCCTTGCTGGCCGCCGCGTCGAGATCGGCCAGGGATTTTTCCAGCAATGGAGTGTTGGGGCGCAGTTCTGCGGCCTTGCGATAGCCCGGCGCGGCGAGGTCTTTTTCCCCCAGGGCTTCGTAGACGAAACCTGCCAGATAATGGCTGAACGCACTCTGGTAGCTGTTCTTCAGACCAACGACTTCGGGCGCGTCCAGTGACTCGACCGGGTAGCCCTTGAGGTCCTTGAACTGGTTTTTCACGCCCTTGCTTTCGGCTTCCTGCTCGCTCTTGAAGTATTCCTTGTCGCGCAGGTTGGCGATCACGGCTTCACGTTCGTGGGTCTTCTTGATTTCGGTACGGGCACCGTCGAAATCGTTCTGGCCCAGCAGGTTGAGCGCCATCTGGGTGGTCAGCATGACCTTTTCATAGTCATAGCCTTCGTAGCGACGCACCTTGTCGTTGATCAGGAAGCTGCCGAACTGGGCGAGGTATTTGTCGGTGTCGAACTTGACCGCTTCTTCCCACTTGAACACCACCTGATCGGCTGTGCGCCAGGCCGCCTGACTGCCGGCGAAATCGCCCTTGGAGCGCAGCAGTTCGCCTTTCTCGAAGTAATAGAGCAGGTCTTTGTTTTCGCCGGTGTTGTTTTTTTCCAGTGTGCCGAGGGCGGCATCGACATTGCCGCTGGCCAGTTGCTGGTTGGTTTCCTTCAGTTCGGAGTCATAGCTACGGAAGACGGAGCACCCTGTCAGCAGAACAGAGGCGACCAGCGCAGAGGCGGTCAGAAAACGGGAGGGCATGATGATTTCCATTCTGTAGCCGAAGGCGGCTACGTAAGTCCATTTGGACAAGCAGCAAAGTGCTGCATGAGTATGTGTCTCTTCCATCTGCTGGAAAAAGCCGTGGGATTATAGGTCGGGTTTTCAGGCTGGCAATGGCATTTTGATGTCATTTGGCGCGATTGTTTTTGGCTGGCTGCAATCGACACTATTTGGGCAGGAGAACGGCCTTCTGGGCCGTCATCGCGCTGTCTCGGGTTTTTAGTAATGTTTTGTCACAAATATCGGGGTCGAGTATTGAGTCGAGGCAGATGGACAGGAACAATGCAGCGCATTGAATTCCTGTCGAGATCGTTTCATGCCTCTGCATTCCCGTTTCATGGCCTGGCTGTTGGTGCCGCTGCTTGCGCTATGCAGCTTCGGCCTGCTGGCCGACCCCGTCGATGGCGCTGCCCAGGCGCTGCATCTGCTGGACTATATCGGCGCTGACTACCCGGCCACCGTCGCTGACGGCAAGGTCGTCGATGAAGCCGAATACCGGGAGCAGGTCGAGTTTCTCGACGCATTGCAGGGCCTGATCGTTGCCTTGCCGCAGCGTGCCGAGCGCGATGCGCTGGAGCAGGGGGTTGCAGCCCTGAAAGACGCGGTGAGCACACGTGAGGATGGCGCGCTTGTCGCTCGTCAGGCCCGGCAACTGGGCGCACGGCTGGCCGTCGCCTATGAAGTCAGTCAGGCACCGATCATTACGCCAGACCCTGCTCGCGGTGCGCCGTTGTATGCGCAGAACTGCTCGGTCTGTCATGGCGATACCGGTGCCGGCGATGGCCCGGCCGGTATTGGCCTGGAGCCCGCGCCTTCAGACTTGCGTGATGCGTCACGGCTGGATCGCCTGAGTCTCTACGACCTCTACAATACGCTGGGGCTGGGCATCAGCGGCACAGACATGCCGGCCTTTGCCGACCAGCTCGACGACCGCCAGCGTTGGGATATCGCGACTTACATTGCGAGCTTCAGTGCGCAGCCGGTGAGCACGCCAGCCAAGACCTTCAATCTGGCGGATCTGGCACGTCAGACGCCTGCAGAGGTCAGTGCCGCCGAAGGCCCTGAAGCCGCCGCGACATTCCGTGCCCAGCGTGCGCAGCCGCCGCAGGTCCAGCGTGGCCCGGCGCAACTGCTCGATTACACCAGTACCACTCTGGATAAGAGCCTGGCGGCGTACAGCGCGGGCGACCATGAACAGGCTTACGACCTGTCGGTTGCGGCTTATCTGGAAGGTTTCGAACTGGTCGAAAGCTCGCTGGATAACGTCGATGCCAACGTGCGCAAAGACACCGAAAAAGCCCTGATGGCTTACCGGCAGTCATTGCAGGACGGTCTGCCGCTGGCCCAGGCGGCGCAGAAGCTGGAGGCCGCCAAGGCCAAACTCAAGGAATCCGCAGCCCTGCTGGGCAACGATGGCCTGAGCGTTTCCCTGAGCTACATCTCCGGCCTGCTGATTCTGCTGCGCGAAGGTCTGGAAGCGATTCTGGTACTGGCAGCGATCCTGGCGTTCCTGCGCAACACCGGCCAGCAATCGGCAGTTCGCAGCGTCAACGCGGGTTGGGGCCTGGCGCTGCTGGCGGGCCTGGCGACATGGGCATTGGCGGCTTACGTCATCGATGTCAGCGGCGCGCAACGTGAACTGCTGGAAGGCGCGACGGCGCTGTTCGCCAGCGTCATGGTGCTGTGGCTTGGTGTCTGGATGCATGACCGTCGTCATGCCGATGCCTGGCAGGATTATGTGAAGAGCAGTCTGGTTGGCGGTGGCGGACGTTTCGGTTTTGCAGTGCTGGCGTTCTTCTCGGTCTATCGGGAGCTGTTCGAGGTCATTCTGTTCTACGAAACCCTGTGGCTACAGGCAGGACCTGCTGGACACAACGCCGTACTGGCCGGCGGCGCCACGGCGCTGGTGCTGTTGGTGGGTCTGGCGTGGGTGATCCTGCGCGGTTCGGCAAAACTGCCGCTGTCCCTGTTCTTCGGCATCAACGCCGCGCTGCTGTGCGCGCTGTCGGTGGTGTTCGCCGGGCATGGCGTCAAGGCATTGCAGGAAGCGGGGATCTTCGGCACGCGTCCTGTGCCGTTCTTCGAGTTCGACTGGCTGGGCATTCACGCCGATGCGTATTCGCTGGGCGCGCAGGCAGTTGCGCTGCTGGCGATTGCGGTGTTGTACGGGCGTAGCCGGTTTAGGGGCTAGCTTTAAGTCAAAAGCTACAAGCTACAAGCTACAAGCTACAAGCTACAAGCTTGAGGCTTAAAGCTTGTAGCTTGCCGCTTACTTGCTATCCGTCTTCTTCTGAAGATCGACCGGAGCTTCGACGTCTATATCGGATGCCGCTGTCGAGGCGCAGCAGAGTTTTTCCTGGCGGGCGATGCGGGCGTTCTTGAGGCGGCGGCGCAGCCACAGGGCCAGGCCGAGCAGGAGCAGGCCGCCCAGGACCCAAAGCTCGTACTTCTTGATGTTGCCCAGCAGGCCTTCCATCACGGCACCGAAATGGTAAGCCGCCGAGCCCAGGGCCGCAGCCCAGATCGCGGCACCGATGCCGTTGAGCACCAGATAGCGCAAAGGCGGGTAGCCGGACATGCCGATGGCCACGGGCATGACCGTGCGCAGGCCGTAGACGAAGCGGAAGCTCAGCACCCAGATATCCGGATGTTTGCGTACCAGCCTCAGTGCCTTGTCGCCCATGAGCTGCCATCGTGGCTTGCGTGCAAGCAGTTTGCGGCCGTGCCTGCGCCCCATGTAGTACCACAGCTGATCGCCCGCGTAACTCCCGCAGAAAGCCACGAGAATGACCATGTTGAGGTCCATGTATCCACGGAAAGCCAGAAATCCGGCAAGAACCAGGATGGTCTCGCCTTCAAAGAAGGTTCCCAGGAACAGGGCAAAGTAGCCGAAATCGTTCAAGAAATTCTGGAGCATTGTCTGGATGCTGGCGAAATGAACGCGCAGCCTAACTCGCCTAGGACAATCATGAAAGTGTCGATATGTGTCTCGACGTTAAAGATTCCTACAACCACAATGTCCCGTCCTTGTTGTAGGCCTTTTCTGCGGCCCACCGTCGCAGGTCACACTATGACTGTCACACATTGGTCATAATGGCGGCTTATAACTGTCGCGCTTGCCCGCGTATGCGGGCTACAGGAGTCTCGCCGTGAGCTTTACCCCCGCAAACCGCCTGTTTCCTCTCACTCGCCTGCGCCGTAATCGTCGCGACGACTTTTCTCGTCGACTGGTTCGCGAAAATGTACTGACCGTCGATGATCTGATTCTTCCCGTATTCGTACTTGATGGTGAAAACCGTCGGGAAACCATTGCCTCGATGCCTGGCGTCGAGCGTCTGACTATCGATCTGCTGCTGCAAGAGGCTGAAGGCTGGGTTGCGTTGGGGATTCCGGCGCTGGCGCTGTTCCCGGTGACGCCACTGGAGAAAAAATCTCTGGATGGCGCCGAAGCCTGGAACCCGGACGGTATTGCCCAGCGTGCGACTCGTGCGTTGCGTGAGCGTTTTCCAGAGCTGGGTGTGATCACCGATGTTGCGCTGGACCCGTTCACGACCCACGGTCAGGACGGCATCATTGATGAAGAAGGCTATGTGCAGAACGACATCACTGTCGACGCACTGGTGAAACAGGCGCTGTCCCATGCCGACGCCGGTGCCCAGGTGGTTGCGCCTTCGGACATGATGGACGGTCGCATCCAGGCCATTCGTGAAGCCCTGGAACTTGCCGGGCACGTCAATGTCCGGATCATGGCTTATTCGGCGAAATACGCCAGCGCCTATTACGGTCCGTTCCGTGATGCGGTAGGTTCTTCACTGAACCTGGGCAAGGCCAACAAGGCGTCCTATCAGATGGACCCGGCCAACAGTAACGAAGCATTGCATGAAGTGGCCGCCGACCTGGCTGAAGGCGCGGACATGGTGATGGTCAAGCCGGGCATGCCTTATCTGGATATCCTTTATCGGGTCAAGGATGAGTTCAAGGTCCCGACCTTTGTCTATCAGGTGAGCGGCGAGTATGCGATGCATATGGCTGCGATCCAGAACGGCTGGCTGAGTGAGGGTGTGATTCTCGAATCCCTTACCGCCTTCAAACGCGCAGGTGCTGATGGCATTCTTACTTACTTCGCCGTCCGTGCTGCTCAACTGTTAAAAGGGCAATAGCCTCACAGGAACACTCATGAATACCGAAGGACTCACCGAAGCCACTGTTGAAGTCGATGTTCAGGAGGCTGCGCCAGTGGTGGAGCCTGAAATTGAAACCGTTGCAGCCGTCATCGAGACGCCTGCTTCTACGGCACCCGCAATCGTCGTCCCGAACCTGGACGACAGCAGCCTGTATATCCACCGCGAACTGTCACAGTTGCAGTTCAATATCCGGGTATTGGAACAGGCTCTGGATGAGTCCTATCCGTTGCTGGAACGGCTGAAGTTTCTGCTGATCTTCTCCAGCAACCTCGATGAGTTCTTCGAGATTCGTGTCGCAGGCCTCAAGAAGCAGATCACCTTCGCCCGCGAACAGGCGGGTGCCGATGGTCTGCAACCGCATCAGGCCCTGGCCCGGATCAGCGAGCTGGTTCATGGTCATGTGGATCGCCAGTACGCGATCCTCAACGATATTCTGCTGCCGGAGCTGGAAAAGCATCAGGTCCGGTTCATCCGTCGTCGCTACTGGACGACCAAGCTCAAGACGTGGGTCCGTCGCTATTTCCGCGATGAAATCGCACCGATCATCACTCCTATCGGTCTGGACCCTACGCACCCGTTCCCGTTGCTGGTCAACAAGAGCCTGAACTTCATCGTCGAGCTGGAAGGTATCGATGCCTTCGGTCGTGACTCGGGTCTGGCGATCATTCCGGCACCGCGTCTGCTGCCTCGTATCATCAAGGTGCCGGAAGATGTGGGCGGAGTTGGCGACAACTACGTGTTCCTGTCGTCGATGATCCATGCTCACGCCGATGACCTGTTCCAGGGCATGAAGGTCAAGGGCTGCTACCAGTTCCGCCTGACCCGTAACGCCGACCTGGCGCTGGACTCCGAAGACGTGGAAGACCTGGCTCGCGCCCTGCGCGGCGAGTTGTTCTCGCGTCGTTACGGCGATGCGGTACGTCTGGAAGTGGCGGACACCTGTCCCAAGCATCTGTCGGACTACCTGCTCAAACAGTTCAACCTGACCGAGTCCGAGCTGTATCAGGTGAACGGCCCGGTGAACCTCACGCGCCTGTTCAGCATCACCAGCCTGGACAGCCACCCGGAGCTGCAATACACACCGTTCACGCCAGCGATTCCCAAGCTGCTGCAGAACAGCGAGAACATTTTCAGCGTGGTGAGCAAGCAGGACATCCTGTTGCTGCACCCGTTCGAGTCCTTCACCCCGGTCGTCGACATGCTGCGTCAGGCCGCGAAAGACCCGCATGTCCTGGCCGTGCGTCAAACCCTGTATCGCAGCGGCGCGAACTCGGAAATCGTCGACGCGCTGGTAGATGCGGCGCGTAACGGCAAGGAGGTCACGGCAGTGATTGAATTGCGCGCCCGCTTCGATGAAGAGTCCAACCTGCAACTGGCCAGTCGCTTGCAGGCAGCCGGTGCGGTGGTGATCTATGGTGTGGTCGGCTTCAAGACCCACTCCAAGATGATGCTGATCCTGCGCCGCGAAGGCGGTGAGATCGTGCGTTACGCGCACTTGGGGACCGGCAACTACCACGCGGGCAATGCTCGTCTGTACACCGACTACAGCCTGCTGACCTCCGACGATGCCTTGTGCGAAGACGTCGGCAAACTGTTCAGCCAGTTGATCGGCATGGGCAAGATCCTGCGCATGAAGAAGCTGCTTCACGCGCCGTTCACCCTCAAGAAAGGCATGCTCGACATGATTGCCCGCGAGACGCAATTCGCGCTCGACGGCAAGCCTGCGCACATCATCGCCAAGTTCAACTCGCTGACCGATCCGAAGATCATCCGGGCGCTCTACAAGGCCAGTCAGTCAGGTGTGCGCATCGATCTGGTGGTGCGTGGCATGTGCTGCCTGCGTCCCGGCATTGCCGGTGTCTCGCACAACATCCATGTGCGTTCGATCATCGGTCGCTTCCTGGAGCACACGCGGGTCTACTACTTCCTCAATGGCGGCGACGAACAGATGTTCCTGTCCAGTGCCGACTGGATGGAGCGCAACCTCGACAAGCGCGTCGAGACCTGCTTCCCGGTGGAAGGCAAGAAGCTGACTCTGCGGGTGAAGAAGGAGCTGGAGAGTTATCTGACCGACAACACTCACAGCTGGCTGTTGCAGCCTGACGGACGTTACGTGCGCAGCACGCCGACCGGTAACCAGAACGCTCGAAGCGCCCAGGCGACCCTGCTGGAGCGCCTGAGCATTCCGGTACTCAGTGTGCAGTAAAGACGATACCGACCCGGGTCAGCCACTCCGCTTCCAGCGCGAAGTCGGCCTGGGTCAACTGGTTGTTTTCCAGCCAGCCTGCCGGGAATTCAGCGTCCAGATTCGGGCCGTCGGCACGCAGGATCACACGTGGCATCTCCTGGGTGCCACGAATGTGATGGAACAGAATCGCAAAGCGCAGCAACACGCACAGGCGAATCAGCTTGATGCCTTCATCGCCGAACTCGGCGAACTTGTCCTTGGGAATATTGCGACGATGACCGCGCACCAGCAGCGCGAGCATTTGCTGGTCTTCGCGTGAGAATCCGGCCAGATCCGAGTGCTCGATCAGGTAGGCGCCGTGCTTGTGGTAGTGGTAGTGGGCGATATCGAGCCCCACTTCATGCACCTTGGCGGCCCAGCTCAGCAGCTCGGCATAGATTTCGTCTTCCAGGTCCCAGGCTTCGGCGACTTGCTCCAGGGCATGCAGCGCCTTGCGCTCCACGCGAGCGGCCTGTTCCAGATCGACGTGATAGCGATCCATCAGCGAGCCGAGGGTGCGCTCACGCACGTCTTCATGGTGATGACGGCCCAGCAGGTCATACAGCACGCCTTCGCGAAGTGCGCCTTCGCAATGGTCCATGCGCTTGAGTTCCAGGGCGTCGAAGATCGCTTCCAGAATCGCCAGACCGGCCGGGAAGATCGCACGACGGTCGGGTTTGATGCCGTCAAAGTCGATCTTCTCGATGTCGCCCAGCTTGAACAGTTTGCGCTTGAGCCACGCCAGACCCTCGGCGTTGACTTCGCCCGAACCGTAGCCGTTGGCCTTGAGCGCCACGCCAATGGCCCGAATGGTGCCGGACGAGCCGATGGCTTCATCCCACTTCAGACGGTGCAGGGCGTGTTCGATGCTCATGATTTCAAGACGTGCCGCAGTGTACGCCTGGGCGTAACGGGCCGGTGTGACCTTGCCGTCCTTGAAGTAACGCTGGGTGAAACTCACGCAGCCCATCTGCAGGCTTTCGCGCAGCAGTGGCTCGAAGCGCTGACCAATGATGAACTCGGTGCTGCCGCCGCCGATATCGGCCACCAGACGCTTGCCCGGAGTGTCGGCCAGGGTGTGTGAGACGCCGAGATAGATCAGGCGCGCTTCCTCGCGGCCGGAAATGACTTCCACGGGGTGTCCCAGGATCTTTTCGGCGCGATGAATGAATTCGTTGCGGTTGCGTGCTTCACGCAAGGCATTGGTGCCCACGATCCGCACGGCGCCCAGTGGCAGGCCGTTGATCAGTTGGGCGAAGCGCTTGAGGCAATCGAGCCCGCGCTGCATGGACTCTTCGTTGAGCTGGCGCTCGTCATTGATGCCCGCCGCCAGCTGAACCTTTTCACCCAGGCGCTCAAGTATGCGGATCTCGCCCTGATTCGCCTTGGCAACGACCATATGAAAGCTGTTGGAGCCCAGGTCGATCGCTGCGATCAGGGAAAGATTCTTGGCTTTGGTGTGCGGCATGATCAAAATCTCGTTCGATAACCGCGCCATCCTGCCACGATCCATGCCTGTCGCCAACGTATCAGGCGCGTGAACCGCTCTGTGGGCCTTGTTCGCGAACGAATTCGCTGACTACTTCTCTTCCACCGATCCGATGAAATTCGCCAGTTCCGGGGTTTTCGGATTGGCGAACAGCTCTTTAGGGGCGCCCACTTCATGAACCTTGCCCTGGTGCATGAAGACCAGCTTGTCGCCCACTTCGCGGGCAAAGCGCATTTCGTGGGTCACCATGATCAGGGTCATGCCGTCGGCCGCCAGCTGGCGCACGACGCTGAGCACTTCGTTGACCAGTTCCGGGTCCAGCGCCGAGGTGATTTCATCGCACAGCAGCACCTTGGGTGACATCGCCAGGGCCCTGGCGATGGCCACGCGCTGTTGCTGACCGCCGGACAGACGATCCGGGAAGGCGTCGAACTTCTCGCCCAGCCCGACACGCTCCAGCATCTGTCTGGCCAGTTTTGCCGCTTCGGCCTTGGGCACTTTCTGTACGACCTGAGGGGCGAGCATGACGTTTTCCCCCACGCTCAGGTGCGGGAACAGGTTGAACTGCTGGAACACCATGCCGACCTTCTGCCGCAAGGTGCGCAGGTCGGCGCGGGCGGCGTCCAGGTACTCGCCGTCGACTTCGATCACGCCATCGTTGATCGACTCCAGCCCGTTGAGCGTGCGCAGCAGCGTGCTCTTGCCCGAGCCACTGCGACCGATGATCGCCACGACCTGGCCTTCCTCGACAGAAAGGTCGATGCCTTTGAGTACGTGATGGTCGCCGTAGTATTTATGCAGGGCGGAAATTCTAAGCAGAGGCATGCAGTCTCCTTTCCAGATGGCGCGCACAGAGCGACAAGGGGTAGCAAAGGATGAAGTAGCCCAGGGCAACGAAGCCGTAGACCATGAAGGGTTCAAAGGTAGCGTTGGCCAGCATGCTGCCGGTCTTGGTGAGTTCGGTGAAGCCGATGATCGAGGTCACGGCCGTGCCCTTGACCACCTGGACCGAGAAGCCGACCGTCGGCGCGACGGCGATGCGCAGTGCCTGTGGCAGGATCACGTAGCGCATCTGCTCGATGGGCGTCATCGCCAGACTGGCGGATGCTTCCCACTGGCCTTTCGATATCGACTCGACGCAACCGCGCCAGATCTCGGCCAGATAGGCGCTGGTGAACAGCGTCAGTGCCAGCGCAGCAGCGGCCCAGGGCGAAATATCCACACCCATCAGGGCCACGCCGAAGAACACCAGGAACAACTGCATCAGCAGCGGTGTGCCCTGGAACAGCTCTATATAGAGATTCGCGGCGACCCGTGGCCCGGTTTTGTCCGAGATACGCATGACCATGACCAGCAGACCGATCAGCCCGCCGCCGACAAAGGCCACCAGCGAGAGGGCTACTGTCCATTGCAGGCCTGTCAGCAGGTTGCGCAGGATGTCCCATAGGGTGAAATCCATCAGCGGCTCCTCGATAGGTAGCGACGCCCGACCCAGGCCAGCAATTGCCGGATCAGCAACGCCATGCACAGGTAGACCAGCGTGGTGACGATGTATGTCTCGAAGGCGCGGAAGTTACGCGACTGCAGGAAGTTGGCGAAAAAGCTCAATTCTTCGGTGGCGATCTGCGAGCAGACCGACGAGCCGAGCATGACGATGATGATCTGGCTGCTCAGTGCCGGCCAGACCTTGCTCAGCGCCGGAGCCAGCACTACGTAGCGAAAGGCTTCGTAGCGGTTCATGGCCAGAGCGGCGGCGGCTTCCAGTTGTCCCTTGGGGATCGCCTGAATGCCGGCGCGGATGATCTCCGTCGAATAGGCACCCAGGTTGATGACCATTGCCAGGATGGCTGCCTGCCATTCGGAAATCTGCACGCCCAGGGACGGCAGGCCGAAGAAGATGAAAAACAGCTGTACCAGAAACGGTGTGTTGCGGATCAGCTCGACGTAGATGCCGAAGATCGTGGCGAAGGGCTGGATTTTCCAGGCCCTCACGACCGCGCCAACGATGCCCAGGCTGACCCCGAGCAAAGTGCCAATGGCCGTCAGTTCCAGCGTGAACAAGGCCCCGCGCAGCAAGAGATCAGCGCTTTGCAGGACCGGTGTAAAGTCGAATTGATAAGCCATTGGCGGATCCTGTGATCAGAAAGCAGTGATCAGAGATCGGCTGGCAGCGGTTGCTTGAGCCAGGTCACAGAGGCTTTTTCCAGCGAACCGTCAGCCTTGGCGGCATTGAGGATTTCGTTGACCTTGCCCAGCAGCTCGGGCTGACCCTTGTTCACGCCGACGTAGACCGGCGAATCCTTGAGTTTCACTTTCAGGGCCGGAATGCGTTTCGGGTTGCGCTCGCTGATGGCGACCATGACCACGTTACCGCTGGCGATCAGGTCGGTCTGGCCAGCCAGGTAAGCGGCGATGGTCGAGTTGTTGTCTTCGAAGCGCTTGATGGTTGCGCCTTCAGGAGCGACGGCGGTCAGTTCGATATCCTCGATGGCGCCACGGGTCACGCTGATGGTCTTGCCCTTGAGGTCGCTGATTTCCTTGACCGGCGAGTCAGGTGGACCGAACACCGCCAGGTAGAACGGCGCGTAGGCGCGGGAGAAGTCGATGACCTTCTCGCGATCCGGGTTCTTGCCGAGGCTGGAGATCACCAGATCGACCTTGCCGGTGGTCAGGAACGGGATGCGGTTGGTGCTGTTGACCGGTGTCAGTTCGAGTTTGACCTTCAGTTTGTCGGCCAGCAGTTGCGCGGTGTCGATATCCAGGCCGCGCGGTTTCATGTCCGGACCCACAGAGCCAAACGGCGGGAAGTCCTGAGGTACAGCGACTTTCAGAGTGCCGCGCGCTACGACGTCATCCAGGCCGTTGGCGTGGGCAGGGGCCTGGCTCAGCATCAGGCTGGCAAACAAGGCAGTAAGCAGTGCGCTGTAACGCTTGGTCATGGGAAATCTCCGAACGGAACGAAAGATGTTGGCTTGTCCCCTAGTGCACAGCCCATGCCACTCAGGCTGTTTGCGCCATAAGTCGGGCTTTGCGGACGGTATTTGGTCTTACTGGTCTGAACAGTTGGCGGATCGGATGCCCTGCTTTGGCGCGCCTGAAAGCCACGTCGCCCCAGCGCTGGGCGTCGCTTGCCGGATGGTGTAGATGGCGATAAAAGGAGTTTTTACTGGACTGACTGGCCTGAACAGTGATGCCGCAGAATGCCCTCGCAGTACCTGAATCGGCCCTCCGGGCAATTCGTAAACTGATTGCCGAGCAAGGTTACAAACCTGGCGACAGCCTGCCTTCGCAGCGGGATCTGGCGGTATTGCTGGGCGTCAGTCGAGCCTCGCTGCGCGAAGCCCTGTCGTCGCTCAGTGCCTTGGGAATTGTCAGTGTGCAGCCAGGCAAGGGCGTGTTCATTCAGTCGATTTCTGAACCAGAACAGCGCACGGCCGGTTTTTCCTGGCCTTTCGACGCACGGGTTTCTCCGGCCGATACCTTTCAGTTGCGCTATGCGCTGGAAGGCTTTGCTGCGGGGCTTGCCGCTGTGACCCTGACTGCCGACGAGCGGGATGTGCTGGAGGACAATGTCGAAGCCATGCGTCTGGAGTTGCGTGCCGGGGATTTCGAGGCGGCAGCCAGGCTGGATTTCGAGTTTCATCGGCATATTCTGGTCGCCAGTGGTAATCAGGCCATGCTGGGCATTGTGACGGCGGGTGCAGATATCTTCCTCGAAAGTCAGAAAATGCCCTTCATTCGTGCAGGAAGAGTCATGGAAACCTGGCAGGAACATCGCAAGATTTTGCGCGCCCTTTCCCGACATGCTTCAGGTCCTGCGCAGAAGGCCATGCAGGAACATATCCGTGGTGCGGCACTGCGCACGGGGATTGTTTTTGTCTCGCCCGCCAGCTAAATACGGGGTTATAACCATATTCATGGCTTCCCATAGCCAGACTCAATGAGCCGCGGCTTCCTGAATGCCATAAGGCCCGCTATGATGGGCGTCGTTTTTAGCCTACGACCTCGGAGATCTCCATGAGTAGCGACCTGATCAAACACGTCACCGACGCCAGCTTCGAAGCCGATGTCCTCAAGGCTACCGGCCCTGTGCTTGTTGACTACTGGGCTGAGTGGTGCGGCCCATGCAAGATGATTGCACCCGTTCTGGACGAAATCGCCAGCACCTACGAAGGCAAGCTGACCGTTGCCAAGCTGAACATCGACAACAATCAGGAAACCCCGGCCAAGCATGGCGTGCGCGGTATCCCGACGCTGATGCTGTTCAAGGACGGTAATGTCGAAGCCACCAAAGTAGGCGCCTTGTCCAAGTCGCAATTGGCTGCCTTCATCGACGCCAATCTTTGATGTTTTTAAAGCCCCGCGAACAGCGGGGTTTTTTCTGGCTTCGTACTAGACGCCTGGAAAATCAAGTGGTACATTCGGCCCCGCAATGGATTCTCCATTGCCCCCTGCTAGCCGTCGCCGACGCTCTCCTTTTCGATTTAGTACGCGATCCTGTCGCCTTCTCTGCGGCGCGGCCTCATTAAGCCAAAAGCTTAATTTCCCTTCATACATGATTACGTCATTCCCATATGAACCTGACTGAACTCAAGCAAAAGCCGATTACCGATCTGCTCGAAATGGCCGAACAGATGGGCATAGAAAATATGGCCCGTTCGCGCAAGCAGGATGTGATTTTCTCCCTGCTGAAAAAGCACGCCAAAAGCGGCGAGGAAATTTCTGGTGATGGCGTGCTGGAGATCCTCCAGGACGGCTTCGGCTTCCTGCGCTCTGCAGACGCTTCCTATCTCGCTGGCCCGGACGATATCTACGTCTCGCCAAGCCAGATCCGTCGTTTCAACCTGCGTACCGGCGACACCATTGTTGGCAAGATCCGCCCACCGAAAGAAGGCGAGCGTTACTTCGCACTGCTCAAGGTCGACACGATCAACTTCGATCGTCCGGAAAACGCCAAGAACAAGATTCTGTTCGAAAACCTGACGCCGCTGTTCCCGAACGTGCGCATGAAGATGGAAGCCGGTAACGGTTCCACCGAAGACCTGACCGGTCGTGTGATCGATCTGTGTGCACCTATCGGTAAAGGCCAGCGTGGCCTGATCGTTGCTCCGCCAAAGGCGGGCAAGACCATCATGCTGCAGAACATCGCGTCGAACATCACTCGTAACAACCCTGAAGTTCACCTGATCGTTCTGCTGATCGACGAGCGTCCGGAAGAAGTAACCGAAATGCAGCGTACCGTACGCGGCGAAGTGGTTGCTTCCACGTTCGACGAGCCGCCAACCCGCCACGTGCAGGTTGCTGAAATGGTGATCGAGAAGGCCAAGCGCCTGGTCGAGCACAAGAAGGATGTGGTGATCCTGCTCGACTCCATCACCCGTCTGGCTCGCGCCTACAACACCGTGATTCCAAGCTCCGGCAAGGTACTGACCGGTGGTGTCGATGCTCACGCTCTCGAGAAGCCAAAGCGTTTCTTCGGTGCTGCGCGTAACATCGAAGAAGGCGGCTCGCTGACCATCATCGCCACCGCGCTGGTTGAAACCGGCTCGAAGATGGACGAAGTGATCTACGAAGAGTTCAAGGGTACGGGCAACATGGAGCTGCCGCTGGATCGCAAGATCGCAGAGAAGCGCGTGTTCCCGGCCATCAACATCAACCGCTCCGGCACCCGCCGTGAAGAGTTGCTGACTGCTGATGACGAACTGCAACGCATGTGGATCCTGCGCAAGCTGCTGCATCCTATGGATGAAGTCGCTGCCATCGAGTTCCTGGTCGACAAGCTCAAGCAGACCAAGACCAACGATGAATTCTTCCTGTCGATGAAACGCAAGTAACTGACAGGTTGAACAGAAAATGGCGTCCTTCGGGGCGCCATTTTTTTTGATGGTCGTCTGGGGAAGTAATGCTGATCAGTTAATACACAAACAAAATGTGTAGGAGGCAGCTTGCTGGCGAAAAGGCCTTGAAACCGGCAGATATTCTGCGGCTGTACGAGGAAGTCGCCAGCAAGCTGCCTCCCACGAATGACATTCATGTCTTTGGCCCAGAATAAATTCACTCCTGTGCCTGCTCATGGCTGCCACGAATCTGCAGAGCAGGTACGATGTGCACCTATTTGAATAAGTGGCCAGGTTAATGAAATTCAAGGACCTAAGGGATTTCGTGCAGCAGCTTGAGCAGCGCGGAGAGTTGAAACGCATTCAGATGCCCATTTCCCCTGTGCTGGAAATGACTGAAATCTGCGACCGCACGCTGCGCGCCAAAGGCCCGGCCCTGCTGTTTGAAAAGCCGGTCGGTTTTGACATCCCGGTGCTGGGCAACCTGTTCGGAACGCCGGAGCGGGTCGCCATGGGCATGGGCGCCGAATCCGTCGACGAGCTGCGGGAAATCGGCAAGTTGCTGGCCTTCCTCAAGGAGCCGGAGCCGCCCAAGGGCCTTAAAGACGCCTGGTCAAAGCTGCCGATCTTCAAGAAAGTCATCTCCATGGCCCCCAAAGTGGTCAAGGATGCGCCGTGCCAGGAGATCGTCATCGAAGGCGATGACGTCGACTTGAGCATGCTGCCTGTCCAGACCTGCTGGCCTGGCGACGTTGCGCCGCTGATCACCTGGGGCCTGACGGTTACGCGCGGTCCGAACAAGGAACGCCAGAACCTGGGCATCTATCGCCAGCAGGTGATCGGTCGCAACAAGGTCATCATGCGCTGGCTCAGCCACCGCGGCGGCGCGCTGGATTTCAAGGAATGGTGCATCAAGCATCCCGGCGAGCCGTTCCCGGTAGCCGTTGCCCTGGGCGCGGACCCGGCGACCATTCTGGGGGCCGTGACGCCTGTGCCTGACAGCTTGTCCGAGTATGCGTTTGCAGGCCTGCTGCGCGGTACTCGCACCGAACTGATCAAGTGCCGTGGCAACAACCTGCAAGTGCCTTCCAGTGCCGAAATCGTTCTTGAGGGCGTGATCCATCCCGGTGAAATGGCCGATGAAGGTCCTTATGGCGACCACACCGGTTATTACAACGAAGTGGACAGCTTCCCGGTGTTCACCGTCGAGCGCATCACCCATCGCATCAAGCCGATCTACCACAGCACCTACACGGGCCGTCCGCCGGATGAGCCGGCGATTCTGGGCGTGGCGCTGAACGAAGTGTTCGTGCCGATCCTGCAAAAGCAGTTCCCGGAAATCGTCGACTTCTACCTGCCGCCCGAAGGCTGTTCCTATCGCATGGCCGTCGTGACCATCAAAAAACAGTACCCGGGCCATGCCAAGCGCGTGATGCTGGGTGTCTGGTCGTTCCTGCGACAGTTCATGTACACCAAGTTCGTTATTGTCACCGACGACGACATCAACGCTCGCGACTGGAACGACGTGATCTGGGCCATCACCACGCGCATGGACCCCAAGCGCGACACGGTCATGATCGAAAATACGCCGATCGATTACCTGGATTTCGCTTCACCGGTTTCCGGTCTGGGTTCCAAGATGGGGCTTGATGCGACGCATAAATGGCCGGGCGAAACCACACGCGAGTGGGGCCGGGCTATCGTCAAGGACGAGGCGACGACACGTCGGGTCGATGAAATCTGGAATCAACTGGGAATAGATTGATGCGTGTAACGTTGCAGCCGTCGGGTGCAGTGCTGGAAACTCTGCCGGGCGAGCGGATTCTCGATGCTGCACAGCGCCTGGGCTATGAATGCCCCCAGAGCTGCCGCAACGGTAATTGCCATGTCTGCTCGGCGCTGCTGGTGCAGGGGCGCGTGAAACAGGCCAGTGATGAGCTGACCCACGGTGAAATCTATACTTGTCTGGCAGAGCCGCTGGAAACCTGCGAAGTGCTGTGGGATGCGGTACTGCCCCTTGGTCAGTTGCCGGTGCGCACGTTTGCCTGCCAGCTCAGCGAGTGCGTTGAAGTGGGCGGCGATGTCTGGCGGGTCGGCCTGAGGGCTCCAGCTGGCAAGCTGCCTCGCTATCACGCCGGGCAATACCTGATGCTCGAGCGCGAGAACGGCGAAAAATCCGCCTTCTCGCTGGCTTCGGCGCCTCACAAGGGGCGTGACCTGGAATTGCATGTGCTGGTCCGTGAGGCCAGTGCCCGCACGCTGATCGAACAGCTTCAACGCAATGCCATGGCGCGGGTCGAGCTGCCTTTTGGCGATACCCATCTTGCCGATCTGCCCGACGGTCCGCTGGTACTGATTGCGGCTGGCACGGGCATGGCGCAGATGAGCAGCCTGATCGAGCATTGCCGAGCCAAGGGCTTCAGCCATCCGGTGCATCTGTACTGGGGCGTGCGCCGTCCCGAGGACTTTTACGAAATCCGTCAGTGGGACGAATGGGCAGCGCTGCCGAATCTGTTCCTGCACAAGGTCGTCAGTGATCTGTGCGGCTGGGAAGGGCGCTGCGGGATGTTGCATGAAGCCGTACGCGATGACATCAGCGACCTGTCCTCGATCCATGTCTACGGCAGCGGCTCGCCGGCCATGATCTACGCGACTCTGGATGCCCTGGTCGGTGCCGGAATGGACGCTCATCAGATGCGTGCCGATGTCTTTGCCTACGCGCCTCGTCCCTAGCTTCTGACTGGCGGCCTTGTAACTGGATTGCAATTTTTTTCAATCGCTTATAGCTTATGGCGATGAAGAGCATCGGCAGATGCTTCTCGCAATGCAGGCTCGGTCCTGCAGCAGCACCCGTACCGCGATACCTTGACGCCGCTCATCCATGAGCGGGTCCTCAAGGCTCGGTTATGACTGACAGTCAGGCTGTCAGGGAGGCAAATGGACAATCCAATCAATGAATTGGCGGCGGCCGTGCATGACGGCCTTGGTCTGAAATATCCGCCAGTAATCGATCTTGGCCCGCAACTCACCCGCGAGCAATTGCTCGCCTCGATGAACGCCACCCTGCGACTTCACAAGGGCGGCCCTGTCTGGCTGTTCGCTTATGGCTCGCTGATCTGGCGCCCTGAATGCAAGGCCGTCGAACGTCAGCGCGCACGGGTGTATGGCTACCATCGCGGCTTGTACCTGTGGTCCCACGAACATCGCGGCACGCCGGAAGTGCCAGGCCTGGTATTCGGTCTGGACCGTGGCGGTTCCTGCACGGGATTCGCCTACCGCTTGCCGGATGAATGCCTTGAAGACTCACTGTTCGCGCTCTGGCAGCGCGAAATGCCTTATCCCTCTTATCGCCCGCACTGGCTGAGCTGCCGTCTTGAAGATGGCACGCAGGTTCAGGCTTTGGGATTTGTGCTGGAGAGGCATTTGCCCAGCTATGCGGGCAACCTGCCGGACAGTGTGCTGAGCCAGGTGCTGGCCAGCGCGAGCGGGCGTTATGGCACGACCCGCGAGTACGTCGAGCAGACCGTCAGCGCCCTGCGCAGCCACGCCATGCCAGATCTGAATCTGGAGGCGCGGCTGAAGCGTTGCCGGTCCAACCCGGTTACGCTTTGACTCAGGCTTCCCGAGACGTGCTGGCAACCTGTTTGTGACGTAGCGTTGGCGCAAGGAACGCCATGGCCAGGATGCATGCGCCGATCAGCAGCACAAAACCGCCATCCCAGCCGAAGTGATCAACGGTGTAGCCCATTGCCGCGCTTGCCGCGACCGAACCGCCCAGATAACCGAACAGCCCTGTGAAACCTGCCGCAGTACCGGCTGCCTTCTTGGGTGCCAGTTCCAGTGCCTGCAGACCGATCAGCATTACCGGGCCATAGATCAGGAAGCCGATGGAAACCAGAGCGATCATGTCGACGGTCGGGTTGCCTTCCGGGTTCAGCCAGTACACCAGCGTGGCGATGGTCACCAGGAACATGAACACCATGCCGGTCAGGCCGCGGTTGCCCTTGAAGATCTTGTCCGACATCCAGCCGCACAGCAGCGTGCCCGGAATACCTGCCCACTCGTACAGGAAATAGGCCCACGAGGTCTTGTCGACCGTAAAGTGCTTGGCTTCTTTCAGGTAGGTCGGTGCCCAGTCCAGCACGCCATAGCGCAGCAGATAGACGAACACGTTAGCCAGGGCGATGTACCACAGCAGTTTATTGCGCAGCACATATTTGACGAAGATTTCCTTGGCGCTGAATTCTTCTTCATGGCTGGCATCGTAGCCTTCCGGATAATCGTTCTTGTAGTGCTCGATGGGCGGCAGGCCAACCGATTGCGGGGTATCGCGCATGGTTGCGAAGGCGAAGACTGCCACCATCAGAGCCACGGCTGCCGGCACATAGAATGCGGCGTGCCAGTCGTTGGTCCAGCCCATGCCCAGCAGGAACAGCGGGCCGATCAGACCACCGCCCACGTTATGCGCCACGTTCCAGACCGAAACCACACCGCCGCGCTCTTTCTGCGACCACCAGTGCACCATCGTTCGCCCGCTCGGCGGCCAGCCCATGCCCTGTGCCCAGCCGTTTATGAACAGCAGCACAAACATGATCGTGACACTGGACGTCGCCCAGGGCGCGAAACCGAAAATGAACATCACCCCGGCCGACACCAGCAACCCGAACGGCAGGAAATAGCGCGGGTTGGAGCGGTCCGAAACCAGCCCCATCAGGAATTTCGACAAGCCGTAGGCAATCGCGATGGCCGACATGGCAACACCCAACTGCCCGCGTGTGTAGCCTTCCTCGATCAGGTAAGGCATCGCCAGGGAGAAGTTCTTGCGCAGCAGGTAGTAACCGGCATAACCGATGAAAATACCGGCGAAAATCTGCCAGCGCAGACGGCGGTAAGTGCTGTCGACCTTTTCTTCAGGCAGGGGTGCCAAGTGCTTGGCAGGACGGAAAAACGCAAACATGCAGACGCTCCGGGTTTTTATTTTTTGCGAAAGCGAATATTACATTTTCGTTACAGAAAAAAGCAGCGCTTTTTCTGAAAGGTGAGTGGGAAATGTGAGGCTGTTCGTGTTCTTTTTTGAACATCCGGGTTTGGTAGTGATAACTAACGCTGGCGGCCTGTCAGCGGGTTCTTGATCCTTATCGCATTGAGCCGCGTCCCTCTATCCTCTCCTCGTGTTCCCGACACGACGTTCCCGGTTATGAAAAGGCCGTGCGAGAGAGGTCTGCACGGCTTTTTTGACAAGCTGCTTTGTCACTATTTATAGAGCACATCCTGAGGTTCGATTTTCAAGTAACCCTTGAAGTCGAAGCCTTGTTCATCCTTTTTCAGAAAATGCTCCAGTGTTCTTACCGAGGTTGCCTCCGCATCGGTTTTCAATGCACCCGTTAACGGTGTGCCTGTCCTTTTTGCTGCCGCTTGGTAAGCGGCAAGTACGAAGTGTGAGCAAAATGCACCCTGGATTCGGGGCGTATTTTCAAACGCCTGGTCTCCATATTTATCGCTCGCATCCTTGGCGCCACTCTTGAAGTTAGAGTTTCTTACGACGCTCAATACACATTTGAGTTTTGAGTAAGGAATCGTCTTGTCTTCGCTCCAGACTTGCCCAATCTGGGCGGCCCAGTCGCCCAGATTTTTATCCTTGGGCGAGTACACCTTGTACAACCCCTGTTGCACTGGACCCGAAGATGACGAAAGTTGAGCGCCGCCTCGCATTTCGACGATCTCTGATTCGCCTTTTCCTTTTGCCTCGGCCTTGCCCGGATTATTTGGTGTTTTCGACCACATGACGGCATGTACCAGAGCCGAGTCGCCTTTGTTATGGCGCAGTAGAGAAAGAGAAGGTAAAAGCTGTCCGGTTTTTATTATTTTATGAGTGAGTGTTGTGTTGTCAGGTTGATCCATCAATATGAGAATATCTCCTGCTGAAAGATCGCTTTTTTTAAGTTTTTCATTGAAGACGGCTGTGGTGCCCTGCACACCGCTTGCTCCTCGTTTGGTGCGGTCCTTCAGCTCAGGATTTGTGTCTTGGGCAGAAGCCCTGCTTGTGGAAGCTCCAGCAGTCCCTGTGGTTGCCGGTGGGCTTGATTCGGCCTGGTAGCCTGATAAAGGTGTATTAGTGTTTCCAACGCGCATGAGAGTTCTCCATAGTTATTTCTACGCGTTGTAGGTGGTTCTCCTACGTCCAGCGGTTCCTTTTATGAAAACGGAATTTATTTCTTTTTGTTTTTGAAATGCTCGGAAATGATTTTCTATTGAGTTCGGGCTGTTGGCAGGTAATAGCAGAGTCGTTTTCATTGCGACGGCATGTTGGGCTTTCGCGAATAAATTCGCTCCTACAATTTGTGTGGGAGCGAATTTATTCGCGAAGACTCAGGCCGCCTGGCTCATCTTCAGAACCTCATCAAAATGGACGCTGTCGGACAGGTTCGCATGCGGTTGGAGCGCCTCATGAAACGCCATGATTGCCGCCTCGATGCTTGCCCCAAGATTGCTCAGTGCCAATGTGATCTGCTGACTGGTTTCTGGTCCCGGAACCCACGCTACTGATTGATTGGTAACCTGCGGTTGGTTATCAACGGCCTTATCCTGCGCCTGACGTGTGGCCAGTGCTTGTGCAGCCTCCTCGACCTGACGGCGTGCAAGCGCCAGAGCGGCCTGTTTTGCTTCTTCGATCTGACGCCTGGCCAGTTCGCGAGCCTCTTCTTCGGCCTTGATCCGCGCAGCCTCTTCTGCGGCGCGCTGTGCCTGGAGGCGAGCGGCTTCGGCTGCCTGGCGCTGGGCTTGCTCGGCTACAAGTCGGGCTTCAATCTCCTTCATCCTGGGCTTGAGTTCATTCAGGAAACGGTTGGACTCCAAAAAGAAATGGGCATTAATACTCATGGAGTAGGGATCCATTGATCGTATACCCGGCATATTGCGAAGTTGCTCGCTGAGCTCCAGATCTTCCTTACTCCAAGGGGTTCCGCCAAAATTTGCAACTGCCGCATTAACGTGTTCTTGCGCCAACCCAGCACGTTTGCTGTTAATGAGCTGGTCGGCAGCAGTGCAATATTGCCTGATGACTTGCAGTTCACTGAGCCCGTTCGTGTTGCCAGCTTGTGCTGTCAGCTCTGTTTTTAGAAAGCTCGGTAGCTTATTAAGGTAGTTTTGAAATTCTTCCATGATTGCTTTCTCTTGTTGGAGTGTTGTCATTGATGGTCATCGGGTGCTTTGAATCCCGGTTTTCCATTCTGGGCACGCCACTTTTTTACTGTTTCCAGAATCCCTTGAGCCGTGTCGATCTCCGGGTAATAAATCAAATCTGAGCCGTCAGGATGCCCCGTTATTTCTGTAAAGTGCTCCAGTAAAAGGCGAGTGTGTCTTTCAAATTCTTTCCCGGGAAGTTTTCTAGGGTTGGTGAATTCGTTGATAAGATCTAGAAAATCTTGTTCTGTGTAATCTTCCAGTTTTCTTTTGAGGTTCATTGCAATCTCCTGTGATGTTCAATGTGCTGCTTGGGTGGAAGTACTCTCAAGTTGTCAATGTCGTAGACACCTCCGCCGTTTGCTATTTCATATTCATGATGAATTTCAAACGTTTTCCGTCTTCCCACTTGATCCGCCTGCCTTGGTTGGGGAGCACGTCCTGACTTCATAAGCGCAAGGTTGCGATGGGAAAATTGCCCTTGAAGCTCTGGGTCGCGGGCTATCGCCTTCCAGATTTCTTCTCGTAATCTGCCAAAACTACTGAACTGCCTACCCCGCAACTGATCCGCAATCTGCGAAGGAATGGGAGCCCCTTGCGCACGGGTGCTTTCGCCTAGCCAGGTGCCTGTTACCGGTTTTCCGTATCCTGTAGCGACTCCCGGAATAGTCCGTGGGTCCTTGAAAAGCAGATACGTGTCAGGCAGTCCGGAGCCTGGCGGGAATACCAGGATGTAATCGTCGGGGTCGTCATTGACGAAGCTCGGCAGTTCGTCAGCGCGTGCGCCCTGTGGCGATACATCCACGCCAGGGTCGACCGGCAAGACCGGTTTCTGGCCCGGGAAACGGGTGGAGCTGTCTGCCGGTTGTTGAATTGGAGTCCAGACCAGCGCTGGCCGGGTATCGCCGTCACGAATAAATTCGTAGGTATTGTTCTGAGCGTTGTACGTGAAATTTCGGACACGAACTTTGGTGCCGACTTTTACGCCGTCCGCCGCCACCCACTTGGCGACTGATTGTTGCCCGTCATCCGCCATGACCAGCCGGTGCGGAACATCAATGCTGCCCTTGACGCTGGCAACGTATTCCATGTCCACATCAGGTGGCAGGTTGAGCTGCGCAGCAGGGCTTGCAACGATTGTGGGTGTACGTTCGGCATCGCCTAACGTAGGCGAGTACAGTGCCAGGGCAACTCCGGGGTTAAGCTTCAAACGGCTGATTGCCGTTTTGATGAATATCTCTTTAGCGATCTGTCCGGCCTTCTCCAGTGCTTCGGAGGGGCTGGAGGTGCTCGATGGCGTGATTGCCGACCACAAGCGCTCTGCGCCTGCTCGTGTTGATGGAGCGGTGTTATGGCTGGCTTGAGACACCCGTGCATGACGCTCGGATAACTCCGTGGAACGCTGTTCCAGAAATGCTGCCGACTCAGCGAGCAGCCTGGCTTCATGCTCATTGTTGACGGCATCCGTCCAGGCCTGATGGGCCTGTTGAGCGCGCTGCGGATTGCCCTGGCTGCGGGATTCCAGATAATAGCGATACTGCTCCGGTGTGCTGGCCGACAGTACTTCGCCATACGTCAGTGTCTTGAGGTTGCGTTGTTCCAGCTCGGCCTGTTTGCCGGCCAGCAAATAGTTGATCCGGGACTTTTCCTGAAGGATCAGATCCGCAAGCTGTTGGCTGGTCGGGTTGCTCGACAGAGGTTCGAGGTCAGTTTGAATCTCGCCTAGCAGCGCGGCGGGTAGCCCAGGAGCAGTCTGTTCGTAACGCAGGGCAAGATCAGATTTGATTGTCTGCTGAGTCTGGGCGAGGTCGCTGATTGTTTGCCGATAGGCCTGCTCGCGCTGGGCTTGAGCTGCGGCTTGAGCGCGTGCGTGCTCTGCGGCTTGTGCCTGCGCATGGGCCTGAGCGTGCGCTTGCTGTTCAGCTTTGGCCTGAGCTTCTGCAGCAGCACGAGCCTGGGCGGCCTGTTGCCGGGCTTGGGCGTGCAATCGTCGACGCCGTTTTCTACGTTTTGAAGAGCCCGTATTCGTGAAGCTCCGGTCAAAGAAACCGGTGTTTTGAGGCGCAGGATTGCTACTGGGCGATATGTTTACCGTTCCAGTTGTTGTGTCATGTAATACGTTGGTTTGTCGCTTCCTTCGCGTAGCCATACAATTCTCCTTGTTTGTATGGCTGAACGTTACGAATTAGATGATGGGTGATGCGGTATATGTATGTTGTTTTAGAGGGGGGTAAGTTTTTTCGATTTAAGCGTCTGTCAGATTTTTTGGAGGAGCGATAAATATTTATTATTGGTTGTAATTTCGCGAATAAATTCGCTCCTACAACGTGTGTGGGAGCGAATTCATTCGCGAAACTGGATAGTGAAATAACCGCCCGATCTGCAAGTTTAATTTCACAACTTCCCAGGTTTAACCTGCTTTCACCCAATCGCTACAACAACCTTCCCCACCGCACTCCTTTTCCCCAACACTTCAATCGCCTCTGCCCCTCTTTCCAGCGGATAAACCTGCGATACCAGTGGTTTCAACTTTCCTTCTGCATACCAGCCAAACAGTTGCTTGAAGTTCGCGGCATTGTCTTGAGGTTGTCTTTGTGCGAAAGAGCCCCAGAACACACCGACCACTGATGCGCCTTTCAACAAGGCGAGGTTTACAGGCAGTTCGGGGATGCGGCCGCTGGCGAAACCGACGACCAGCAGGCGGCCATTCCAGGCGAGGGTACGTACGGCCTGGTCGAAGAGGTCGCCGCCGACCGGGTCGTAGATGACGTCGACGCCGTTGCCTGCCGTCATGCGTTTCACTTCGTCCTTGAGGCTGGTTTCGCTGTAGTTGATGAGTTCGTCTGCGCCGGCATTGCGGGCGACTTCGAGTTTTTCGGCGCTGCTGGCGGCGGCGATGACCCGGGCACCCAGGGCTTTGCCGATTTCCACGGCGGCGAGGCCCACGCCGCCTGATGCGCCGAGCACCAGCAGGGTTTCGCCGGGTTGCAGGTTGGCGCGTTGTTTGAGGGCATGCATGGAGGTGCCGTAGGTCATGCTGAAAGCGGCGGCGGTGGTGAAGTCCATGGATTCGGGAATCGGCAGTACGTTGTAGCCCGGTACCGCAACCTGTTCGGCGAAGCTGCCCCAGCCGGTGAGGGCCATGACCCGGTCGCCGGGTTTGAGGTGGGTTATCTTTTCACCGACCTGCGAGATGATGCCTGCTGCTTCGCCGCCGGGTGAAAAGGGGAAAGGCGGCTTGAACTGGTATTTGCCTTCGATGATCAGCGTGTCCGGGAAGTTGACGCCTGCAGCCTGTACATCGAGCAGGATTTCGTTCTTCTTGATGACGGGGCTGTCGACGTTTTCCAGGACCAGGGTGTCGGCAGGGCCGAAGGCTTTGCACAGCAGGGCTTTCATCGGGCTATTCCTTTTCCGGTAATGGCCGATAAGGTCGGATATGCAGGTTTTCGGGTCAATGAGCATGGCCCGGCCTTATAAGCGTGTATAAGCTGTAACCTACGCGGGCAACCCGTATTAAGGAGTGGACTGTGAAAGCGTGGATCTTGATGTTGTTGGCCTTGTCGTTGCCTGCCCTGGCGCAGGAAGAAGCCAAAGAAGGTGAAGGCGAGCCCAAGGCGGCTTATGTGTCTCTGACGCCTCCGTTTGTGGGCAACTATGCCCTTGATGGCGGCCCGAAGTTGCGCGTCTACAAGGCTGATATCGCCCTGCGCGTTACCGGCGCCGATGCCCAGGCGGCGGTCAAGCGTAATGACCCGCTGATCCGTAATCTGCTGGTTGCCCTGTTTACCCAGCAGACCGTCGATTCCATGAGCAGCGCCGATGCGAAGGAAAAGATTCGTCAGGAAGCACTCAAGCAGGTCCAGCAGGTAATGACCAGCGAAGAGGGCAAGCCGATCGTTGAAGACTTGCTGTTCAACAACTTTATCGTTCAGTAACGCCCTCAGCGCAGTGCTAGGATCGCCGACCATTGTTCGGCGGTCACGGGCATCACAGACAGTCGGCTGCCTTTCTGCACGAGAGGCAGTTGTTCAAGCGTCGCCTGTTGTTTCAGGTAACCCAGCCCCAGCACTTTCGGGAAGATTTCCACGAAGGCGACATCGATTGCGCTCCATGGATTCTTGTCGGCGCTGGCCTTGGCGTCGAAGTAGTGACTTTCCGGCTCAAGGGCCGTGGGGTCCGGGTAGGCCGCCTCGATAATCCTGCCGATACCGGCAATCCCCGGCTCCGGGCAACTGGAGTGATAGAAAAAGAACTCGTCCCCCACCGCCATGCTGCGCAGGAAGTTGCGGGCCTGATAGTTGCGCACGCCATCCCAGCGGGTTTGGCCGAGGCGTTGCAGGTCACTGATCGAGAGTTCGTCGGGTTCTGACTTCATCAGCCAATAGGCCATCGGGTGTTCTCCATGGAAATACACAACTTGGGGATGTTTTTATGACAAACCGACAGTCGGTTGGGGCCACTATTTGCGTACTGGTTCACGTTATCGCAAAATGCCGCCCTTTTAAGCACCTTGCTGTTACATGGCCTTTACGAAGAGTGGCTGTTGGCAGCGATTGATTTGTCGAAGGAGGGCAGTCAATGAAACGCAAGCCGGATTTACTGTGGGTTTTAGTGGCATTGTTCGGCTTGGGTATCGTGACTACCGGTTATGCGCAGAGCTTGTGGACCAACAAGGTCGATGCGCCTGTCGAGATCACTCAGCAGCAACAAAAGGTCCCCGGTCGGTATTGATGTTTTAAGCTTCTTTCTTTTCCGGGGGCTATGCCTGTAGCTCCCGTCGCGTCACTTCCCTTCCTGTTGTGCCAGATACCAGCGTTTGTCCGATACCGTGCCTTGCAACGGTACATCCCAGCTTGCCTGTGCGAGCCGTTCGACTTTCTGGCATTCATGGGCCAGACCCAGCAGCAGCGGTTTTTTCCAGGTTTTTCTGCGCGCCAGATACGCCAGGCTGCGGTCATAGAAACCGCCGCCCATGCCGAGGCGTCCGCCTTCTTCATCGAATCCGACCAGAGGCATGAGAATCAGATCCAGCGCCCATATCCTGCGTTGCCGTGCGCGGTTGATGCGCGGCTCCGGGATGCGAAAACGGTTGGGGATGAATTTCTCGCCAGGGCGCACGCGCTGGAAAACCATCCTGGTGCGTGGCCAGGCATTCAACACCGGCAGGTAAGTCGCCTTGCCCCGGCGTTGTGCGGCCCGCAGCAAAAGTCGTGGATCGATCTCGCCGTCCATGGGCAGATAAAGCGAGACATGCCGGGCGCGGCGAAACAGGGGATGTTGTGCCAGTTGGCGATACAGACCGCGAGCGGCTGCGCGTTGCTGGGCAGGACTCAAGGCACGACGCGCCTTGCGTAGCTGGCGGCGCAGTTGCGGGCGTGTGAGTGTCGGGTTGCTGGTCATGAGCGCAAGGTCATGCAGGCTGATCCGTGAGGTTGAAACCAGGTACGGAATCGACATTGCCAGACAGCTGGACTGGCAATGGATTGAATGAGGACTCCCCGACGAACCGCTGTCGGTGTAGCCCTTGAACCCGAAAGTTCAAGGTGGTGATTGCAGGAGGTCTTAAGGCTTTCCGTCAAGCGGACATGCACACCGACCCCAACGTGCAACCCCCGTGGTTGTGCGTATCGGCTCAGGGACATGACCGACTGGCAAGCACTCCAGGGAGCGGCGCAAGTATACAGAAACGTCTGCAAATAATCAGCTACGAGGTGAATCGGGTGTTGTCGGAGTGTCTGTGGACAGCGCCAGATCGACTCTTTCCAGCAGGTCGCGCACCTGTTCGCGGGTCGAACCGCTGGTTTGCACGTCAGGCAGATTCTGTTTGTGCAGCAGGTCGTGAGTGATGTTCAGGGCAGCCATGACCGCAATGCGGTCTGCGCCGATCACTTTGCCGCTGCTGCGGATTTCACGCATCTTGCCATCCAGGTAGCGGGCGGCGCTGACCAGGTTGGTGCGCTCTTCCTGAGGGCAAATGATCGAATATTCCTTGTCGAGGATTTGAACGGTAACGCTGTTGCCATTACTCATGAGTCTTGCTCCAGGGCCTTGAGGCGCGAAATCATGGACTCGACCTTCTGCCGGGCGATTTCGTTCTTTTCGATGAGGTGGGCGCGTTCCTCGCGCCAGGATTTTTCCTGAGCTAATAGGAGTGCATTTTGGCTTTTAAGTTGCTCGGTGTGCTTGAGCAGCAATTCGAGCCGGTTCATCAGGGCTTGCAGATCGGTGTCTTCCATTGTTTTCCACTGAATACTTTCTGATGAATGGCACGGAGTCAGGTAACGCCACTGCCTCTAACCGCCGTGTTGATGATCTTGTTGCGCGGATAGTCTAGGATACAAGGCCTTCATTCTAGACATTGCGCCGTTTGGCGACTAGCTGCCCATGCCCATTCAGAATTCTCCGTACAAAGCATTTGCCACTCTGCTCAATACCAGTGGCCATCCGGTTTCCCCTGCCGAACTGCACGGCCTGTTGCTGGGGCGCAGTTGTGCCGGTGCCGGCTTCGATAGCGAAGGCTGGTTTGCCGATGCTTCCGTACTGCTTGAAACCGAGCCTGAAGACAACGTTCGCCAGGCGCTGATCGGCCTGCAGGAGATGGTCAAGGGCGAACTCACCAGTGATGACATGACGGTCGTGCTGTTGCTGCCCGGCGATGACGAGCCGCTGGCCGAGCGCGCTGCTGCACTGGGCCAATGGTGCCAGGGTTTCCTGTCGGGCTTTGGCCTGGCGGTTGGAGATGCGGTGCTGAGCATCGAAGCCACTGAAGTGTTGCAGGATCTGGCGGCCATCGCTCAGGTTCAGGATGCACTTGAAGAATCCGAAGACGGCGAAAGCGATTACATGGAAGTCATGGAATACCTGCGCGTCGCACCACTGCTGCTGTTCACCGAATGCAGCAAGGCCGTTGCGCCACAGCCCAAGCCTTCCCTGCACTGATTGCCCATCACGGCGCGCCGGCAGGGTTTCTACAGACCTGACCGGCTCGCTCCACCAAGGGACCCCGTCTGCCCATGATCTCTATCCCGAAGTCCGAATACGCCCGTCGACGCAAGGCCCTGATGGCCCAGATGGTGCCCAACAGCATCGCCATTCTTCCGGCCGCGGCTGTTGCGATTCGCAATCGTGATGTCGAGCATGTCTACCGGCAGGACAGCGACTTCCAGTACCTGAGCGGCTTTCCCGAGCCTGAAGCTGTGGTGGTGCTGATTCCGGGGCGTGAATATGGCGAGTACGTGCTGTTCTGTCGTGAGCGCAATCCGGAGCGCGAGTTGTGGGACGGGCTGCGCGCCGGTCAGGAAGGCGCCATTCGGGATTTCGGTGCCGACGATGCCTTCCCGATCAACGACATCGACGACATCCTGCCGGGCCTGATCGAAGGGCGCGAGCGGGTGTATTCGGCCATGGGCAGCAACCCTGAATTCGACCGGCATCTGATGGAGTGGATCAATACGATTCGCTCCAAGGCCCATCTGGGGGCGCAGCCGCCGAACGAGTTCGTTGCGCTGGATCATCTGCTGCATGATATGCGCCTGTATAAATCGGCAGCGGAAGTGAAGGTCATGCGCGAGGCTGCGCAGATTTCCGCTCGTGCCCACATCCGGGCGATGCAGGCCAGCCGTGCCGGGTTGTATGAGTTCAGCCTGGAAGCCGAGCTGGACTACGAGTTTCGCAAGGGTGGGGCAAAGATGCCGGCCTACGGGTCCATCGTCGCTTCGGGCCGCAACGCCTGCATCCTGCACTATCAGCAGAACGACGCGCCGCTCAAGGATGGCGATCTGGTGTTGATCGACGCCGGTTGCGAGATTGATTGCTATGCCAGTGACATCACCCGCACTTTTCCGGTGAGCGGGAAGTTCTCGGCAGAGCAGAAGGCGATCTACGAACTGGTGCTCAAGTCTCAGGAAGCGGCGTTCGCGGCCATTGGCCCCGGCAAGCACTGGAACCAGGCACATGAAGCGACGGTCAGGGTCATTACGGCCGGGCTGGTTGAGCTGGGCCTGTTGCAGGGCGATGTAGACGAGTTGATCGAAACTGAAGCGTACAAAGCGTTCTATATGCACCGTGCCGGGCACTGGCTGGGCATGGATGTGCATGACGTGGGCGAATACAAGGTCGGCGGTGAATGGCGAGTGCTGGAGGTGGGCATGGCGCTGACCGTGGAGCCGGGGATTTATGTCTCTCCCGACAATCAGAACGTCGCGAAAAAATGGCGAGGTATCGGTGTGCGAATCGAGGATGACGTAGTGGTGACCAAGAAGGGGTGTGAAATTCTTTCCGGTGGCGTGCCCAAGACTGTCGCTGAAATCGAGGCCCTGATGGCCGCTGCACAGGCTCAGGTCGCATGAGCCGCTTCAATCTTGCCATCATCGGTGGCGGTCTGGTGGGTGCCAGCCTCGCTCTGGCCTTGCAGGCGGGCGCAAAGGCGCGCGGCTGGAAAATCGTCCTGATTGAACCTTTTGCTCCCGGCGATAGCTATCAACCCAGCTACGATGCACGCTCTTCGGCGCTGTCGTTTGGTGCGAGGCGTATTTATGAGCGCCTTGGCCTGTGGCAGCAGATCACCCGTCGTGCCGAACCCATCTTGCAGATTCAGGTGTCCGATCGCGGGCGTTTCGGCGCGACCCGTCTTGCCGCCATGGAAGAAGGCGTGCCGGCGCTGGGTTATGTGGTGGAAAATGCCTGGCTTGGCCAATGCCTGTGGGCGGGGCTGGATCGTGAAGTCGTGACATGGCGCGTGCCTGCCGAGGTCAAGCACATGCAGGCCCTGGCCGACGGCTATCGATTGACCCTCAATGACGAAACCGAACTGGAATGTGATCTGGCGGTGTTGGCCGATGGTGGCCGCTCCAGCCTGCGCGAACAGTTGGGGATTGGCGTGCGCGAACGCTCCTATGATCAGAGCGCCCTGATCGCCAACATCACCCCGAGCGAAGCCCATTGCGGACAGGCGTTCGAGCGCTTCACCGATGACGGTCCCATGGCTCTGTTGCCATTGCCGGAAAACCGCTGCGCGCTGGTCTGGACCCGCAAGGGCAACGACACTCAGCGGCTTGCGGCGCTGGATGACCGCAGCTTCCTCAGTGAACTGCAGAATGTATTCGGTTACCGCCTGGGCACCTTGCGTCAGGTCGGTTCGCGGCATGTGTATCCGCTTTCCCTGGTGGAAGCCGAAGAGCAGGTTCGTTCGCATCTGGTCGTGCTGGGCAATGCCGCCCACAGCCTGCACCCGATTGCCGGTCAGGGTTTCAACCTGTCGCTTCGTGATGCCGACGCTCTGGCTGAATCATTGCTGGAAAGCGATAAGCTGCCGGGCGACCTGTCGACCCTGCTGGCCTATCGTGAACGGCAGCGCCTCGATCAACAGATGACCGTGGGTTTTTCCGACAAGGTAACCCGGCTGTTCGGCAGCACGCAGCCTGTGGTCACCGCAGGCCGCAACCTGGGGTTGCTGGGGCTGGATCTGCTGCCACCGGCCAAGCGCTGGTTTGCCCGTCAGGCCATGGGTCTGGGGACTCGATCCGATGTGTGATCCACGAACTTTCAGAACACGGCCACGGCCGCAAGCGAGAACGATCTAAGCATGGAAACCCGCGCAGATGTGCTGATTGTCGGAGCCGGAATGGTCGGCAGCGCCCTTGCATTGGCCCTGCAAGGCAGCGGCCTGGATGTGGTCGTGGTCGATGGCGGCCCGCTGAGCGTCAAACCCTTCGATTCGCAATCGTCCTTCGAGCCCCGCGTCAGTGCTCTGTCGGCAGCCAGCCAGCGGATTCTGCAGCGCCTTGATGTCTGGGAAGGCATCGCCGCCCGTCGCGTCAGCCCTTATGGGCAGATGCATGTGTGGGACGGAAGTGGCACTGGCGAAATTCATTTCTCGGCATCCAGCGTGCATGCCGAAGTGCTGGGGCATATCGTCGAGAACCGTGTGGTGCAGGACGCTCTGCTGGAGCGGCTGCACGACAGTGATATCGGTTTATTGGCCAATGCCCGTCTGGAGCACATGCGTCATTCCGGCGACGACTGGCTGCTGACCCTGGCCGACGGTCGCCAGTTGCGTGCGCCGCTGGTCATTGCTGCCGATGGTGCCAATTCGGCCGTGCGCCGTCTGACAGGCACACCGACCCGGGAATGGGATTATCTGCATCACGCCATCGTCACCAGCGTGCGAACGGCGGACTCTCATCGCAAGACCGCCTGGCAGCGTTTTACCGACGATGGCCCGCTGGCGTTCCTGCCGCTGGAGCGCGAAGGCGAGCACTGGTGTTCCATCGTCTGGTCGGTGACGCCGCTTGAGGCCGAGCGCCTGATGGCGCTGGATGACGAAACCTTCTGCCGCGAACTGGAGCGGGCTTTCGAGGGCCGTCTGGGGCAGGTGCTGGCTTCTGACCCGCGAGTGTGTGTGCCGTTGCGTCAGCGTCATGCCAAGCGTTATGTCGCGCCGGGGCTGGCGCTGATTGGCGATGCCGCCCACACCATTCACCCGCTGGCCGGTCAGGGCGTGAACCTGGGCTTTCTGGATGCGGCGGTACTGGCTGAAGTGTTGCTGCATGCTGCCGAGCGTGGCGAGCGTCTGGCCGATGTCCGTGTGCTCGGTCGTTACGAGCGCCGCCGCATGCCACACAACCTGGCCCTGATGGCGGCCATGGAAGGTTTCGAGCGCCTGTTCCAGGCCAACCCGCTGCCGCTGCGCTGGCTGCGCAACACCGGCCTGAAGATGGTCAACCAAATGCCGGAAGCCAAGGCCATGTTTGTGCGTGAAGCGTTGGGATTGTCCGGCGAACTCCCGGAGCTTGCCCGCCTGTAGGAGCACGTGTTGTCAGGTCAGCTCGGTTGTGGGAGGCAGCTTGCTGGCGACAGGGCCGTTGAAGCCGATAAACAATCGTTGACTTCACTGTCCCCGTCGCCGGCAAGCCGCCTCCCACATGACTATGAGTCATGCGCCATATCGGGCTTGAAACATTCGGTAACGCCTCGGGCGGCTGTTCGATTGTGATCGAAAATGGGATTAACTACCATTTCGCCTCATTTTTCGAACGCGAGAGACTCCCATGCAGGCTAGCAAGCGTCTTCTGGCTGCTTTGACACTCACAGTGCTCGGCAGCACTGCCCAGGCCGCTGACGAGGTCGTGGTGTATTCATCGCGTATCGATGAGCTGATCAAGCCGGTCTTCGATGCCTACACGGCCAAGACCGGGGTGAAGATCAAGTTCATCACCGACAAGGAAGCCCCGCTGATGCAGCGCATCAAGGCCGAAGGCGAAAACGCCACGGCTGACCTGCTGCTGACCGTCGATGCCGGTAACCTCTGGCAGGCCGAGCAGATGGGGATTCTCCAGCCGTTCACCTCGCCGGTGATCGACGCCAATATCCCGCCCCAATACCGTTCGTCCAGCCATGCCTGGACCGGCCTGAGCCTGCGGGCGCGGACCATCGCCTACTCGACGGATCGCGTCAAACCTGCCGAACTGAGCACTTACGAAGCCCTGGCAGACAAGAACTGGGAAGGGCGCCTGTGCCTGCGCACGGCCAAGAAAGTTTATAACCAGTCCCTGACGGCGACCCTGATCGAAACCCATGGCGCCGAAGCGTCCGAGAAGATTCTCAAGGGTTGGGTCAATAACCTGTCCACCGATGTGTTCTCCGATGACATTGCGGTGCTTGAGGCCATCAATGCCGGGCAATGCGACGTCGGTATCGTCAACTCCTATTACTACGGTCGCCTGCACAAGGATAATCCCGACCTGGCAGTGAAGCTGTTCTGGCCGAACCAGTCGGATCGCGGCGTACACGTCAACCTGTCGGGTATCGGTCTGACAAGACATGCACCACACCCCGAGGCCGCCAAGGCGCTGGTTGAATGGATGACGGGCCCTGAGGCACAAGCCATCTTCTCCGGCATCAACCAGGAATTCCCGGCCAATCCGAAAGTCGCGCCATCGGCAGAAGTCGCCAGTTGGGGCACGTTCAAGGCTGACACCATTCCTGTCGAAGTGGCAGGCAAGCGTCAGGCCGAAGCAATTCGCATGATGGATCGCGCTGGCTGGAATTGATTTAATACCGCTACACCCTGTGGGAGAGAATCGGGCGGCGCTCCGCTTATTCGCGAATGAGCGGAGCGCCGCCCGATTCTCTCCCACAGCTTTTTCATGATTTTCGAGAATCCTCCTTGGCCCATCCCGTCCAACGTCGCTGGTATCCCCTGGTTTTTGCCATCGCCGCTCTGGTGCTGTTGCCGCTGAGTGTGTTGTTGCTGTCGTGGGAGACCATCGACCGGGAGATCTGGTCCCATCTGCTGGAAACCCAGATGGTTCGCCTGCTGAGCAATACGCTGATCCTGGTACTGGGGGTTGGCGTCGGTGTCACGGTGCTGGGCGTCAGTCTGGCGTGGCTGACCAGCCTCTGTGAGTTTCCCGGCAGGCGCTGGCTGGACTGGGCCTTGATGCTGCCGTTCGCGATTCCGGCGTATGTGCTCGCCTTTGTCTTTGTCGGCCTGCTGGATTTCTCCGGTCCGGTGCAAACCCTGATGCGGGAATGGTTCGGCAGCGGCCTGCGACTGCCTCGTGTGCGCTCCACGGGCGGGGTGATCATCGTTCTGGTGCTGGTGTTCTATCCCTATGTCTATCTGCTGGCGCGCACGGCATTCCTGGCTCAGGGCAAAGGTCTGATGGAAGCTGCGCGGGTGCTGGGGCAATCGCCGTTGCAGGCTTTCTGGCGGGTGGCGCTGCCCATGGCGCGTCCGGCAATCGGCGCCGGTGTGGCGCTGGCGTTGATGGAAACCCTGGCGGATTTCGGCGCGGTGTCGGTATTCAACTTCGATACGTTCACCACCGCGATCTACAAGACCTGGTACGGGTTCTTCAGCCTGTCCAGCGCAGCGCAACTGGCGAGCCTGTTGTTGCTGGCGGTCATGGTGGTGCTCTATGGCGAACGCCGCGCTCGTGGAGCCAGCCGCACGACCAATGAGCGACCGCGAGGCAAGGCGCTCTATCACCTGCGGGGTGTTAAAGCGCTGGCTGCCAGTGGTTGGTGCGGGCTGGTTTTCATCTGCGCCTTTGCCGTGCCCATGCTGCAGTTGGTCGTCTGGGTCTGGCAGAGGGGACGTTTCGATCTGGATGAGCGTTATACCGGCCTGATCCTGCATACCCTCTATCTGGGCGGTATTGCTGCGCTGATAACCGTCGGTGTGGCGCTGATTCTGGTTTTTGCACGACGCATGGCGCCTACTCCGGTGATTCGCTCCAGCGTGAGCCTGGCCAATCTCGGCTATGCACTGCCCGGTTCGGTACTGGCCGTTTCGATCATGCTGGCCTTCAGTTATCTGGACCGGCAACTGGTGATCCCGCTTTCCGGATGGCTGGGCGGAGCTGGCAAACCTTTGCTGCTGGGCAGCCTGTCGGCTCTGGTGCTGGCCTATCTGGTGCGCTTCATTGCAGTGGCTTATGGGCCGCTGGAAAACAGCCTGTCGCGGATTCGTCCTTCGCTGCCGGAGGCTGCTCGCAGTCTGGGTGTCAGTGGGCCAAAGTTGTTTTTCAAAGTGTATCTGCCGCTGCTGGTGCCGGGTGCATTGAGCGCGGCGCTCCTGGTCTTCGTCGACGTGCTCAAGGAGATGCCTGCCACCTTGCTCATGCGTCCTTTTGGCTGGGATACCCTTGCTGTGCGTATCTTCGAGATGACCAGCGAGGGTGAGTGGGCGCGTGCGGCACTGCCTGCCTTGACGCTGGTGCTGGTCGGGCTGTTGCCCGTGATCGGGTTGATCCGGCGCTCGGCGCGTCAGATTGGTTAGTCACTCCCCATACGGCTACAATGCGCCGCAATCGGTGCGGTCTGTCAGACCGTTCGGCGCGCTGTCATTTGCTGCATACCTCTATTCACGAGGGGCTTGCCTTTGATCTGCCTGTCCGCACCTTCGCCACGCCCGGAAGGAGAAACCCATGGGACAGCGTACCCCACTCTTTGACCTGCACCTCGCGCTTGGCGCGAAGATGGTCGATTTTGGTGGCTGGGACATGCCGTTGCATTACGGATCGCAAGTCGAGGAGCATCATCAGGTACGCCGCGATTGCGGAGTGTTCGATGTCTCTCACATGCATGTGATCGATGTCATGGGCAGTCAGGCAAAGGTCTGGTTGCGTTACCTGCTGGCCAACGACGTAGAACGGCTGAAAAGTCCGGGACGTGCGTTGTACAGCGCCATGCTCGATACCCGTGGCGGTATCGTCGACGACATGATCGTCTACCTCACCGCCAGCGGCTATCGCCTGGTGGTCAATGCGGCAACCGGCGCCAAGGACATGGCCTGGATGCAATCGCACCTCACCGGTTTCGATGTGCAACTGATCGAGCGTACAGGGCTGTCCATGCTGGCAATTCAGGGGCCGCGGGCCAGAAGCCGGATTGCCGAACTGGTGTCCAGCGCTCGCGCCGAAACCATTCATCAGCTCAAGTATTTTGAAGCCCGTGACGATGGCGACTGGTTCATTGCCCGCACCGGCTACACCGGTGAAGACGGTCTGGAAATCATGCTGCCAGCTGAACAGGCTCCCGGTTTTTTCAACGATCTGGTCGGCGCGGGCATTTCCCCTGTCGGTCTGGGCGCACGAGACACATTGCGTCTTGAGGCCGGCATGAACCTGTATGGCCAGGACATCGACGAAAACGCTTCGCCGCTCGTCTCGAACATGGCCTGGACCATTGCCTGGGAGCCGGCAGAGCGTGATTTCATCGGTCGCGATGCACTGGAAAGCGAACGTGCCGCAGGCGTAGCCTCGAAACTGGTGGGGCTGGTGCTCGAAGAGCGCGGCGTGTTGCGGGCGCGTCAGGTCGTGCGTATCGCAGAAATTGGCGAAGGAGAGATCACCAGTGGTAGTTTCTCTCCTACGCTAAGCAAATCGATTGCCCTGGCACGTGTTCCGATGGCGACTGGCGACCGGGCCGAAGTCGAAATCCGCGGCAAATGGTATCCGGTGCGTGTAGTGCAGCCAGCGTTTGTACGTCATGGCAAAACCCTGATCTAACCTATCTGGCGGGTTTTCCGCTGACTCGATGTAGAGGATGACTAAATGAGCAATATTCCCGCCGAACTGCGTTTTGCCGAAAGCCACGAATGGGCGCGTCTGGAATCCGACGGCACGGTAACCGTGGGTATTTCCGATCATGCCCAGGAAGCGCTGGGCGATGTGGTGTTCGTCGAACTACCGGAAGTGGGCAAGGTGTTCGCCGCCACTGACGCCGCAGGCGTGGTCGAGTCGGTCAAGGCGGCTTCCGATATCTACTCGCCTGTTGCGGGCGAAGTCATTGCGGTCAACGAAGAACTGGCCGACGCTCCGGAACTGCTGAACAGCACGCCTTACGAAGCCTGGATCTTCAAGCTCAAGCCAAGCGATGCTACCGCCGATCTGGCAAAACTGCTGGATGCTGCAGGCTACAAAAACGCCATCGGCGAGTAACCCCGAGGCAAAAAAATGCCGCTCGAAAGAGCGGCATTTTTCATGGGGCCAATTACTGGTTTTCGGCAACCAGGTTCTTGGCCAGGATCGCGTTGGCCAGCTCCATGTCAGTGGCTTGCAGGCCAGGATTGTCAGTGCGTACCTGCTGGATAGCCGCTTCCAGGAATGGACCGCGAATGCCGCCATTGCTGGCGACGAAGCTGCCTGCGTCATCCTGAGCGGCGACGATCAGCTTGTGATCCTTGAAGGTCAGGTAAGTCGAACCGGTGGTGGCACCGGAAGAAATCACATTACGCCAGAAACCGTCGGCCATCGCTGAACCGACCGGAAGTGACAGTAAGGCACATGTGATGACAGCATGTTTGAGGCGCATGGTGTTACTCCGACTGTGGTTGTTCTGAAGGGTTGGATAGCCGGAGTAGGTGTTGAGTTCAATCCGGATGATGGGCCTCGACCTTCAGGATGGCCCCATCCTGACCAATGACCTTTACCAGACGGCCTTCGCGCGTCTGGTCCGATAACGGGCGTAAGCCCGTTTCTAGCGCTGTTCGCTCTGTGGCGTGACCCGCAGCACTTCCTCCAGTGTCGTCAGCCCCGCCGAGACTTTTTGTGCGCCGGACAGGCGCAGGCTGCGCATGCCTTCCTTGAAGGCCTGGCGGCGCATGGCGGTCAGGTCCAGGTCGGCGCTGATCAAGGCTTTGACGCTGTCGGACATTAGCATGATCTCGTAGACGCCTGCTCGTCCACGGTAACCTGTTTCACGACATTCCACGCAGCCTACTGCCTGATGCGCGCCGCTCGGCACCGGAGCCTGCCAAGGGCGTGTCAGGGTCTGCCAGTCGGTTTCGTTCAGGTTGATCGGAGCCTTGCAATGCGGGCACAAGGTACGCACCAGACGTTGCGCCATGACGCCAAGAATGGTGGCCTTGAGCAGGTAATGCGGGACGCCGAGTTCCAGCATGCGGCTGATGGCGCTGGGGGCGTCGTTGGTGTGCAGGGTCGAGAGCACCAGGTGGCCGGTCAGCGCGGCCTGAATCGCCATCTCAGCGGTTTCCAGGTCACGAATCTCGCCGATCATGATGATGTCCGGGTCCTGTCGCATCAGGGCTCGCACACCGCTGGCGAAAGACAGGTCGATATTGTGCTGGACCTGCATCTGATTGAAGGCGGGTTCCACCATCTCGATGGGGTCTTCGATGGTGCACAGGTTGACCTCGGAGGTCGCCAGCTTCTTGAGTGTGGTGTAGAGCGTGGTGGTCTTGCCCGAACCGGTCGGACCGGTGACCAGAATGATGCCGTTGGGCTGATTGGTCATGCCCTGCCAGCGTCGCAAGTCATCGCTGGAGAAGCCCAGTTGATCGAAATCCTTGAGCAGCACTTCGGGGTCGAAGATCCGCATCACCATTTTTTCGCCGAACGCGGTGGGCAGGGTCGAGAGCCGCAATTCCACTTCGCCGCCGTCGGGCGTGGTGGTCTTGACCCGACCGTCCTGAGGCTTGCGCTTTTCCGCGACGTTCATCCGGCCCAGGCTTTTCAGGCGGCTGACCACCGCCATGGTGACCTGTGACGGGAACTGGTAGACGTTATGCAACACGCCATCGATACGAAAGCGCACGGTGCCTTGCTCCCGGCGTGGCTCGATATGGATATCGCTGGCGCGTTGCTGGAAAGCGTACTGGAACAGCCAGTCCACGATATTGACGATATGCGCGTCGTTGGCGTCGGGCTCCTGATCGCTGGCACCCAGCTTGAGCAGTTGCTCGAAGTTTCCCATGTTGCTGGTTTTCAGATCTGTCGCATTGGCACCGCTGACCGATTTCGCCAGTCTGAAGAACTCTACCGTCACACGCTGGATATCGACGGGATTGGCCACCACGCGCTTGATGGTCAGCTTCAGCACATGGGCAAGGTCTTCTTCCCAGGCGCGCACGTAAGGCTGCGCGCTGGCAATGGTCACGGATTCGCGATCCACGGCCACGGCGAGGATCTTGTGTCGCTGGGCAAAGGCGTACGACATCAAGGGCATGACGGCCGCGACATTGATTTTCAGTGGATCGATACGCATATACGGCTGGTCACATTGCTGTGCGAGCCAGTTGGTCAGGGTTTCCAGGTCGAGCTTCTTGCCTGCGCGCTTGAGGTCATCGAACTGCAGGGTCGCAATGAACTCCAGTGGATGAAGCTGGATATTGGCCGCGCTACGGCGCTGGGTGAGGGCTGTTTCTGCATCGTTCTGACTCAGGACGCCTTGGGCGACCAGATCACGTAGCAGGTCGTTCAGATCGAGCCAGCGATCCTGTGACGATGGGGCGAGGACTGCCATGCGCGCTCCTTGAGGCAATTCATCATCGGACGATGAGCAAGAATAGCCCTCAAGCGTGACAGTGTTGAGCCCTCTGTGCGACCGGGAATTACGAATGTTTGCGAGACACTTCAGCCAGCGACCAGTGCAACATGCTGATGAGCGGCTTGCGGGGCGTGGATTTGTTCCAGTTCCACCGAGCATACATCGATCAGATTGCGCATTTTTTCGCCAATCACCTGAGCTCGATGCCAGCTCAGCCCGTCGACTGTGACATCAATGGCCATCAACCCGTCCTGCCGTGAAACAATGGCGTTCTGCGGTGTCAGGTATTGCATGGCAAACAGATTGAGTACCTGACACAGCAGAGCCGGTTCTGCCTCGGCCAGAACCTGATAGCGCGCGCAGCAGGACGTTGTGGCGGGTGACCAGGTGTCTGGGCGAAGTTCCGGTGCTGCAACGGCTTCGAGGTTGGGCATACTGGCCTCTCCTGTATTGAATGGAGGAATTCTTGCACGCCGAAACGGAAATTTCTGGTCTATGATCAATAGGTTTAGGCTTTTTTGGAATTGTTAATGCGCAATATGGATTTTAAAGGGATTGTTTATGCAAGTTGAGCTGGATGCTTACGACCGCAAGATATTGGCATTGCTGCAAGAGGATGCCTCGCTCTCCAGTGCCCAGGTTGCAGAGAAAGTGGGTTTGTCGCAGTCGCCCTGCTGGCGGCGTATACAGCGGCTGAAGGATGAGGGCGTGATACGGCGCAATGTGACACTGCTGGACCGCAAGAAAATCGGCCTCAACACGCAGATCTTTGCCGAGGTCAAACTCAACGCCCACGGGCGCTCGAACTTCACCGAATTCACTGATTCGATCCGCGGCTTCCCTGAGGTGCTGGAGTGTTACGTGCTGATGGGCTCGGTGGATTTCCTGCTGCGCATCGTGACGTCGGATATCGAGGCGTATGAGCGGTTTTTCTTTGAAAAACTGTCGCTGGTGCCGGGGATTCAGGAAGTGAACTCGACCGTGGCGTTATCCGAGATCAAGTCCACAACCAGTTTGCCGATTGTGAAGTAGTTTTTTTCGCGACTGAAGTCGCTCCCACGTGGGAGCCAACTGTCTTTCATCGCTCCCCGATGAACGGGCATTTTCATGATGTCATCGCGGATAGATTCCGCGATGGCGGGCAACGCCCGCCCCCCATTCAAACCACCTGATCACGCCATGGTGTTCCGTCGCGCGCCATGGCGTTCAGGCGAATCAGCAACACCCGCATGCAGGCCACCAGGGCCACTTTCGCGCACTTGCCTTTGGCACGCAGCCTCGCATAACGCTCCTTGAAATCGGAGTTGTAGCGCACCATCCCCAGCGCACACATGTAGGCCGCACGGCGTAGTTTCGACCGCCCACCGTAGATCTGCCGCTTACCGGTCTTGGTACCGCTGTCGTTGTTGTACGGCGCCACGCCGGCCAAGGCAGCGATTTGTCCACGGCTCAGGTCGCCCAGCTCGGGCAGGTAGCAGAAGAGGCTGGCGATTGTCACGGCCCCCACGCCCTTTACAGCCTCTAGCCGTTGCAGCAGTTCTGAGTCGACCCGGCGGGTTTGTGCAGCGACAAGCTGATCCACCGACTTGATCTGCACTTTAAGGCTGGCCTCCAACGCGAGGTAGATTTCCACCACGCAGGGCAGTACGGCCTGTTTGATACGGCGCCGGTTGTCATCGCGTTGTTGAAGCAGGTTGCTACGCAAGTTGACCAGTTCAAGCAGGACTTCGCGTTCCTCGTCAGGCTTGGCGAAACCCTTTTCCTCCAGGCTGGAGGCGAACATGGCCAGCATTTGCGCGTCGATCGGGTCCGTCTTGGCGCGCTTGCCCATGGCCAGCGCGAACTGGCGTGAGCGGACAGGGTTGATACGCTGGACCTTGAACCCGGCATTAGCCAGCAGCTTTACCGACAGTCTCTCGTAACCCCCGGTGGCCTCAACAAGAACACGTTCAACCTGATGGGCGCTGAGGTACTCAGCGATGCTGGCGAGACCTTCTTCGGTGTTAGGCACGCAGAGATCATCTGCTTTGGGAAACAGTGCAACCTGCAGCGTGGCCTTGGAAACATCAATTCCGGCATAGGCGGACATGAGTAAAACCTCTAGGATAAAGAGTGAGAGGCGCTTTGGCCTGGCTCACGCTTGTTGTTCGAGGTCGGACTCAGTCAACTGTTCGAGCTTTGAGCCAAAGCGGGAAGAGTGGATGGCAGCTTGGCTCCCACACGTGCTCTGGGCACCGCGAATGGTCAGCTTGCCATCCACCCCTCTCACCCCAGACATTACCCTGATCAAAGACACAAGCGAATTCATTCGCGAACAACCGTCACATGCGCAGCAGGACTTTCCAGGCGCGGCTCTGGAACACAGTCAATGCCTGATGGACACGAGCGTCGAGCACTTCGTCGCTGATGTCCTGATGGGCCAATTGTTCAAGTTTGTTCAACTCGCCATACAGACGATCCAGTTCCGGCAGGTCCAGCGCGCCACGTGCCCAGTGCAGCCACGCCTGGATGCGCTCGATGCGTGGCAATTGCTCGGCCAGGTCTTCGGGTTGTTGCTGGTAGCGGCCCAGTTGCAGAGCGGTCGCTTCGTCGGCGAGCAGGCGCGGCAGCCAGCTCGCCAGCAGTGCTGCGCCCTGGCGGTTGCCGCGGTTGCTGCGCTCGGCGGTCCAGCTGCGGTTGAGCAGCCAGCGCGAAGTGTTCAGCGAGAACTCGCCCCAACGGGTGTCCAGCAACTCATCGAGAAATTGCTCGTGAGCCGCGCCGCGTACATCTTCATCTTCCTGACCGGCCTGCACCAGCGGGCGCCAGTCTTCCAGCAGGGCATCCAGCGCGGTCCGCAGTTGTGCGGTAGAAGCGCGAGGCGCGGCCTGGCCCAGGCTGCTGGTCAGTGAACGCAGTTCGCCCAGCAACTCGACCCATTCCTGCAGCAGACGCCAGTGGCCGTTGAAGCGATATTGCTCGGCCAGACGCTGGCTGCTGCCCAACAGATGCCAGGCCAGCGCGGCATAGGCGTCGTCCAGCGGTGTTTCGGCGTCCAGTTTCGGTGCCGGCAGGCTCAGGGAGTAGCTGTTGGCATCGAACAGGCGATAGCCGCGTTCGGCCTTGCTGATATCGCAGGGCATCAACGGCAGGGTGGCGGCCAGTTCAGCGGCCAGTTCCAGGAGCGCGGCAGATTCGCCTTCGCGCAGCTCAAGTTCCAGCTCGCAGATTTCTTCTTTCTGCTTGCCGGCCACGACCTGACCCAGGTCCAGAGCAGCCTCGATCACGACCTTGGTCTTGCCACGGCCCCAGGAGATTTCTGCCTTTTCACGAATGAAGTCGGTGGTGAACAGTGGCTTGATGGTTTTCTTGTCCAGATCCGCCAGTTGCTCGGGCCAGCAGTCGCCTTCGAGTTTTTTCAGGTCCAGCTTGGCCTTGGGCAGATCCCAGTTGAATTCGTTGCGCTCGGACAGGCCGGCTACGCTCTGGCCACGGGTCTTCATGGTCTGAATGAGACGATCGCCGTCGCGACGGATGCGCAGAGCGACCTTGGCCCTGGCCAGATCACGCTCAGGGGTGTCGAAATACTGGTTCGACAGCTCGATACGCTCCCAGCCACTTTTGTTGCGTTTCTTCAACAAGGGGTGCTCGCGCAGTGCAATGAGGGTCTCGCGGCTGACGCGGAGTTTGATTTCTGTTTCTTTTTGCATGGCCGGGAAGTCCAAACGCTGATGCTGATGACGGGAGCGCAGCCAATGATTGACGGCTGCTGAGGGCGGCAGTGTACAGGACATGGCTCGCAACGGTTTATTCCGCAGGTGCTATGGCCCTATGATGGTCTGTGTTCCGTCCCGATTACAGGAAGCATACATGCCCTTGCCGTCCATGAAAGATCAGTTCGCCGCGTTGATTGCCGTGCCTTCGGTGAGCTGCACCCAGCCTTCGCTGGATCAATCCAACCGTGCGGTGATCGATCTGTTGGCGGGGTGGCTGGGCGATCTGGGGTTTGCCTGCGATATCCAGCAGGTTTCGCCGGGCAAGTTCAACCTGCTGGCGACTTATGGCTCGGGCCCCGGCGGGCTGGTGCTGGCCGGACACAGCGATACCGTGCCTTTCGATGAAGCGCTGTGGAAAACCGATCCGCTGAAACTGACCGAAGTCGATGGCCGCTGGGTCGGGCTGGGCAGTTGCGACATGAAAGGCTTTTTCGCGCTGGTGATCGAGGCCGTGCGCGGCCTGCTCGATCAGCCGTTCAAGCAGCCGTTGCTGATTCTTGCCACCTGCGACGAAGAAAGCTCCATGGCCGGCGCCCGAGCTTTGGCCGAGGCCGGTCGGCCGCTAGGGCGTGCAGCGGTGATTGGCGAGCCCACCGGGCTCAAGCCGATTCGCCTGCACAAGGGCGTGATGATGGAGCGTATCGAGATTCTCGGGCGCAGCGGCCATTCCTCTGACCCAAGCCTTGGCCACAGCGCGCTGGAAGCCATGCATGACGCCATCAGCGAACTCAAGGGGCTGCGCCAGCAATGGCAGCGCGAATACCGCAACCCGCAGTTCAGCGTGCCGCAACCGACCATGAACTTCGGCTGCATCCATGGTGGCGATAACCCGAACCGGATTTGCGGCCAGTGCTCCCTGGAGTTCGACTTGCGCCCATTGCCGGGCATGGACCCCGATGCGCTGCGCGCTGCCATCCGGCAAAAGCTGCAACCGCTGGCCGAGCTGCATCAGGTGCAGATCGATTACGCGCCCCTGTTCCCGGAGTGCGCGCCGTTCGAGCAGGCAGCGGATGCGGAACTGGTTCGCATTGCGGAGCGTCTGACAGGTCATACGGCTGCAGCAGTAGCATTTGGCACCGAAGCGCCTTATCTTCAGCGCCTTGGCTGCGAGACACTGGTTCTGGGCCCTGGCGACATCGCCTGCGCGCATCAGCCGGGTGAATACCTTGAAATGTCACGCCTGGAGCCTACAGTGCTTCTGTTGCGTCAGCTGATTCAGCATTATTGCCTGAGCCCTCAGTAAACCGGGCCAGACACAACCCCATAGAGAAGGAGATTGCGCGTGTTGCCAAGCCTGTTCCGACGATAACCACCACAGCGTTGTGCGTGTTTCTGTCTTTCGTCCATTCTTTTACAGGCTCTTTCGGTTATGCCCGATTACGTTAACTGGCTTCGTCACGCGTCTCCTTATATCAATGCCCACCGCGATTGCACCTTTGTCGTCATGCTGCCCGGCGATGGTGTCGCGCACCCCAATTTCGGTAACATCGTCCACGACCTGGTGCTGCTGCACAGCCTGGGCGTGCGGCTGGTGCTGGTCCATGGTTCGCGTCCGCAGATCGAAAGCCGTCTGGCCCAGCGCGGCCTGACACCGCGTTTCCACCGCGACATGCGCGTGACGGATGCCGAAACGCTGGAGTGCGTGATCGATGCGGTAGGGCAACTGCGTATTTCCATCGAGGCGCGCCTGTCCATGGACATGGCGGCTTCACCGATGCAGGGCTCGCGCCTGCGGGTGACCAGCGGCAACGTGGTCACGGCCCGTCCTATCGGTGTGCTTGAGGGTGTCGATTATCAGCACACCGGCGAAGTGCGCCGTGTCGACCGCAAAGGCATCAACCGCCTGCTGGACGAGCGTCACATCGTGCTGCTGTCGCCATTGGGCTATTCGCCGACGGGCGAGATTTTCAACCTCGCCTGCGAAGACGTCGCGACCCGTGCGGCCATCGACCTTGCGGCGGACAAACTGCTGCTGTTCGGTGCCGAAACCGGCCTGCTGGATGAACAGGGCCGTCTGGTGCGTGAACTGCGCCCTCAGCAAGTGCCTGCGCATCTGTTGCGTCTGGGCAACAACTATCAGGCCGAGCTGCTGGATGCTGCTGCCGAAGCCTGTCGCGGCGGTGTGGGCCGCAGCCATATCGTCAGCTATGCCGAAGACGGCGCACTGCTGAACGAGCTGTTCACCCGTGATGGTGGCGGTACGCTGGTTGCGCAAGAGCAGTTCGAGCTGGTGCGTGAGGCGGCCATCGAAGACGTGGGCGGCCTGATGGACCTGATCACGCCGCTGGAAGAGCAGGGGATTCTGGTGCGTCGCTCCCGTGAAGTGCTGGAGCGCGAGATCCAGCAGTTCAGTGTGGTGGAACGCGAAGGGCTGATCATTGCCTGCGCGGCGCTCTATCCGATTGCCGATTCCGAGGCGGGTGAGCTGGCGTGTCTGGCGGTCAACCCGGAGTATCGCCACGGCGGACGCGGGGATGAGTTGCTGGAGCGTATCGAAAATCGTGCCAGGGCCCTGGGCTTGAAGACGCTGTTCGTCCTCACCACTCGCACCGCACACTGGTTCCGCGAGCGCGGCTTTGAACCCAGCACCGTCGACCGCCTGCCCAGCGCACGGGCGTCGCTTTACAACTATCAGCGTAATTCGAAGATCTTCGAAAAGGCGATTTGAAGCCTTGCGAATGAACCGGCTCCGGCGCAAGGCCGGAGCGGGTTCATTCGTGAATGCCTAATAGCCTTGCCCGCGATCCACTTGCCCTTCCATCGACTCGCCCCGCTCGAACCGACGAATGTTTTCCAGCAAGCCTGCAAATGCGCTTTCCGGTTGGGTCATGGCGGCGACATGGGGTGTCAGCAGGATGTTCGGGTGTTTCCAGAACGGGTGATCGCTGGCAGCCGGCTCCTTATGCAGCACATCCAGCACGGCGGCGCTGAGCTGGCCGCTGTCCAGCGCGGCCAACAGGTCGTCTTCCACCAGATGCTTGCCGCGACCCATATTGATCAGCGCCGCGCCTTTGGGCAGGTGCTTGAAGAGTTCGCGGTCGAGGATGCCTTCGGTCTGTTCGGTCAGGGGCAGCACGCACAGCAGGATGTCGCATTGCGCCAGGAACGCGGGGAGTTGTTCAGGTCCCGCATGGCAGTCGACGCCTTCAATGCGATGCTCACTGCGCGCCCAGCCTGACAAGGCAAAGCCGAACCCTTTCAGGCTCGCGAGAATATGCTGCGCCTGCAACCCGAGCCCCATGACGCCGATGCGCCGTTTATGCGCCGGAATCAGCGGATGAGCCTGCCAGCGGCCTTCGATCTGCTGCTGACGATAGCGCAGCATTTCACGATGCAGGGTCAGCACGGCGAAGCAGGCGTATTCGCACATGCCGTGGCTGATACCGGGGTCCAGCAAGCGCACCACCGGCAATGACTTCGGGATACGGCTCAGGTCCAGTTGATCGACACCTGCTGACAGCGCAAACAGCACCTTGAGGTTGGGGAGTACCTGTTCCAGGTCGTCGGGAGCCAGCCAGGCCGCCAGGTAATGGATGTCCTGCGGGTCGCCGATGTCAGGCCAGGTGCGCCACTCGATATCGGGCGCGTGCTCGGCGAACAGGGCTTTCCAGCGCTCGCTGCGGGCAGGATCGGCTTTATAGAGCAGGGCAGGCATGGGCATTTCCTGAGCGTGAAAGTGGGCCTTCATCATGCCTCAAGACTGGAGCAGGATCTGTTGAAAGCGCCACCGCAAAAGGGCCGCGCAGCCTGTAAACAGAGCGTTGTGCAGCAGATTGCATGGCCAGAAGGAATCTGCCGTTTGCAAGGGTGAAAACAGTGGATATGGGCATCTGGAGGGGCAAGTTCGGCGTAGATCGTTTCGCTGAACGCTTAACCTGAACAGCATCGCAATCACGTGCCGATTGCCCGGCCCACTACAGGTAAAGCCATGAACAGCAAAGTCGACGAAACACCTCATCTGCTCCGTCAACGCGATCAGTTCGTACCCCGTGGCGTGGTCACTGCTCACCCGCTGGTCATCGATCGTGCGCAGGGTTCCGAATTGTGGGATGTCGATGGCAAGCGCTATCTGGACTTCGTCGGCGGCATCGGTGTGCTGAACATCGGCCACAATCATCCGAATGTCGTCAAGGCCGTGCAGGGCCAGTTGGAAAAGGTCACCCATGCCTGCTTTCAGGTGGTTGCCTACCAGCCTTACGTGGAACTGGCCAAGCGCCTGAGCAACCTGGTGGCCGGTGATAGCGGCATCGACCACAAGGCGGTGTTTTTCACGTCCGGTGCCGAAGCGGTCGAGAACGCGGTGAAAATTGCCCGCGCCCATACCAATCGCCCGGCGATCATTTCGTTTCGGGGCGGCTTCCACGGTCGCACCTTGCTGGGCACGACCCTGACCGGCATGAGCCAGCCCTACAAGCAGAACTTCGGGCCGCTGGCGCCGGAAGTGTTCCACACCCCGTACCCCAACGAATACCGTGGCGTCACGGGTGAAATGGCCCTGGCTGCGCTGCATGAATTGCTGGCGACACAAGTTGCGCCGGATCGCGTGGCGGCCATCATCATCGAGCCTGTGCAGGGCGATGGCGGTTTTCTGGCTGCGCCAGTCGAGTTCCTGAAAGCGCTGCGGGCCTTGACCGAGCAGCATGGCATTGTCCTGATTCTCGATGAAATCCAGACCGGTTTTGGTCGTACGGGCACATGGTTCGGTTTCCAGCACGCCGGCATTCAGCCGGATCTGGTGACCGTTGCCAAAAGCCTGGCGGGCGGTCTGCCGCTGTCGGGTGTTGTCGGGCGTGCCGAAATCATGGATGCACCGCTTCCGGGCGGCCTGGGCGGCACCTATGGCGGCAATGCTCTGGCCTGCGCCGCAGCCCTGGCGGTAATCGATACCTACGAACAGGAAAAACTGCCGGAGCGCGGCGAGCAACTGGGCCACTACCTGCGTGCCGGCTTGCTCAAGCTTCAGTCCCGCTATTCCTGCATTGGTGACGTACGTGGTCCCGGTTTCATGCTGGCGATGGAAATCGTCAAGGACGATGCTGCGCGCAGCCCGGATGCCGATCTCAATCAGCGACTGATCGATCAGGCCCGTATCGGCGGCCTGCTGGTGATCAAGTGTGGCGTCTATCGCAACGTGCTGCGCTTCCTTGCGCCCCTGGTGACGACTGAAGAGCAGATCGACGAAGCCCTGACCATCCTCGACGGGGCCTTGGCACGAGTATTGAAGTCGAAGTAGTCGCTCAAGCCCGGCCGCGCAGGTGTTCACACTGCGTGGCCGTGGGTACTGAATGTTTAATGGAGGCTTGACCTGTCATGGCGCTGACTGATTACCGGGCACTGTTGATCGACTGCGATGAAGTTCTGGTGGACCGCGATTCCGGTGTCTGGTCGGCGTTGCAGCCATTGCTGGAACACAGCACCGGCAAACCCGACAGGGAGCAGGTGCTGGCGGCATTCGCTGAGGCCGTGAGTGCGCTTTATCCGCGTTTCGGCGAGCTGGGGTTCAGTGGTCTGCTGTGTTTTGCCCATCGACAACTGGCCGAGCGTTTCGGCGCAAGGGTCACCTGGGAAGAAGGCATGGCTTTCGCGCGTTCGGTGGACACCTGGACGCTGTTCGAGGATGCGCCGGGTGCCATGCTGTACCTGCGCAAGTTTTACCGACTGCTGGTTTATGCCGACCGCGATGCTCAGGATCGCAATGCCTTGTGCGAGCGTCTTGGGCTGGAACCCGACAGCCTGTTGTCGCTGACCACGCACCCGCTGGATGACACGACCTGGCTGGCCGAGATGGATCTGCACCCGAGTGAAACCCTGCTGGTGTCACGGCCTCCCGCGTCGGCGCTGGGCAACGGCGGCCTGTGCCTGATTCGTCGCGACCGTGCCGAACATCGTCAGCCTTGCCCCGCCGATCTGTGTATCAACAGCATGGCCGACCTTGTGGCGCAGCATCAGTTGTCTTTAAGGCGCTGATTTTGCTAGAAGAGAGCTTTGGTGAACGGCAATGAAGAGGTAGCTGATGGAAGGCCTGGTCAAACTGGATCGTATTGATATCAATATCCTGGTCGAGCTTCAGAAAGACGGTCGCATGACCAACGTCAGCCTCGCAGATGCTGTAGGCCTGTCAGCCAGCCCTTGCCTGCAACGGGTCAAGCGCCTGGAATCGGCCGGTTATATCTCCAGCTACAAGGCTCACCTGAACCTCGCGAAGATCACCGAATCGGTCACGGTGTTCACCGAAATCTCCCTCAGCGACCACAAGCGCGAAGACTTTGCCAAGTTCGAGGCCAATATCCGGCACGTGGACGAAGTGCTCGAATGCCATCTCATCAGTGGCGGCTACGACTATCTGGTGCGCTTCATGACCCGCAGCATCCAGCACTATCAGGAAGTGATCGAGGAGTTGCTGGACAAGAATATCGGCATCTCCAAGTACTTCAGCTACATCGTCATCAAATCACCTGTCATGAAAGACGGTGTGCCTTTACGCAAGCTTTTGCGTCATTGATGGCTAAAGGCCAACAATCGAGTTGCGCAACGTCACCGATTTGACACATTCTGTTGCGTCTCATCTAGTTGTCCGATGACTTGGCCGGTCTTTTGCTGCGCCATGGAGCTTGCCGTCTGTTGTCTGGTCCTCTCATAAGGAAGTGTTTGATGCCTTCAGCTCCTCGTTTTCTTGAGCATTACCGCAAGGCCGATCGCATCATGCTTGGCCTGATCTGGCTGCTGTTTGTGTATTCGATCGGATTGGCGTTCTGGCACGACACCTTCACTCAGGCAATGCTGGTGGGCGGTGGCACTGCATTGGTGCTGACTGCACTGTATCGAGCCATCGGCGGCAGCCGTTTGATGCGCTGCTGCTTTGGCGTCGGCCTGATGATTATGGCGGCCCTGCACATCAATCAGGCCCAGGGAGTGGTGGAAATCCACTTCGGCATCTTTGTATTCCTGGCCGTACTGACCTTCTACCGCGACTGGCTGCCGATTCTGGTTGCAGCAGCCGTGATCGCCGTTCATCACGTTGTATTCCACGTCCTGCAGCATTCGGGCTTCCCGGTGTATGTCATGCACCATGCCAGTGGCTGGGGCATGGTGATGGTGCATGCCGTCTATGTAGTGGTAGAGACGGCGATCCTCATGTACCTCGCCGTTCAGAACCAGGCCGAGGCCGTCGAGAATCAGGACATGCTCGACAAAATGCTCGCCACCGCTTTGCAGCTCACTACCGATGCGCGGGTTGGTGAAAAAGCCGGCAGGGTTTCCCTTACCCAGCGCTTCGAGAGTTTTCTGGCGCAGATCACCGGGCTGGTGGATGGCGTGGTCCGTGATACTCGCGGCCTTGGCGAACTGGGCCATGACTTGGCCAGGGCCAGCGGCACACTGGAAGCCGGAGCGCAGCATCAGTTGACTGAAATCGCCCGCATGAGTGATGCGATGCAGCGCATGGGCGGCGCCATGAACGATATTTCCGGGCATGTCGCCCAAGCTGTTCAGCGTGCTGGCGATGCCCACGAACAGGTGACGCACGGGCGTGAAAGCGTCGGTCGGGCGCAAACTGAAATCACCCGGCTGGCCGAGCGTATCAACACCACCGATGAAACGGTGCAGGCCCTTGCCGAGCAGTCGGAGCAGGTTGGCAAGGTGCTGGATGTGATTGGCAGCATCGCCGAACAGACCAACCTGCTGGCACTCAATGCCGCCATCGAAGCCGCCCGGGCTGGCGAGCAGGGCCGTGGTTTTGCCGTCGTGGCCGATGAGGTCCGTAACCTGGCCCAGCGCACGGCTTCGTCCACCAAGGAAATCCAGGTCATCATCCATGACCTGCAACAAGGCAGCCGCCAGGCTGCCACGGCCATGCAGGACAGCCTCGAAGATGTCGGGCGCTGCGTCGAAAACAGCCAGCGCGCATCCGAATCGCTGCGCGCCGTGGGTGACGGGATCGGCCATATCACGCAACTCAACGGCCTGATTGCCACCACCACTGACGAGCAGTCCACGGCAAGCCGGGAAATCGCCGATCAACTGCGCTCGGTACAGAACATCGCCGAAGACACCGCCGCCAATATCGACGTGCTGACCCAAAGCAGCCAACGCTTGCCCCCGTTGGCCATGCGACTTGAGGCGTTGGGCAAGACCTTCAACCGATAGGTTTCATGCGAAGACCAGTCCCGATGACCGCAGCAGTTCCTGTGTATAGGGCTGCTGTGGCCTGGCAAAGATCTCTCGTGAAGGGCCTTGCTCGACCACCTTTCCGTCCTTGATGACGATCAGGTCATGCGCCAGTGCATGAACCACTGCCAGGTCATGGCTGATGAACAGATACGTCAGGCCGTGGCGAATCTGCAGGTCGCGCAGCAAGGCGACGATCTGTTTCTGCACCGTGCGATCCAGTGCCGAGGTGGGTTCGTCCAGCAGAATCAGATCCGGTTCAAGCACCAGCGCCCGGGCAATCGAGATGCGCTGGCGCTGACCGCCGGAGAATTCATGAGGGTAACGATGACGGGTGGCCGGGTCGAGCCCGACTTCCTGCAGGACCCGGATGACCGTCTGCTCGCGCTCCTCGGCAGTGCCGATCCTGTGGGTGACCAGTCCTTCGGCAATGATCTGTTTCACGGTCATGCGTGGGCTGAGGCTGCCGAACGGATCTTGAAAGACCACTTGCAACTGGCGCCGCAAGGAGCGCATCAGGTGCTGACTATGCAGGCTCAGTTCCTTGGTGCCGAAGCGGATGCTGCCTTCGGAATCGACCAGGCGCAGGATCGCCTGGCCCAGGGTCGATTTGCCCGAGCCGGACTCGCCGACGATGCCCAGCGTCTTGCCTTTGAGCAGTTCAAAACTCACCCCATCCACAGCCTTGATGTAGCGAGGGTCGCGTTTGAACCAGCCTTTGCTCAACGGGAACCAGACTTTCAGGTCCTGTACCGACAGCAGGGTGTTGCGATGGGTAGAAGGCACCGGCTCGCCGTCAGGCTCGGCGTTGATCAACAGGCGACTGTAAGGGTGCTGCGGGTGGTCGAACAGGGCCTGGCAGTCAGCCTGCTCGACGATCTGCCCTTCACGCATCACACAGACCCTCTGGGCTATGCGGCGTACCAGATTGAGGTCGTGGCTGATGAGCAGCAATGACATGCCCAGGCGCTGTTGCAGGGACTTGAGCAGTTCGAGGATCTTCACCTGCACCGTCACATCCAGCGCCGTGGTGGGTTCATCGGCAATCAGCAGGTCAGGCTCGTTGGCCAACGCCATGGCGATCATGATGCGCTGGCGCTGACCGCCGGAAAGCTGATGAGGGTAAGCCTTGAGGCGCGCGAGCGGGTCACGGATGCCCACCAGGTCCAGCAGCTCAAGCGTCCGGTCCCGGGCGGCCTTGCCCTTGAGCCCCTTGTGGGTGATCAGGATTTCGCCAATCTGTTTCTCGACCGTATGCAGCGGGTTCAACGAGCTCATGGGCTCTTGAAAGATCATCGCCACCCGGTTGCCGCGCAGGCTGCGCAGTTGCTTGTCACTGGCACTCACCAGGTCCACGCCGTCGTAGCGGATCGTACCCTGGGTGCTGACGGTCTTTGCCGGCAGCAGGCGCAGGATCGAGTGGGCCGTGACGGATTTGCCCGAGCCGGACTCACCCACCAGCGCCAGGCATTCGCCGCGCCGGATATCGAGGCTGACACCATGCACCACTTCGTGGCCGTTGAAGGCGACGCGCAGGTCGCGTATTTCAATCAGGGTCTCTTGCATGTCAGCTCCGGGGATCGAAAGCGTCGCGGCAGGCTTCGCCGATGAACACCAACAGGGAAAGAATCAGCGCCAGTACCACAAAGGCGGTCAGCCCCAGCCAGGGGGCTTGCAGATTGCGCTTGGCTTCACCGATCAGTTCACCCAGCGAGGCGCTGCCTGCGGGCATGCCGAAGCCGAGAAAGTCCAGCGCGGTCAGGGTGGCGATGGCGCCCGTGACGATGAAGGGCAGATAGGTCAGGGTGCTGGTCATGGCGTTGGGCAGGATGTGCCGCCACATCAGCGCCGTATCGGTCAGGCCCAGGGCGCGGGCCGCCTTGACGTATTCCAGGCTGCGGCCGCGCAGGAATTCGGCCCGTACCACATCCACCAGCGCCAGCCAGGAGAACAGCGCCATGATGCCCAGCAACCACCAGAAATTCGGTGAAACGAAGCCGGACAGAATGATCAGCAGATACAGCACCGGCAAACCGGACCAGATTTCCTGAATCCGCTGGCCGATCAGGTCGGTCATGCCGCCGTAGTAGCCCTGGATCGCGCCGGCACAGACCCCGATCACGGTACTGATCGCGGTCAGCAGCAGGGCGAAGAGGATGGATATCCGGGCACCAAACAGCACCCGCGCCAGCACATCCCGGGCCTGCTCGTCGGTGCCCAGCCAGTTGTGGCTGTCCGGCGGGCTGGGCGATGGAGCTTGCAGGTCATAGTTGATGGTGTCGTAACTGAAAGGGATCGGTGCAAACAGCATCCAGCCGTTTTTGGCGGCGATCAGTTGGCGTACGTAGTCACTGGAGTAGTCCGGCTCGAAGGGCAGTTCGCCACCGAAGTCGGTTTCCATGTAGGTGTGCAGAACAGGGTAGTACAGCCTGCCTTCGTAGCTCAGCACCAGCGGCTTGTCGTTGGCGATCAGCTCGCCACACAGACAGACCAGCATCAGTGCGAGGAAGATCCACAGCGACCACCAGCCCCGCCGGTTGGCCTTGAACAGCGCCATGCGGCGTTTGCTCTGGGGAGAAAACTCGAACATCAGGCGCTCCTCGCGGAAAAGTCGATGCGCGGGTCGACCAGCGTGTAGCACAGGTCGCCCACCAGCTTGATCAGCAGGCCGAACAGCGTGAACAGAAACAGCGTGCCGAACACCACCGGATAGTCCCGCGACACCGCCGCCTCGTAGCTCATGCGCCCCAGCCCATCGAGGCCGAAGATGGTTTCGATCAGCAGGGAGCCGGCGAAAAACACCTCGATCAAGGCCTGCGGAATCCCGGCGACCACCAGCAGCATGGCGTTGCGGAACACATGGCCATACAGAACCCGGTGTTCCGTGAGGCCTTTGGCTCGTGCCGTGACCACATACTGACGGCTGATCTCGTTGAGAAAGCTGTTCTTGGTGAGGATGGTCAGCGTGGCAAAACCGCCGATCACCAGGGCACTGACCGGCAGCACCAGATGCCAGAGGTAGTCTTTGACCTTGCCCCAGGCACTGAGGCTGTCGAAGTTGTCCGAGAGCAGGCCTTGCGCCGGAAACCAGCTGAGGTAACTGCCCCCGGCAAAGACCACGATCAACAGAATGGCGAACAGAAACGCAGGCGTGGCATAGCCGATGATGACCAGCGTGCTGCTCCAGACATCGAACGCACTGCCATGCCGCACGGCCTTGCGGATGCCCAGCGGTATGGAGATCAGGTAGGTAATCAGCGTGGCCCATAGTCCCAGGGACAGTGATACCGGCAGTTTCTGGGCAATCAGTTCCGTCACTTCGGCACCACGAAAGAAGCTGGTGCCGAAATCCAGCTGTGCATAGTTCTTGAGCATCAGCCACAGACGTTCGTGCATGGGTTTTTCGAAGCCGTAGTGCTCCTTGATCGCCTCGATCAGTGCCGGGTCCAGCCCGCGAGTGCTGCGGCTTGCCGTGCCGGAGGCCGCCACTTCGCCACCGCCACCGCCGACCCCGTTGGGACTGAAGCCCTGAATGCGGGCGATGGCCTGCTCGACCGGGCCGCCGGGCGCCGCCTGTACGATCAGGAAGTTCACAATCAGAATGGCCAGCAGCGTGGGGATGATCAGCAACAGGCGTCGAATCATATAAGCCAGCATGTTATGGCTCCTTCGCGGCGGTGGTCTTGCCTGTCAGGGCAGAAGCCTGGGCATTGGTCAGTGCTGTCGGGCTGATCTGCCACCAGGTTTCCAGGCCAATGTCGTAGACGGGCTCGATCTCGGGCCTGCCAAAACGATTGGCGAACACCAACGGCGTTCCTTTGGAGTAGTAGTTGGGAATCATGTAGTAGCCCCATTGCAGGACCCGATCCAGGGCGCGGGCATAAAGCACCATGTCCTGACGACTGTTGGCGGCGACCAGGCCATCGATCAACCTGTCCACAGCGGGATTGCGCAAGACCATGGCGTTGGAGCTGCCCACTTGTGTGGCGCTTTGCGAGCCAAACAGGTTGTACAGTTCACGGCCCGGGGAAATCAGCGGGTTGCCGTTTTTCGGCAGACTGACCACGATCATGTCGTAGTCCCGTGCGTTGAGCCGGTTGATGTACTGCGCCGAATCGATGCGCATGAAATTCAGGGTGATGCCGATCTGCGCCAGGGTGCGTTTGAACGGCAATATCAACCGGTCGAAGCCGCCCTGGCCGTCGAGAAAGCTGAAAGTCAGTGGCTCGCCTGCCGCGTTGACCAGCTTGTTGTTGCGCGGATGCCAGCCCGCCTCGGCCAGCAGCTTCAGGGCCTGTAGCTGCTTGTCGCGGATATAGCCGCTGCCGTCGGTGCTGGGTGGCTGGTAGACCTGTGTGAATACCTCATCCGGGACCTGGCCGCGCAGGGGCTCGAGAATCTTCAGTTCGGCAGCGTCCGGCAATTGCGTGGCGGCCATCTCGCTCTTGGGGAAGTAGCTCTGTTCACGCACGTAGAAACTGCGCATGACCCGACGATTCAGCCACTCGAAGTCCCACAGCAACGATAACGCTTCGCGAACCCGTCGATCCTGAAAGACGGGGTTGTCCAGATTGAAGACAAAGCCCTGTGCCGCAACGGGGCGTTGCCGGGCCAGGATGTGTTTTTGCAGACGTCCGTCGTCGATGGCCGGGCCGCTGTAGCCGACGGTGTAGCCTGCCGATGAGAACTCCCGGTTGTAGTCGAAGGCTCCGGCCTGCAGCAGTTGCCGGGCGATTTCCGTGTCGCCGTAGAAATTCACGGTCAGGGTGTCGAAGTTATACAGCCCGCGGCTGACCGGCAGGTCTTTGGCCCACCAGTCCTTGACCCGCTCGAAGACCACACTGCGTCCGGCGTCGACTTTCGCGACCCGGTAAGGCCCGTTGCCCAGCGGTGGCTCGAAACCTCCACCGTTGGCAAAGTCTCTGTTCTTCCACCAGTGCTCGGGAAGGATGCGCATGCTGGCGATATCCAGAGCCAGCATGCGGTTGAGGTTGTTCTTGAAGTCGAAGCGAATCTGTAGCGGTCCTTCCATGACCACATCCTTGACGTCCTCATACATGGGCCGGTAGCTGAAGCTGGCCTTGGTGGTCATCAGTTCAAAGGTGTAGCGCACATCATTGGCGGTGACGGGTGTGCCGTCCTCGAAGCGCGCCTTGGGGTTGATGAAGAAACGAATCCAGAGGCCATCGGGGGCCATTTCCATTTTTTCCGCGATCAGGCCGTACACCGTGTAGGGCTCATCCAGTGAGCGATAGGCCAGCGGGGAATAGACCCAGGTGTCGAGTTGAACCACGTTTATGCCTTGATCGACATACGGGTTCAGGTAATTGAACTGGCCGATTTCTTCGGCCGAGCGTGTGAGCGAGCCGCCCTTGGGGGCGTCCGGGTTGACGTAAGCGAAGTGCTGAAAGCCCACAGGGTATTTCGGTGCTTCGCCATAGACCGTCAAGGCGTGGGTCGGCGCGGCCAGCAGTGCCTGCCCATAACCGTACAGAACAACGCCCAGCAGCAGGCGCCTTAGAAAACGGGAGGTATGCAACATGATGGGGCTGTCCTTGTACGCGCTGAATACTCATGCACTGCGAAAAAAACCTCCGGCCGGGGAAGGTGGATGAAACCTGTAGGGCCGGAGGGGCGAAGCGCAACTCAAGGCGTGGCTCACGGAGCCTGTATGAGCCACGCCATTACCTCAGAAGTGATAGGTCATGCGGGCGAACAGCGTGCGGCCCAGCGGATCGGCATAGCGCGGGTCGTAGCCGGACTGGAAGTTGTAGGCCTGATTGGAGAACGGCGGCTCGCGGTCGAACAGGTTGCGGACCCCGGCATCCACATCCAGCACCTTGTCGAAGGTATGCCCGACCGATAGGTCCCAGAGCGTATACGACGCCACCCGAGCGTTGGTGGTGCGGTCATAATCGTTGTAACCGCTGGTGAAGCGGTTGGTGAGGGAAGCGCGGCTGTTGCCCAGTGACCAGGTGCCGGTCAGGACATGTTTCCAGCGCGAGATTACGCCATCGCCCTGGAAGTCCCCGACCTTGTCGGTGTAAGGGCCGTCGATGATGTTCTGGTAGTCGTAGCGGGTTACATAGGTGCCGGTCATGCCCAGACCGAACTGGCCGTACGGCGTGTTCGGAAAGCGATAGTCCAGGGAGACGTCCACACCGCTGGTCTTGACGATGCCAAGGTTCGCGTTGCCGGTCACGATATTGGCGATCGAACCATCCGGATTGCGGATGAAGCGGTCGGCGTAGGTGGTGGGGTCGTCGAAGACGGTCGATTCAGGGAACGACTGAATCTGGTTGGAGATGTGAATCCACCAGAAATCCAGGCCCATGGAAAGGGTGCTGACCGGCTGATAGACGAAGCCCAGTGTCACGTTGCGGGCTTTTTCGGGAGCCAGTTCGGTATTGCCGCCACTGTTGTTGAGAAACTGCTGATTGCAGTCGCGTCCGGCATTACCGCCAGGCTGCACGGTGCCGCCTGCGCACAGGGTCGGGTCGTTGTAGTAACCCTGGGTGAAGCTCAGGCTGCGCGGCGCATAAAGCTCATACAGAGAAGGTGCGCGGAAGCCCTCGCTGTAGGCACCTCTGACCACCAGTTGCTTGAACGGCTGGAAGCGGAACGAGTATTTGGGGTTGGTCGTACTGCCGAAGTCGCTGTATTTGTCGTGACGAATGGCAGCGCTCAGTTCCAGGCTGTCGAGGACCGGAACGTTCAATTCGGCGTATTGGGCCTTTACGCTGCGTTCGCCCGAAACACTGCCCGCCGCGTCTGCCCCCAGGCTGCTGACGTCATTGACGAAGGCTTCGTACTCCTGATGCATTTTCTCCTTGCGGTATTCACCGCCCAGCGCCAGGCCGGCCGGTCCGGCACCAAACCAGTCACCGATTTCCCGGCTGATGCGGGCGTCGATACCGGCCACCCGGCCCACGGCGCTTGAGTACTGGCCATGGTATTCGTTGGCATCGATCAATGCCTGGCCTGCCGCGGTCTGCGGACCGAACGGGTTGATAATGCCGTTGGCCAGACCGGCGATCATGGCCGCATCGCTGATATAGCCGTTGGTGAGTGAGGAAATGACCTTGTTCTGGTTGTATGACGCGCCGACGTTGTAGTCCCAGCCGCTGACCATGCCATCGAAGCTCAGAAGAAAGCGCTGACTGGTGTTCTGGTCGCTGGAACCCCTTGGCCCGGCTGCGGTTTCCCGCCATGCGGTATCGATGGGCTGTGTCGGATCGAGCACGAAACTGGTCGGCAAGGGTGTGATGCCGTTGCCGGGGTAGTAGGGCGACGAAGCGTCCAGCGACAGGCCGGTCAGCGGAGCCGGGCCGATGTCGGTGTGGTTATTGTTGCGGGCCCAGAAGTATTCGAGGTTGACGTTGTGGTCGTCCGCCAGCTTGCCGGTGGCCTTGCCGAAAAAGGAAGTCTTCTCGGTCTGCGGAATCAGGTCGATGTATTCGCGGGTGCTGAAACGGCAGATGCCGTTGCTGGCGATCAGGTTGGGCCCGTTGCAGTTACCGCCGGCCAGCGGATTCGTGCCATTGTTGCCCTGGTAATAGTTGCCGGGGAAGGCGGTCCCGGAGGTCTGGTTAAGACCGCGTCCCGGCACATAATCCCTGGCGAATGAGCGGTCGTTGGCATCCAGATTCTGCTGCTTGTTGTAGTTGAAGACACCCATGACATTGAAGCGGTCTTCTTCAAGGTCACCGAAGCCCCAACTGGCGCTCATGTCCTTGGTGGCTCCGCCGCCACTGTTGGTGGGCGTTTCGCCGCCCAGGCTCAAAGTGCCGTCGGTCATGGATTTTTTGGTGATGAAGTTGATGACCCCGCCGATGGCGTCGGTGCCGTACAGCGCAGAGGCGCCGTCACGCAGCACTTCCACCCGGTCGATGGCGGCAAACGGGATCATGTTCAGGTCGATGGCACTGCCGTTGGGCGTGCCGACACCCGACAGGGCGTTGTTCGCCAGGCGGCGACCATTGAGCAGAACCAGCGTCTTGTTTGCGCCAATCCCGCGCATGTCGGCGTAGGACGCGCCCCCGGTTCCGGCGCCGACCGAACCGGCACTGTTGTTGATCGACTGGCTGCCGGTGATGCGCTGGACCATTTCCTGGGTGGTGGTCACGCCCTGTTTCTTCAGGTCATCGGCACGCAGGATGGTGATGGGCACGGCCGTCTCGGCATCGACCCTGCGGATTGCAGAACCTGTGACTTCGACACGTTGCAACTGGGTCGTGGCGGGTACGACGGCGGCGCTGGAGGATACGCTTGTACTGCTTGTGTCCGCATCGACGGCATCGGCCGCCTGGGCACCACTCATGCCCATGGCCAGTGCGCAGAGCAGCACACGGGGATGGCGCCGTACCGCAATGGCGAGGGGTTTGAGGGTGCAACCGGGAAGATTCATCAGCATGGTAATTTCCGACTTGTTCCAGACGTTATTGAAATGGCCTTGTGAGCCCTCTTTTCCCGATGCGGTTGTGCCCATCAGGAGTGTCACTTCTTCCTTTCCGGCAAGCCGCTCCCCTCCAGGGGCTTTGCGGCCCACGGACGAGCGTGCTTACGGAATTCAGTCAGCAGGCTTCGCGCGGCGAAGCCCTCATGTCATTTCGAGGTCATGACGGATATCTTCGTAATGCCCGACCTTTCGATCGAGGCCATGGCCTTGGCCACCTGGCCATAGTTCACGGCCGTGTCGGCCTGCAACTGGACGCGGATTTCCGGGTCTTTGGCTTTCTCGTCCTGCAGGCTTTTTTCCAGCAGTTCGGGGGCAATTTCAGATTTGGCCAGATAGAACTTGCCGTCCTGATCGACGCTGACCACCACCGGGTCTTTCTTTTCGGCCGGCGCCACCGAGTCGGTCTTGGGCAGGTTGACCTTGATAGCATTGGTCATCAGCGGTGTGGTGACGATGAAAACCACCAGCAGCACGAGCATCACATCCACCAATGGCGTGACGTTCATTTCGCTGAGCACTTCATCGCTGTCCTGGTTGGAAAAGGCCATTAGCTTGCCTCCCGAACGGATTGGTTGTGGCGGGTGGCGATGGGTTGGCGCGTGACGGCGAAGGCGCTGCGCTGGGCGAGCGAATCGAAGTCGTGGGCGAAGTCGTCCATGTCGGCAACGGCCAGCTTCAGGCGGCGCAGGAAGAAGTTGTAGATCAGCACCGCTGGCACCGCGACGGCGATGCCGACGCCGGTGGCAACCAGAGCGTGGCCGATGGGGCCTGCCACCGCTTCAAGGCTGGCCGAACCAGTGAGTCCGATACTTTGCAGTGCCTCCATGATTCCCCAGACCGTACCGAACAGGCCTATGAACGGTGCGGTGCTGCCGATACTGGCCAGAATGGCCTGGCCGTTTTCCAGTGCCCGGCGTTCTTTCTGGATCTGTTGGCGCAGATTGCGTTCCAGTCGGTCTGAACGGTTGATGGTGTGGGCCAGTTGCTGGGTGGTACGAGGTGCATCTTCGACCGCCATCGCTTCAAAGCCGCTGTTGGCGATACGGGCCAGTGCGCCCGGGTACTGGGAAGCGTGTTCGGCTGCCGTCAACAGGTCCGGGGCACTCCAGAAGGCCTGGGTGAACTGTTTGTTCTGGGATTTCTGCCTCATGTACTGCGCCGACTTGATCAGCAACAGGGCCCAGCTCAATACGGAAAACAGAATCAGTGCCCAGAGCACGGCCGGAACAATCATGGAGGAAAGCGATGCGTTCATGGTTTACACCTCACCAGCTTGAATAAAGTTGTCGGTTGTTATGCGCCGGATCATTCCGGAAGCTTGAAGTCGATGGTCTGTGTCGCGAAGCCTTCGATAGGCGTGTCACCCCGTTTGGCCGGGATGAACTTCCAGTTGCGCACGGCTTCCACGGCGGCTTCGTCCAGTACCGGTTTGCCGCTTGATCGGGTCACCTCAACACTGCCGGCCCGGCCATTGGCCAGAACCTTGATGCGCAGAATCACGCGTCCTTCCCAACTGCGTCGTAACGCCAGCCCCGGGTACTCGGGCGGCGGATTGCCAAGGCTGGCCAGCCCTGAAACGGCCGCACTTTCCTTGACCGGCGCCGCAGGTGCTGGAGGTGCGGGCGAAGGTGTCGGCGGTGCCGGGGTACTCGGGGCACTGGGCGCAGGCGGTGTCGGCGGCGCGGGTGGCCTTGGCTTTTGTACGGGCTCCGGTTTTTTGACCGGCTTGGGTTTTTCGACTTTCGGCTTTTCCACCGGTTTGGGCGGTGGCTTGACCGCGTCCGGGTCCTCAACCGGCTTTTCGGGCTCGGGTTCAGGGGGCGGAGGTGGCGGCGCAGGCGGAGGTGGCTCCGGAGGCGGCGCTTGCGGTGTCGGTGGTGTCGGGCTGGTCAGCTCAATCGTCATTTCCGGAACTTGGGGTGCAACTTCCGGAAGTTCGGCTTTTGCGGTCTGCATGTACCACCAGACCGCACCGTGAATAAGCACCGAAGCGGCAATCAACAAGAAAGCCTGCGGTTTATTCAGACTGCCAGGTCGTGAGGTATTGGCTGTAAACGGAATACTCTGCCATGCCGTGGGAACTTCATCGGGCAATGGATCAGGGACCGACTTCAGGGTTGCCGCATCATTCATTAAAGCTCCCTCGGAATAGTTGAAGGGCAATAAAAGTCCGTTCAAACATTTCGTGAATGTTCAAATACTGGAGGGCTGCACATTTAACAGGCGCACGATTCCGTGGAGCCGCACGTCAGCTCAATCGGATAACAACGGTTTACGGATTATGAAGATGGCATTGATCGTCCTTTTTCTTATCACGTACCTGAAGGTAGTGAGGGTTCCTGAGGGCTAGATAGCAACCGCTATGCCAGAAACTATCAGGAAGTGGTCTGTAATGGCTGAAATAGAGCGAATGTCGCATTCATGTAATTTTTTATCGAATCCCCGAAAAGTTTGAGCTGTGCCCACTGTTTATTAAGGGGTGAAGCCATAAAGTTGAAGGCGAAAGAATACCCTCTGTTTTTTCAGACGATATCAAAAAGACACCAGTTAAAATCCGGCTGACGGCATGCACCAATCTTGTATGAGTCGAGTCAAGTTGGTGCAGTTAATAATCAAGGGCTCACAGAATATTCTCCTTAGTGAAAGATGATGTATTTTGAGAAACTTTATAAACAGGCAGACAAAGTCCGAGCGCCCACTCTGAAAGAGAGGTGGCTATTTGGAACTAGCTGATGGATTGTCGGACGACATTCACTTTATCTAGTTAAATAATTGTTCTCGTCTGAACCTGCCGATAGATCGCTGATAAAAAAGTACAAAGCCTGATGATCCAGGAAAAAGGCAGTCGCTCAGGGCGACAGAAGGTCATTGCAAGGACGGGCCCGTTGGCAGGGCGAGCGGCGGGGTAGAAAAGACAGCGAGCGCTTGTGGGGCACGAGTGGATCTCCTTATCTGAAGAGACACGACTTTTGATCGGGTCTTTGCACTGTTTATGGACGCTGTGGCATCCGGTGACTGCACTGTGGTGCGCGATGGGCGTTTTCCATGCCGCAAAACCAGTGATTTTCTGGTACGAGTGTTCCACTAGGAAGAAATGTGCCAACTTGTGTCTGTTTGTAACCGTGGACATACAGATTGTCGCAAACGGGATACCAAAGGATCACTCACAAGGCAGGCGACGGAACCCGAACGACCCTGAGGACACTCACCAGCACTTAAACGTGCACGGAGCGCTCTGAGATGGTCAACTGGTTCGCAGGTATGCTGGGCAATATCAGTGTCAGATCGAAATTGATCCTGGGGTTTGTCAGCGTTCTGCTGCTGACGACCCTGATCGCTGCTTTCAGTTGGGTGGAAATCAATATCCTGCGCGAGCGGGGCGAGAAGCTGGCGTCCATTTCTCAGCTAAATGAAATGGTGCGCGACATGCGCATTGCCAAGCTGGGCTATGCCCTGCATCCAGAAACGGATCGAGCCGCTGCGGTGCTCAAGGCGAACGACAACCTGGAATCGCATTATGAAAAAATCAGAAGCCTGCTGAATGCACCAGCGGACCTGGCTCTGGTCTTTCGTGCCATGGAGACGACCCAGCGTTATCGCGATCATTTCCAGGATTTTGTCCGGGCCACCGATGACCACGACGCCGCGAAGCTCAAGCAGATCCAGTATGGCCTGGACACGGAAGTGGCCAGCCTGTTTGAAACCAGTCGGCAATTACTGGTCAACCAGACGGCCAAGCGCGATGAAGATGTCGCAGAAGCCAAGTTTCTGCTCATCGTGTTTGCGAGTATTGCCCTGACACTAGGCGCGCTGGCGGCCTGGCTGATTACCCGCATGATTGTCGGACCGTTGATGGAAACCCTGCATGTTGCCGAACGGGTGGCAGGCGGAGACTTGAGCGTCGACATCCCCGTCAATCGCAAGGATGAGCTGGGCCTTCTGCAGGCCAGCATGCAGCGCATGACTGCCAATCTGCGAGACTTGATCGGCGGCATTCGTGACGGTGTTGTCCAGTTGGCCAGCGCTTCCGAGCAGTTGTCAGCGGTTACCGAGCAAACCACCGCAGGCGTTACCAGCCAGAAGAGCGAGACGGATCAGGTTGCGGTCGCCATGAACCAGATGGCCGCGACGGTGCAGGAGGTGGCGCGCAATGCCGAAGATGCGTCCATCGCCGCCATTGCCGCCAATGATGAAGCCCGTAAAAGTGATGAAGTCGTGGTCCATGCCCTCGATCACATTGGCCGGCTGGCTGAAGAGGTGAACCACTCGACTCAGGCCATGAGCGAACTGAGCCGCGAAAGCGACAAGATCGGCACGGTGCTGGATGTGATCAAGTCGGTTGCCCAGCAGACCAACCTGCTTGCCCTCAACGCCGCCATCGAAGCCGCCCGTGCAGGCGCTGCCGGTCGCGGTTTTGCCGTGGTTGCTGACGAAGTTCGCAGCCTGGCTCAACGAACCCAGGCTTCCACTGAGGAAATCGAAGGGCTGGTCAGCAGTCTGCAGAGTGGTACCCAGAAAGTGGCTTCGATTCTGGACAGCAGCCGTGCGCTGACCGAAAGCAGTGTCGAGCTGACCCGTCGTGCAGGCACCTCACTGATGAGCATCAGCCGCTCGGTGTCCACCGTCGAACAGATGAACACCCAGATCGCTGCAGCCGCCGAGCAACAGAGTATCGTCGCCGATGAAATCAACCGCCGCGTCGTGAACGTGCGAGTGATCTCGGATCAGACCTTCGTCGCCAGCGGCGAAACCGCCATGTCCAGCAGTGAGCTGGCAAGGCTGGGCGGCAGCTTGCAGGCGAGTGTCGGGCGATTCAGGTTTTGAGATGAAAGGCGTCTTATTCGGGCTGCGCCGGATCGTCGGCAACCAGCCCGATCCGTTTGCGCCAGAACCAGGTCAGCATCAGCACACCGGTGACCGCAATGGGGGTCACCAGATAGATCGGCATCATGCTTCTCGTGTACAGCGATACCCCGGCCATCAGCACCATCATCGAAACGATCCCCATGACCTTGGCCCGGTAACGGGCGCGATAGAAGTCCAGCCAGTAGCGTTGCAGGTTCAGCCGCCGCTGCTCGCGTATGCGCTGGGATCGGGCTGATCGTTTTTTCACTTTCATTGCATGTCCATCCGTGGTTTGGGTGGGGCATTGTCTTGCGCTGTGCTCCCTCGTGCCTACACTGACATCGTTTTTTTCATAGCCATGATACAAAGCGCGTCTGCGGCATGGCGTGGGATACGCAGATGTTTTCATCGATCAGGGCTTATAAAGGTATGACTGGTGGCCTGCCCTGCGTATTATCAGGGGTTTGAGTCGATGAGCGGACCTGCATAGCCTCGGTGTACAATTTTCGAGGATGTACCGCATACAGAGATGGCAAAAAGGTATTGCAGCACCCCGGTGTAGAATGCTGGGTGATTGCTGAGCCATTCGTTTTTTGTAGCGATTGCCGATCTCGATGAATTCTTATACAGCGCCAATCAGAAAATACAGCGGAGCATGTGAAGTGAGCATGATGAAATGGATTGACTTTCCCAGTCTGGGCGATGAACGAGGAGGGTTGGTCGCTCTGGAAATTGGTATGGAAAAAGCAATACCTTTTGATATTAAGCGCGTTTATTACATCTATCGGACCGGCGAAGGTGTCAGTCGCGGGTATCATGCTCACCGTAACCTGAAACAAGTTGCTATCTGCGTTGCTGGACAGTGCCGGATGGTGCTGGATAACGGCAAAGTTCGTGAAGAAACCGTGATGGACAGTCCTACCCGAGGACTGCTGATCGAAAGTATGGTCTGGCGCGAAATGCATGACTTCAGTGACGACTGCATACTTTTAGTGTTGGCCAGCGAACATTATGACGAGTCGGATTACATCAGAAGTTATGATCGTTTTCTCACGGAGATAAATAATGTCTGAGATTCACGCTCTGGCCGATGTCAAAAGTTCAAGCATTGGTAGTTCGACACGTATCTGGCAATACTCCGTTGTTCTGGAGGGAGCGGTTATCGGTCGTAACTGTAATATCTGTGCCCATACGCTGATCGAAGGCGATGTTATCGTGGGCGACAATGTTACTGTCAAGTCGGGTGTTTTCCTGTGGAGCGGCACTCGCGTGGAGGACAACGTTTTTATTGGTCCCAACGCAACGTTTACCAACGATCCAATGCCCAGGTCGAAAGTATATCCCGATGCGTTTCAAGGCATAACGGTCAAGGCCGGTGCAAGTATTGGGGCCAATGCAACATTGCTGCCGGGTATCACCATCGGTAGTAATGCAATGGTAGGGGCAGGTTCTGTGGTCACTAAAGATGTGCCCGACAGCGCTGTTGTAGTAGGCAACCCGGCAAGAATTATCAGGTATCTGGACAAATGATCAGCTTTCTGGATTTGAAGAAAATCAATTCGACGATGCGTGACGAATTGATCGAGTCGTGTACCCGTGTCATTGATTCGGGCTGGTACATCGGCGGTAATGAACTGTCGGCTTTTGAAGAAAGCTTTGCAGCCTACAGCGGTAGCCGGCATTGCATTGGCGTTGCCAACGGCCTCGATGCGTTGAACCTGACGTTGCGTGCCTGGAAAGAGCTGGGGAAACTCAAGGATGGCGACGAAGTCATCGTGCCAGCCAACACCTACATCGCCAGTGTTCTGGCTATCACCGAAAATCGCCTGGTGCCGGTTCTGGTCGAGCCCGATGCGAGCACTTACAACCTGTGCCCTGTCAATGCCCGGGCTGCGGTGACTTCCAGAACCCGCGTGCTCATGCCAGTTCACCTGTACGGGCAATTGTCCGACATGCCGGCATTGATGGCCCTGGCTGAGGAAAAGGGACTTCTGGTTCTGGAAGACTCGGCCCAGGCCCATGGCGCGAGCTTCAATGGCCGCAGGGCAGGGAGCTGGGGCGATGCCTCGGGCTTCAGCTTCTATCCAGGAAAAAACCTGGGGGCTCTGGGCGATGCGGGCGCTGTTACCACTGACGACGACGAGTTGGCGAAAGTCCTGCGCGCACTGCGCAACTATGGCTCCCATGAGAAGTACAAGAATCTCTACCAGGGCGTGAACAGCCGTCTGGATGAGATTCAGGCAGCGATGCTCAGCGTCAAGCTCAAGTATCTGGATGACCAGACTGCACGCCGCAGGGAAATTGCCAGGATGTACATGGAGGGTATCAACAACTCTTCAGTAGAACTGCCACTTGCCACCGGCACTTGCCCGCTGTCGCTGCATAGCCATGTGTGGCATTTGTTCGTCGTTCAATGCCGGCAGCGTGATGTGTTGCAGCAGCATCTGGCCGCACAAGGTATTCAAACCATCATTCACTACCCGATTCCTGTCCATCAGCAGCAGGCTTACAAAGAGCTCAATGGCCACAGCTATCCAGTGACCGAGAAGATCCATCAGCAAGTCCTGAGTTTGCCAATGAGTCCTGAAATGACATCGGCTGAAGTCGAACTGGTCATCGCAGCCGTTAATAATTTTTCTTGCGAAGAGTGACTCAATGATTCAGTTGCTAGGCCGTCTTTGGAAGTGTTTTACACTCAAAAGAAAGCTGCAGTTCTTTGTGATCCTCGGGCTCATGGTGGTTGCATCGCTTGCGGAAATAGTCAGCATCGGAGCCATCGTTCCCTTTCTGGCTGTCCTGATCAATCCCGAGAAGCTACTGAGCCAGCCTCTGGTGGGTGATCTCTTTGCGGCCATGGGAATCGACTCTGCCAACGGGCTTTTATTGCCGTTGACCGTCATTTTTGCTGCCGCGGCCATATTCTCCGGTGTCAGTCGTTTTGTGCTGATGTGGGCACAGAACAGACTGAGTTCGGCCGTCGGTGGCGATCTGGCAGGCGATATCTACAAGACGGTTATTCATCAGCCTTACAGCAAGCACATTTCCAGGAACAGCAGTGAAGTGATCACTGCCATTTTCAACAAGGTCGATACCGTGGTGCGGGAGTTTCTTTTCCCCTCTCTGACCATTGTCAGCTCGGCTTTCATGATGTTGGCAATCCTCGTGATCGTCCTGGCCATTCAGCCGGTTGTCGCCTTTCTCGCCTTTGCAAGTTTTGGCGGGGTCTACCTGGCGGTTGTACTGGTGACCAGGAAGCAGTTGAGAAAAGACAGTCTGGTGGTGAGCGTCACTTCCGATCGGCTGCTGAAGTTGATGAGTGAAAGTCTTGAAGGTATTCGGGACGTGATCATCGACTCGTCTCAGCGCACCTATCGCAAGGACTTCGATAGCGCCGATTACAAGTTGCGTCGGGCCAAGGCCAATATCCAGATCATCGCGAACTCGCCACGATTCGCTATCGAATCGTTCGGCATGCTGATGATTGCGATTTTTGCCTATTGGCTTGCGCAGTTGCCCGGTGGACTGCTTGCATCCATCCCCATGCTGGGCGCGCTGGCGCTGGCGGCGCAACGCCTGCTTCCGGTCCTGCAGCAATCCTATGCCGCGTGGGCATGTATCAGCGGTGCGCAGGATTCCTTGCGAGATGTATTGGACCTTCTGCCAGAAGAGCGTAATGACGTCGAAATCGAAACGACGCGCATTCCTCTGGACTTCAACGATCGTCTGTCGCTGGACAATGTCTCGTACCGCTACGGCAACGATGCGCCGTGGGTGTTGAAGAACATCAGCCTGAATATTCCCAAAGGTTCGCGTGTAGGCCTGATGGGGGCTACGGGCAGCGGGAAAAGTACCCTGATCGATATTCTGATGGGGTTGCTGACTCCAACGGACGGTGTCTTTGCGGTCGACGGTGTCGAGGTGAATACGGACAACAGTCGAAACTGGCAGGGGAACATTGCCCACGTACCACAGCAGATATTTCTGTCCGATGCTTCAGTGGCTGAAAACATCGCCTTCGGGGTGCCTTACGAAAATATCGATTTCGATCGTGTGAAGCGAGCCGCCGCCAAGGCGCAAATTTCCGATGTCATCGAATCGTGGTCTGCTGGTTATGAGACTCCTGTGGGAGAGCGAGGTGTCTTTCTCTCCGGCGGACAGCGCCAGCGCATTGCGATAGCGCGTGCTTTCTATAAAGAAGCCAGCGTTATCATTCTGGATGAAGCGACCAGTGCGCTGGACAGTAAAACCGAGCAGGAGGTCATGCGCGCCGTCGATGATCTGGGGGATGGCACGACGTTGATCGTCATTGCGCACCGCCTTAATACGCTGGAGACCTGTGATACTGTTATCGAGGTCGAAGGTGGAACAGTGGTAAGGTATGGCTCTTATGAGTCCGTGTGCGGCGCTGTTCGTTAGTTTTTAAATGAGCGAGTCTTGGGGGATCGTAGGCTTTCTGCCCGGCAAGACCTCGCTACGCATATCGTTGATGCTAGAAACATTCATGCGCCCTGCTTTGAAGCAGGGCGCAGGTGCATCTGCAAGGTGGGAAGTGGCCGCTGCAAGATGTGCCTGATAGCTGAAAAACAGAATTGAGTGGAAGTCTATCCAGATGGATGGGTTTACTGCTTTGAGAATCAGGGGGCAGTAGTCAGAAATGCATGGCTATTTCAGGCTATCCCCAGCGGTTTACGTTGGAGTGGGTCATGAGTGATAACGTTGGCAGGGTGAGTGGGAAGGATTGCACAATCATTGTTAACTCCTGCGACAGTTATGAAGATGTGTGGCTCCCTTTTTTCTACTCACTCAAGGAGATGTGGCCTGACTGTGACTGTCGGGTCATATTGAACACGGAGCGTAAAAGTTTCGAGTTTGACGGGTTTCAGGTTCGTACATTGAAACTGTCGGCTGATGAAGCCAGGCGACCTTGGGGCTGGCGGTTACGCAAAGCTCTGTCCCTGGTGGAAACTGAATTTGTTATCACTCTGTTTGATGATTTCATCCTGGAGTCTCCCGTCAATCAGTTGAAAATAGCTGACTGCATCCGGGCGATGAAAGAACGCTCCGAAATCGCTGTTTTTTATTTCAGCAATATCCCTGGCATCAACAGGGTTGAAGGCGAATTTGACGGTTTTGAAGTGGTAGGAGCGCGAGATGACTACCGCTTGAATTCTGCGCCTGCTCTCTGGAGAACCCGCAAGCTTGTCGAGTTTACCGGTGAGGTTGACTCGCCTTGGGCGTGGGAGTTTTTCGGTAGTGCCCGGACTTACGGTGGCGGCGACACCTTTTACTGCGCCCAGATCGGCAAGGAAGATACGTTTGTCTATAACTACACGCTTGGCGGTGCGATCCGTCGAGGGAAGTGGGTGCCTAGCGTTATTACACCTGTACTGAAAAAGTACGACTTGCCAATAGACATCAATAAAAGGGGTGTGGCAAGTGAGTCTTTGTCTGATGGAAAGTACAGTCTGAAATGGAAAGTCGATTTTTTTGTACTCGGCTTCAAGATGGTTGGTTTCAAGGCTTTCATCTTCTTGTACAGAGTGTTGGCAAAAAAATTGAGTGAAGGTGTTTCTCGTGGTTAAGAAGAAGTTTACGTTTGGTGTTTTGACCTATAATCACGAGCTTTATATTGTCGAGCACCTCGAAAGCATAAGATTTCAGATAGAAAGCTTCGGTGCCGACTACGATTTTTGTCTGGTTATCGCGGATGACTGTTCCCGGGACAAGACCATTGAGCTGGTCAATCGCTGGCTGTCTGTTCATGGTCATCTGTTTCATGATGTTAAAGTTCTGGATCATTCAAAAAACAATGGTACCTGCTTTAACTACACTCGCATCTGGCCCCATGTTGAAGGTGAGCTGTTCAAGATCACCGCCGGCGATGACGTTTACTCGTGTGTGAATCTTTTCGAAGAGGCCGAGCAGTTAAGCACCCATGACTATTATTCAGGTCTGCCGCTGCTGTTGATCGATGGTGAGATTATCAATTCACCTTCGACCCTGTTCCATATTCTGGCTTCTGATACGATCTATAAAGACAAACCGTTCATGGCGCGTCTGAAAAACATCAGCAGCATCAATACGCCCAATCTCTTCTGCAATAAAAAACTTCTGCTGAATGATGAGCTTTGCCAGTTCATCAACAGCTACAGTGTTACCGAAGACTTCCCCATGTTGGTAAAGACTGCCGAGCTTTATGGGAATGTCAGTTTTCACCAATCCAGTAAAGTGTATGTGTACTACCGTCGCACATCAGGATCGACGTATCTTGTCAGGGGTTCAGACTTTGACAAGGACAAGCTGAATATTTTCAATCACATGCTTTCTCTGGAGAAAGGCTGGCTCGGACGTATTCTCTTGAAGAATCGCCTGTATTGCTACAACCTCGATAATGGGCTTTTGAAAAAGCTGCTCAATCTGAACTACTATGTTTATCTGCTTCGATTGGTTACACGACTTGTGCCAACCATAAAGCGTTATTCCGAGTCGACCCCCGATGTGGCACGCCACAAGTCCCATTATGAGCTGGTCAGTAAAAGAGCGGCTGATTTTCATGCAGGGCACAGCCAGGTATGAGTAAGCAGCGGGTGAGCTTGACGTTTCTGGATATTGGAAAAGGTTTAATCTTCTTCGGTGGGCTGGATGAAAACTGCTAAATTCTACATACCGCTTTTACTTGTTGAAAGCTACCTGCTCTTCACGCTGTGGCTGTTCTTTTTCGGCCCGGTAATCTGGCCCGTCGAAAATAAAAAAGAGTTCCTCTTTGTCGTATCTCTGTATCACGCGTTCTTTATCGCCGGGTATCTTCTGTCCTGCCGTTTCTCGCTGAAACAGCCGTCCAGGGCTGTTGAACCGAACGGTGATAATCTGTTCTTGAGATATTACTGGATTATTATCGTCTTCGCTTTCATTGCGATGGTCATCCTTCATCGCAATACGACGCTGTCCAGATCATATTTCCCCACCGGTTTTTTCTCGGAGTTACTGAAGGGGTTATTGGCACCTGCTGAGGTGAGGAGTTTTTATGCTTCGGCTGCCTCAAGAGAAGGGTTTTCCGGGAATGCCTATGTAACAGGGATGCTCCTGTTTTTCGGAGTGTTCAAGTACGTCCTGTTACCGGGCCTGGTGTTCTTCTGGGACCGGCTGAGTACCACGCGCAAACTTGTGGGTTTTCTGGTGGTCATGCTTCCGTTGTGTACAGGCATTATCTCCAGTCTGAGCGCAATCAATTTCTATTACCTTTTCGTGGTGTCGGTTTGCCTGTTTGGTGTTGTGATTTCGAACAAGTCTGCCGGATTTTTTGTCGAGCTCGGACGGCGCAAGACCTTTCTGTTCTTTCTGGTCTTTATATTCCTGTTCTCGTTCTGGCAGTTTTATAGTGTCAAATCCGGAGTATCGCCTTACAAGGTTTTCTTTGAAGACGAAAAGCCAATTTCGTTCAGCTACTTGAATGAAACAGGAAGTGTGTTCAAAAGCGATCTTGCTCCGGCTGAGAAAGCCAAGGATGCAGATTCGTCTGTGAAGGACCCGGCTCCAGCCGTACCGGAAAGCGTCGATATTACTGTGCGGCCTGCCAAGACCAATGTTGTGGCCTTGCCTGCGACGGTTGATAACAAGGTTGCTGCTGCGAAGAGCAATACAGCACCTTCGCCTGCAAAGACGGTGACTCCGGAGTTGCCTGCGAAGATCGAAACTGCAGCCTTGCCAGAGATTGCCAAAGTGGCAGATGTGCCTGCCCAGGTTGCAGTCGCAGTCGTACCTGAGAAGTCCAACCTTACCGACTTTTATGAGAAGCTGACCGTCTATCTGGTTCAGGGCTACCAGGGCGTATCCATTGCGCTTGGAGAGAAATTCGATAGCTCATATGGCATCGGGCATTCGGTATTCCTGCAGCGGGTTTTTGCCGAGCACCTTGGCATTGATGTAAGAGACAGAACGTTCCAGCGCAAAATTACCGCACGGTGGGACGAGAATGTTTACTGGCATTCGTTCTACAGCTACATGGCAAATGATGTCGGCTTCTTTGGTGTGTCGATTGTCATGTTGATCCTGGGCTGGTATTTCGCAAACGTTTACCTTGCCGTGGTCAATGATGATGACTTCTTTGCGAAGATGCTGCTGCCGTTATTTGCCATCATGTTCCTGTATATCCCGGCGAATAATCAGATTTTCAGCTTTCTGGAAACCATGATTTCGTTCTGGATACTCACGGCGCTCTATATTTTTCACAGGCGCCGTACCGCTGTCCGGCATGCTCAAGGCTTCACTGAAGTGAGCGCGGCCCAGCAAGTCTAGAGTTCACATCAAGTGACTTCATACCCCACCGGTTTCAAGGTGGGGTATGCGCTTGCAAATCACGAGCAGGAAAACAGTCCGTCAGCCTGGGCGGTGATTGAGGTGCAAGAGAGTTTTCGGCTGAAGCGACAACCCTTGGGACCAAGGGAAAGGAAGATGGCGCACTCGGCGGGATTCGAACCCACGACCCCTGCCTTCGGAGGGCAGTACTCTATCCAGCTGAGCTACGAGTGCAACGCGGGCGCCATGATACTCATCTGACGGGCGGGCGTCCATGCTGGCTTTAGCTTCTGGCGGGAAATCGCGACTTTTGCTTCTGTGGTTTCACATCTATGCTCTTTTGGCGACCCGGGGTGTAATGCGCCACGTGGTGAAGGCCCTGATGTGGCAGCGGTTTCCCAGGAGATGTCCATGCCCGACTCAATCGTCAATTCGCAGATTACCGATGCTGTCACCCAAGCCAACGTCAAGGTGCTGGGCGAGTCTCCGCCCATGGCCATGAGCACTCTGTATCAATCCATGTCCCAGGCAACGGCGATTCTGTTTCAGAACGCCGTGTCCGCGCAGCAGCAACAGAACACCCTGTCTCAGGCTGCTGCCAATCAGGGGATCATGCAGATCTATAACGTCGACACCACTGGCGCTGCCAAGGCGACCGAGGCTGTTGGCCAGTCCGGGGCGCCTGACAACCTTGCAAGCCTGCTGACGGTGCTCAAGAGCTTCCAATAGCCAGGGACGTTCCTCTTTCCGTTGTCAGCCTGTTCTTTTTTTTGAACAGGCTATTGTCCTTTATCCCGGCAGTCCCTAGGATTCGTTTGAGATTTCAAACGCTCTTGTTCGGTCTTCCCGTTTTTTCGCGATGTGCGTCGCTGGGACCGATGGAATGTTTTCCTGGCGATGGCTTCCAAATGAGGCACATCGATATTCATTTGTTCGCTCCGCCCTTGTGCGGTGCTGTTTAGGAGGCCGACATGCAGCTCAAAGATTCCAAACTGTTCCGCCAGCAAGCCTATATCAACGGCCAGTGGCTGGATGCGGACGGTGGTCAGACGATCAAGGTCAACAACCCTGCAACCAATGAGATCCTCGGTACAGTGCCAAAGATGGGTGCTGCTGAAACCCGTCGTGCTATCGAAGCTGCCGACAAGGCGCTGCCGGCCTGGCGTGCTCTGACCGCCAAGGAGCGTGGCAACAAGCTGCGCCGCTGGTTCGAGCTGATGATCGAGAACCAGGATGACCTGGGCCGTCTGATGACGCTGGAGCAAGGTAAGCCACTGGCCGAGGCCAAGGGCGAGATTGCTTATGCAGCTTCCTTTATCGAGTGGTTTGCCGAAGAAGCCAAGCGTGTCTATGGCGACGTGATTCCGGGCCATCAGCCGGACAAGCGCCTGATCGTGCTCAAGCAGCCGATTGGCGTAACTGCGGCCATCACTCCGTGGAACTTCCCGGCAGCGATGATCACCCGCAAGGCCGGTCCTGCACTGGCTGCCGGTTGCACCATGGTGCTCAAGCCCGCTTCGCAAACCCCTTATTCTGCTTTGGCCCTTGCTGAGCTGGCCGAACGTGCTGGCATCCCGGCTGGCGTGTTCAGCGTGGTGACGGGCAGCGCTGGCGACATCGGCAGCGAACTGACCGGCAACCCGATCGTGCGCAAGCTGTCCTTTACCGGCTCGACCGAAATCGGTCGCCAGTTGATGGCTGAATGCGCGCAGGACATCAAGAAGGTGTCGCTGGAGCTGGGCGGTAACGCGCCTTTCATCGTGTTCGACGATGCCGACCTGGACAAGGCAGTCGATGGCGCGATCATCTCCAAGTACCGCAACAACGGCCAGACCTGCGTCTGCGCCAACCGTATCTATGTGCAGGACGCCGTTTACGATGCGTTCGCCGAGAAACTTCAGGCTGCGGTTGCCAAGCTCAAGATCGGTAATGGTCTGGAAGAGGGCATTACCACCGGCCCGCTGATCGACGAGAAGGCCGTTGCCAAGGTTAAAGAACATATTGCCGATGCTGTCGGCAAAGGCGCGAAAGTTCTGTTCGGCGGCAATAGCCTGGAAGGGACCTTCTTTGAGCCGACCATTCTGGTCAATGTGCCCAAGGATGCCGCGGTGGCGAAGGAAGAAACCTTCGGTCCTCTGGCGCCGCTGTTCCGCTTCAAGGACGAGGCCGAAGTGATTGCAATGGCCAACGATACCGAGTTCGGCCTGGCTTCTTACTTCTATGCCCAGAACATGAGCCGCGTGTTCCGTGTAGCCGAAGCGCTGGAGTACGGCATGGTGGGTATCAACACCGGCCTGATCTCCAACGAGCTGGCTCCGTTCGGTGGCATCAAGTCTTCGGGCCTGGGCCGCGAAGGCTCCAAGTACGGCATCGAAGACTACCTGGAAATCAAATACCTGTGCCTGAGCGTTTGACGCAGCGGGCTTGACCGGTAGCCGGGCGTTGCAGCAGTCGATCATCGTATGCTGCTGCAACCCACCCCGGCTGCTTAATCCTTGAACTACGCCGACCGATGAGCGGCGAATGAGGAATACATGAGCAATACAAACGAATCCTTGATGCAACGCCGCCAGAACGCTGTCCCACGTGGCGTTGGTCAGATCCACCCGATCTTTGCCGCCTCGGCAAAGAACGCCACCGTTACCGACGTCGAAGGTCGTGAGTTCATCGACTTCGCGGGCGGTATCGCGGTACTGAACACCGGTCACCTGCACCCGAAAATCATCGCCGCCGTGCAAGAGCAGTTGACCAAGCTGTCTCACACCTGCTTCCAGGTACTGGCTTACGAGCCGTATGTAGAACTGTGCGAAAAAATCAACGCACGGGTTCCTGGTGATTTCGCCAAGAAAACCCTGCTGGTGACCACAGGCTCCGAAGCCGTGGAAAACGCCGTCAAGATCGCTCGTGCAGCGACTGGCCGGGCAGGCGTGATTGCCTTCACCGGTGCCTATCACGGCCGTACCATGATGACCCTGGGTCTGACCGGTAAAGTCGTGCCTTACTCGGCCGGCATGGGCCTGATGCCGGGCGGTGTGTTCCGCGCCCTTTACCCGTGCGAGCTGCATGGCGTGAGCGTTGATGACTCCATTGCCAGCATCGAGCGCATTTTCAAGAACGATGCAGAGCCCAAGGATATTGCCGCCATCATCATCGAGCCTGTGCAGGGCGAAGGTGGTTTCTATGTGGCGCCAAAGGCGTTCATGCTGCGTCTGCGTGAGCTGTGTGACAAGCACGGCATTCTGCTGATCGCTGACGAAGTGCAGACCGGCGCTGGCCGTACCGGCACCTTCTTCGCCATGGAGCAGATGGGCGTTGCTGCCGATCTGACCACCTTTGCCAAGTCCATCGCAGGCGGTTTCCCGCTGGCGGGCGTCTGCGGCAAGGCCGAGTACATGGATGCCATCGCTCCAGGCGGTCTGGGCGGTACTTATGCCGGCAGCCCGGTTGCCTGTGCCGCGGCCCTGGCTGTTCTGGAAGTGTTTGAAGAAGAAAACCTGCTGGCGCGCTGCAACACCGTGGGCGAGCACCTGGTTTCCGGCCTGAAAGCCATCCAGGCGAAATACCCGGTCATCGGCGAAGTTCGTGCCCTGGGCGCAATGATCGCTGTCGAGCTTTTTGAAGACGGTGACAGCCACAAGCCAAACGCTGCCGCTGTCGCTCAGGTTGTGGCCAAGGCACGTGACAAGGGGCTGATCCTGTTGTCGTGCGGTACTTATGGCAACGTCCTGCGCGTCCTGGTGCCTCTGACGGCCGAGGATGAGCTGCTGAACAAAGGTCTGGCTATTCTGGAAGAGTGCTTCGCAGAGCTGGCCTGAAAAAGTGCGGTTACAGATTGAGTGATTTGTGACCAGACAGACAGAAAAAACCCTGCCTCGGCAGGGTTTTTTCGTCTTGAGAACAGGATTTATCGCTTACAGCTATATATCCGGACGAAGGCTTTGGCTAAGGTGGGCGAATCGATGTCGGAGAGTTCTGATGACTGCTGTAGATTTGACTGCGATGCCTCGCGTATTGATTGCTGAATCGGATCCGTGGGTTCGTGAAACCCTCAGCGATCTGGTGTTGAGCGTGCGGGCTGACGTCGAATTGGAGATGTGCAGCGACGGCAAGCAGGCCGTCGAATGGATCAAGAAACATTTGCCGGACCTGGTGGTAGCGGCCAGAGAGTTGCCGGTTATTGATGGTTTGAGTCTGCTGCGTGGCATCCGCGCCTTGCGTCGCCAGCCTCCCATTCCCTTTATTCTGCTCAGCAACCGTAGCGACAGCGCCAGCGTGCGCGAAGTCCTGCCGCTTGCGCCTACGGCTTATCTGACCAAACCCCTGAATACCGAAGGGCTGCGTCAGCGCCTTGAAGGTCTGTTGCTGGAACGCCGTGCGCCAGTACCGGGTGAAATGCCTGCACTGACGCCAGGGTTGACCCTGACCAAGTTTCTCGAAAAACGACGTGATGTGGCCGATGGCGCGCCACTGTTTGTGGATGTCGCCACCGCGCTCAAGCTCAGCCAGAGTGGCGGTAGCATCGACGCGGCCTTGCTTGAGCAGGAGTTGCGCAACGACCCGCACATTACGGCAGTACTGATTGCGGCCGCCAATAGTGCGGCGCAGCATCTGGGCAAGCCTGTTCAGACCCTTGGGTTGGCCATTGGTGTGCTGGGCGCGGTACAGAGCGCAAGTATCGTGGCCGCCCTTGCCAAGAAGCGCATGGCGGTGCTGACAAACGATGCACTGCTGGTCGAAGCCAGCAAGTTCTGGACAATGTCGCAACGCACAGCTGATTACGCACGGATTCTGGGTGGCATGCTGGAACTCGATGTCGAACGCTGTTTCTGCGCGGGTTTGCTGCAGTCGTTGGGGGATCTGGCGGTGCTGGGCTGTCTGCAGGAGTGGTTGCTGGCGGGCGGTCATCTGGACGAGGAAGTGATCAGGCAATCTCTGGAGCAATATTCAGCTGCCTACGGCTCAGCCTTGCGCACCCGCTGGCGTCTGCCGCTCGAGCTGCGTGAGCTGATTGCTGCGGTGTATCAGTATAACACCGGCATTTATACCCGCGAAGTGCTGGCCATGAACCTCGCCGGGCAGATGGCTCGTCTGGGTGAGCATGAAAGCGTGACGACGCTGGTCAAGACCAAGTCTGCCAAGCTGCTGAAACTGAGCGTTGGGGACTTGCAGCGTCTGCGCAAGAAGCTCACGGGCGTGACCGACCCAAGCCTGCTGGCGCCGGTGGTGGCTGAAGTGACAGAGGCTGAACCTGAGCAAGAGGCTGATACGGATCTGCTGGATATTACGTCAGAGCCTGTGGATCCGGGAGTTGCCAGTACGGAAGACCCGGGCGTCGGGATTCAGGAGTTGCCGAAGGGATGAGGTTTTTCGCGAATGAATTCATTCGCGAAGGCCTCACACCAGAACAATCTGATTCTTGCCCTGACGCTTTGCCTGATACATCGCCGCATCCGCTCGTGCATACAGCGCTTCCAGGCTGGTGTCTTCCGGGCCCAGATTGGTCAGGCCCTGGCTGGCGGTGATACCGAACGTCGTGCTGTTGCACTGGAAGCTCTGGCGCTGGATTTCACGTTGCAGGCGCTCGGCGATCTGCATGGCCATCTCAGGGGCGCAGCCCGGAAATACCGCTGCAAACTCTTCCCCGCCAATACGCCCGAACAGATCACCACGACGTAGCGCCGAGCGGCCGCTTTCGGCGATGCGCTGCAGCACCACATCACCTTCCTGGTGGCCGTAAGTATCGTTGACCAGTTTGAAGTCATCGACGTCCAGCAGCAGAAAGGCCAATGGTGTGTCGTTGAGCCGTGCCAGCTCGAACTCGCGCTGGGCGCACTCGAAGAAGTGGCGACGGTTGCTGCTCTGGGTCAGCACGTCGGTGGTGGCCAGGCGCTGCAGTTCGTCTTCGAGGTGTTTTTTCTCGGTGATGTCTTCGGCGATGCCGACCACTATCAGGCGCTGGCTCGGATCGGTGCGGTGGCTGACGAAGCATTTGTCGCTCAGCCAGCGGATTTCCCCATCGGCCCGGATGATCCGGTATTCGCGATCTTCGATGGAGCCTTTTTCGATGACGTCGCTCAGGCTGCGTTCGGCGTAGTTCAGGTCATCGGGATAGATGCTGTCGCGCCATTCGGCGAAGTCAGCCAGCAGCAGGCCTGCGGAGCGCCCGAATATCTTCTCGTAGGCAGGGCTGACATAGATCATGCGCTGGGTTTCCCAGTCGAATGCCCACAGTACGGCATTGACGCTTACCAGCAATGAACTGAAGAGTTGTTCGCGCTCGCTCAGGCGAGCGACTTCTGCCTGGGCATGCATCAGGGCCAGCAGGGTTTCTGCTGCCGCAGGCATCTCGGCGATTTGCGTGGCTGTAGGTAGGGCGATTGCTGTCTGCTTTTCCATCGTGCGGCATCTCAAATGACGTGCGGCCAAGGCCGCAGCATCCACCCAAACGGATTATGGGGAAGCCTTTGAGATTGATTTTCAGGAGGGAAGTTCCGGTATCGGCGCGCCCAGGTGGGCGCGCCGATCAACGGTGTCAGGCTTGAGAGGGGCGCAGGGAGTAGGTTTTCAGCTGATCTGCAAAGTCGCGCAGGGACTGAATACCGCTGGCCTCGGCTTCCTGTACCCAGTCCTTGATGGCGCTGAGCATGTCATGGCCATTGCTGCTGGTCTTGAGCCAGATCTGTTGCAGGGCAAGGCGTTTCTCGTAGATCACTTTCAGGGCCTGGCTGTGTTCGAGCATGGCCTGGATGCGTACGTGATGCTTGTCTTCCAGCAGGCTGGTTTCCCGGGAAAGCAGACGTTTGGCGCGGTGGAACTGATGACGCACCGAGGCATCGGCCTTGGCCAGCTCCTGTGCAACCAGCGGGCCGATGACCAGCTTGCGGTACTGGGCCATGATCTGGAAGCGGTTGTTGAGGATGGCCATGGCGGTGTCCATGTCCATGTGGCCCTTGCCTTCGACCCGGTGGGCAATCGGCGCGACCCGCTGGACCTTGGCCAGACGCAGTGCGCTGAACAGCTTGATCCAGGCCCAGCCCATGTCGAACTCCCACGGCTTGACCGACAGCTTGGCCGAGTTGGGGTAGGTGTGGTGGTTGTTGTGCAGTTCTTCGCCGCCGATCACGATGCCCCACGGCACCAGATTGGTCGCGGCATCGCGACACTCGAAATTGCGATAGCCCACGGCATGACCCAGCCCGTTGACCACACCGGCAGCCCAGAACGGAATCCACATCATCTGCACGGCCCATACGGTGATGCCGAGCACACCGAACAGCGCCAGGTCGATGACGGCCATCAGGGCGATGCCCAGCATCTTGTAGCGTGAATACAGATTGCGCTCGATCCAGTCCTCGGGGCAGTTCTTGCCGTAGATGCGCAGGGTATCCTGATTCTGTGCTTCGGCACGGTAAAGCTCCGCCCCCTTGCGCAGGACGGTGGAAAGACCTTTGACGACGGGGCTGTGCGGGTCATCGACGGTTTCGCATTTTGCGTGGTGCTTGCGGTGGATGGCTGTCCACTCGCGGGTGTTCTGCGCCGTGGTCAGCCACAGCCAGAAACGGAAGAAGTGTTTGAGCCCGGCGTTGAGTTCCAGGGAGCGGTGAGCGGAGTAGCGATGCAGGTAAACCGTAACGCCGACGATGGTCACGTGGGTCATTACCAGCGTGACTGCTATTAACTGCCAGACGGAAAGGTCGAGCAAACCGTTGTACCACATAGGCTGTTTGGCCCTCGGTAGAGACGCGTGTGAAAAACAAAGTAACAAGCGCATTATCACTTAGCTTTCACAGAAAACCAGTCGCTCTTTTAGATAAGAGTCGCAGGATGTTTCTTGCTTTATAATCCGGTCATTTTGTAAGGCTTTATGCATTCTTATGAACAATTCTTCTTATGAGGCCCTACGGACCGCGCTTTTGTACGGGTTGTCCTCTGTTTTGTGGTTTGTGGCGTGCGACGAGCTGCTGCCACATTGGATCGAAGAACCGGCTCGATTGGCCTTCTGGCAGCAGGTTGGAGTCTATCTCTGGGTAGTGCTCAGCGCGGTCATGGTGTTTATCGCTCGTGGCCGATTGCTCAGGTTCATGGGCATCGATGCGCAGTTGCGTCGCCAGCAGGAGGAAGATCAGGAGCGCCTGCGGCTGGCTTCGGCGGTCTTCGACAGCACCCGCGAAGGGGTATTGGTAACCGATGAAAAGGGGCTGATCGTTCATGTGAACCGCGCCTTCATGGAAATCACCGGTTATCAGGCTGAAGAAGTGCTGGGCTTCAACCCGAGCAAGTTCAAGTCCGGTCGCCACGGCCCCGAGTTCTATCGGCAGATGTACCGCTCCATCCTCAGTGCCGGGCAATGGAGTGGCGAAATCTGGAACCGTCGCAAAAGCGGCGACATTTACCCGCAGTGGCAGAGCATTCGTGGCATCAAGGACCTTGATGGCCAGATCAGGCATTTCGTGGCGGTGTTTTCGGACATCACGGCCATCAAGCGTTCCGAGCAGGAACTGGCCCAACTGGCTCATTACGACGCCCTGACAGACCTGCCCAATCGCCTGCTGTTCACGGATCGCGCCACTCAGGCGCTGGCCCATGCCCGCTCCAGCAAACGCGGGTGTGCCTTGCTGCTCATCGACCTCGACCACTTCAAGAACATCAATGACAGCCTGGGCCACAGCGTTGGCGATCAGGTGCTCAAGGCAGTGGCCGAGCGCCTGAAGAGCCTGTTCGACAGCGAACTGACCCTGGCGCGACTGGGCGGCGACGAGTTTGCGCTGCTGGTGAAGAATTGCCAGCAGAGCGTGCAGGCCGCCGCCCTGGCCCAGCAGATCATCGACAGTTTCAAGAAGCCTTTTCTGCTCGATGATCACGAGCTGTTCATGACCGCCAGTATCGGTATCAGCCTGTTCCCCGGCGACGCGCTGACGGTTGTGCAATTGCTGCGCAATGCAGACTCTGCCTTGTTCAAGGCCAAGAACGACGGGCGCGAAGGCTATGCGCTTTACACCGAAGAGCTCACCGCGCATGCCCAGCAGCGTGTCGAACTGGCCAGTGAGTTGCACCGGGCCATCGAGCAGCAGGAATTACGAGTGTTCTACCAGCCCATTCATGATCTGCAGAACAGCCGTATCAAGGGAGTTGAGGCTCTGGTGCGCTGGGAGCATCCAAGGCGCGGCATGGTTTCGCCGGGAGAATTCATTCCGATTGCCGAGCAGAGCGGGCTGATTGCCGATATCGATGCCTGGGTATTGAGCACGGCCTGCCGGCAGATGAGCACCTGGCTGGAAGAGGGCGTCAATCTGTCATTTGTTGCGGTGAATATCTCCAGCCGACTGTTCAGCCATGGTGATCTGGACCTGCAAGTGGCTCAGGTGCTGCGCGATACCGGGCTGGACCCTGGCTTTCTGGAGCTGGAAGTCACTGAAAGCGCGGTGATGGACGACCCCGAGCAGGCCATCGAACAACTGCATCGGTTGCGCAATCTGGGCCTGAGCCTGGCCATCGATGATTTCGGCACCGGTTATTCATCGTTGTTGCGGCTCAAGCGCATGCCGGTGCAAAAGCTGAAGATCGATCAGGGTTTTGTCGCCGGCCTGCCGAGCGATGATGACGATATCGCGATTGTGCGCATCATCATTGCCCTGGCCAAAAGCATGGGCATGCGGGTGCTGGCCGAAGGGATCGAGCAGGCCGAGCAGGCGGGTTTCCTGTTGGAAAATGGCTGTCAGTTGGGGCAAGGCTATTGGTTCGCCCGTCCGATGCCTGCTGAAAAGATCGACTGGTTGCGAGCGCCGGACTTTCGTCAGCCCGTTATCTGAATAATTTTTTCCTGTGCAATCCAGGCCCGCCGGGGCGTGCAACGCGCTCCGGCTGCATGCTGCAACGCCAAATGACTTTTGGTTATATCTGCATTCTTAAATAGTCTTTTTAAGAATAACTCTGCGTATCTAATATTGCCTCACCGCCACAAGCCATCGCCCCCAGTCGCGACAGGCAGGCCTCTCAAATTTCAAGGAATACGATTATGAGCGCATCTCTACGTAGTGTTGACGGTCAGGACGAAGCAGCAATTCTGCGTGAAATTCAGAGTGCGCTGCGTGACCTGCGTTTTGGCGCCGTCGAAATCACTGTGCATAACGCCCAAGTGGTTCAGATCGAGCGTAAGGAAAAGTTTCGTTTGCAGAACTCTGGCGCCAAGCCGAGCTGATTGCATACCCGACTGGTTAACCGGAGGGCTTCACTTTGACTCCTGATACACCCGTGAACAGCAGCGCTCCCTTCCGAATGCGGTTTTGAAGCGCCAAGAAGAACTCAAAAAAGCCAACACTTAGAATTTCCAGGAGCTCCACCTTATGTCAATTCGCCGTTTCGCTTTGGCTGCTCTGGCCAGCGCTGTTTTTGCAGGTTCCGCTGTTGCAAAGGATTATGAATTGCTCAACGTGTCCTATGATCCGACACGCGAGCTGTATCAGGAATACAACGCAGAGTTCGCCAGCTACTGGAAAAAGGCTCACCCGGAAGACACCGTCACCGTCAAGCAGTCCCACGGTGGTTCGGGCAAGCAAGGCCGTGCGGTCATCGACGGTCTGCGCGCTGACGTCGTGACCCTGGCTCTGGCCGGTGACATCGACGAAATCGCCAAGCTGGGCAAGACTCTGCCAGAGAACTGGCAGACTCGCCTGCCAGATGCCAGCACGCCTTACACCTCGACCATCGTGTTCCTGGTGCGCAAGGGCAACCCTAAAGGCATCAAGGATTGGGGCGACCTGATCAAGAAGGATGTCTCGGTTATCACTCCGAACCCTAAAACCAGCGGCGGTGCGCGCTGGAACTTCCTGGCGGCATGGGCCTATGGCCTGAAGTCCGGTGGCAGCGAAGCCAAGGCCAAGGAGTACGTACAGACCCTGTTCAAGCATGTGCCGATTCTGGACACCGGTGCTCGCGGTTCGACCATTACCTTCGTCAACAACGGTCAGGGTGACGTGTTGCTGGCCTGGGAAAACGAAGCGTTCCTGGCTCTGAAAGAAGATGGCGGCAACGACAAGTTCGATATCGTCGTACCTTCCCTGTCGATCCTGGCCGAGCCGCCTGTTGCGGTCGTCGACAAGAACGCCGAGAAGAAAGGCAACACCGAAATCGCTACCGAATACCTGAAGCACCTGTACAGCAAGGCTGGTCAGGAAATCGCAGCCAAGAACTTCTACCGCCCGCGTGATCCGGAAGTTGCCGCCAAGTACGAGAAGCAATTCCCGAAACTGGAGCTGGTAACTATCGACAAAGACTTTGGCGGCTGGAAAACTGCGCAGCCGAAATTTTTCAATGACGGCGGTGTGTTCGACCAGATCTACCAAGCGCAGTAATCTGTGCAGCCAGGCGGCATTGCTCGATAAAGCAGTGTCGCCCAGGACACGTTCATTAGCCCGGACTCGTTTCCGGGCTTTGTGCAAGCGCAACCAAGGACTTTTATGTCGCGTCGTATCTCCCCCGTCATACCCGGCTTCGGGCTGACGCTGGGCTACACCTTGGTGTACCTCAGTCTCATTGTGCTCATACCGCTGGCGGCCATGTTCGTTCATGCCGCGCAGCTCACCTGGGATCAGTTCTGGACCATCATCACCGCTCCGCGTGTGATCGCTGCCTTGAAACTGAGTTTCGGTACCGCGTTCTACGCAGCCCTGATCAACGGCGTCATCGGTACGCTGCTGGCCTGGGTGCTGGTGCGCTATACCTTCCCCGGCCGCAAGATCATCGATGCGATGATCGATCTGCCGTTCGCCCTGCCCACCGCCGTTGCCGGTATCGCGCTGACCGCGCTTTATGCACCCAATGGTCTGGTCGGGCAGTTCGCCACGGATCTGGGTTTCAAGATCGCCTACACCCCGCTGGGTATCACCCTGGCGCTGACGTTCGTGACCATGCCGTTTGTGGTGCGTACCGTGCAGCCCGTACTGGCTGATATTCCCCGTGAAGTCGAAGAAGCGGCTGCCTGCCTGGGCGCTCGCCCGTTGCAGGTGTTTCGCTACATTCTGGTGCCTGCCTTGTTGCCTGCGTGGTTGACCGGGTTTGCCCTGGCCTTCGCCCGTGGTGTCGGTGAGTACGGCTCGGTGATCTTCATCGCCGGTAACATGCCGATGAAAACCGAAATCCTGCCGCTGTTGATCATGGTCAAGCTGGACCAGTACGACTACACCGGTGCGACGGCTATCGGCGTGATGATGCTGGTGGTTTCCTTCATTCTGTTGCTGCTGATCAACTTGTTGCAGCGACGCATCGAAACCCCATCCTGAGGAGGCGCGCATGTCTTATTCATCTGTTTCTGCCGCCGCCGATGCCAACGCTGCACGCCGTGGCAATTCAACAGCGCGCCGGGTCCTGATCGGCCTTGGCTGGCTGATTTTTGCCCTGTTTCTGGGCCTGCCGCTGTTCATCGTGGTTTCCCAAGGGCTTAAAAACGGCCTGGGTGCGTTCTTCTCCGCGATTCTTGAGCCCGATGCGCTGTCGGCCCTCAAGCTGACGGTGATTGCTGTGCTGATCTCGGTTCCGCTGAACCTGGTCTTCGGCGTCAGCGCCGCCTGGTGCGTGAGCAAGTACTCGTTCCGGGGCAAGAGCATTCTGGTGACCCTGATCGACCTGCCGTTCTCGGTATCGCCGGTCATCGCCGGTCTGGTCTATGTGCTGATGTTCGGTGCCCAGGGCCTGTTCGGGCCATGGTTGCAGGACCATGACATCCAGATCGTCTTTGCCCTGCCGGGCATTGTGCTGGCGACCATTTTCGTGACCGTGCCTTTCGTGGCGCGTGAACTGATCCCGCTGATGCAGGAGCAGGGCACCCAGGAAGAAGAGGCCGCACGCCTTCTGGGCGCCAATGGCTGGCAGATGTTCTGGCACGTCACGGTACCCAATATCAAATGGGGTCTGATCTACGGCGTGGTGCTCTGTACCGCACGGGCCATGGGTGAGTTTGGTGCGGTGTCGGTGGTGTCCGGCCACATCCGCGGCGTTACCAACACCCTGCCGCTGCACGTCGAAATCCTCTACAACGAGTACAACCACGTGGCAGCCTTTGCCGTGGCGAGCTTGTTGCTGATCCTGGCGCTGTTCATCCTGCTGCTCAAGCAGTGGAGCGAATCCCGCATTAACCGTCTGCGCCAAAGCGCGGCGGAGGAATAAATCATGTCGATCGAAGTCCGTAACGTCAGCAAGAACTTCAACGCCTTCAAGGCCCTGAACGCTATCAATCTGGATATCCAGAGTGGCGAGCTGGTTGCCTTGCTCGGCCCGTCAGGCTGCGGCAAGACCACCTTGCTGCGCATTATTGCCGGTCTGGAAACCCCGGATGCAGGCAGCATTGTGTTCCACGGTGAAGATGTCTCCGGTCACGATGTTCGCGACCGTAATGTCGGGTTTGTATTCCAGCACTACGCGCTGTTCCGGCACATGACCGTGTTCGACAACGTTGCCTTTGGCTTGCGCATGAAGCCCAAGAGCCAGCGCCCGAACGAAACCCAGATCGCCGCCAAGGTTCACGAGCTGTTGAACATGGTGCAACTGGACTGGCTGGCCGACCGTTACCCCGAGCAGCTTTCCGGTGGTCAGCGCCAGCGTATCGCCCTGGCGCGTGCCCTGGCGGTCGAGCCCAAGGTGCTGCTGCTGGACGAACCCTTCGGTGCGCTGGATGCCAAGGTGCGTAAAGAACTGCGCCGCTGGCTGGCGCGCCTGCACGAAGACATCAACCTGACGTCGGTCTTTGTGACCCACGACCAGGAAGAAGCCATGGAAGTGGCAGACCGCATCGTGGTGATGAACAAGGGCGTGATCGAACAGATCGGCTCGCCGGGCGAAGTGTACGAGTCGCCGTCCAACGACTTCGTCTACCACTTCCTGGGCGACTCGAACCGCCTGAGCCTGGGCGACAACGGCCATGTGCTGTTCCGTCCCCACGAAGTATCGCTGTCGCGTCAGGAGCTGGAAGACCACCACGCTGCTGAAGTTCGTGATATCCGTCCGCTGGGCGCCACCACACGCGTGACCCTCAAGGCTGAAGGCCAGAGCGAACTGATCGAAGTTGAAGTGGTGAAGGATCACGACAGCCTGGTTGGCCTGGCACGGGGCGAGACGTTGTTCTTCAAACCGAAGGTCTGGCAGAAGGTTTCGGGCGTTTAGCACATGCTTGTGCGAATTCATTCGCGAATGAATTCGCTACGGCGTAATACCGATCAGTTAAGGCATACCTGTCACTTGTGGGAGGGGCCTTGGCCGCGACGACTTGCTTACAGGCAACACATTTGAAGCGTCTGAAAGTAAAGTCGCCAGCAAGCTGCCTCCCACAAAGTGACCTTGGCTGATCAATATTATTCCTGGAGTTTTCAGACTGCGGCTTTTGGTGCGTTGCGCCGAACCGGCCCCGAACGCTCTTCGATGGCATGCTGCAACGGCTTGCGCATCCCCGCCAGAAACGCCAGTTCCGCCACCACGAACAATGGCCCGATGATCAGGCCCGTGACGTCGTCGATGAATGCCGGTTTGCGGCCTTCGTAGTAATGGCCGATGAACTGGATGATCCAGCCGATCACAAACAACCCGACTCCCGCACTCAGCCAGACCATGGTGGTCTGTTGCGCCAGATTCGCACCTGCCCAGATGCAAAGCCCGAGCATCACGGCCATCACCAGCCCCAGCGCCCGATCCAGCTTGAGATAGAACACGGTCGAGGCCAGCGCCACTAACGCAGCAGGCGATAACCAGACCCCGCCCACGTCCCAGCCCGGACGCGACAGCAATACCGCCACAGCCAGCACGATCAGGGGTATTCCCACGAAGTGGGTCACGATATTGCGTGAGTCGCGGTGATACGCCGCGTATTGGCTGAGATGATCGACAAGGTTTTTCATTATTATTCCTGCCTGAGACGATTATCGGGTTGGGCTACCGTATCGCTTTTGCAATACGAGCGTTTGGAAAAAAAGGGAGCAAACATGACAAATGGAGCGGGATGGCGGTCACGATTACTGTCCGATTACTGGTTTACCTATTTACCTGCCGACTTGCAGGATAGCTTGCTTGACGCCGCTCGGCAGCGGCGCAAGACACCCGGCAAACTGCTGTTTGAAAAAGGCGACCCTCCGTGCGGGCTTTATGTCCTGCTCGAAGGCTCTGTGCGCATGGGTGGCATTGACGAACAGCGCCTGGCGCCACGGCTCAAGGAAGTCCGGCCGCCTTACTGGTTTGGCGAAGTTTCATTGTTCGACGGCATGCCCCGCATGCTGGATGCCTACTCGGTGGATCAGACGATCTTCCTGCAGATCCCCCATGAAACACTCGTCCAGTGGCTCGAAAAGAACCCGCAGCACTGGCGTTACTTCGAGGCATTGCTCAGCCACAAGCTGGGCCTGGCCTTGCCCGGCACCGAGAAAATGAAGCAACTGCCCGCCCGTGCCCGCGTGGCCTGGCGCCTGTTGCTGCTGTGCGAAGGCTATGGTCATTTGAGCCACGCACGACGCCTTGTCACGCTGGACGACATCCTTGCCACGGACACCTTGTCGCTGTCCCGACCTGACGTACTCGAAGCCCTCGACGATTTGCATCAACGCAAGATCGTGCGTCTTGGCGATGAGCAGGTGGAAGTCTTCGATGTGGTCGCGTTGCGCAAGGTTGCCAATTTTTCGCGGACCAGGGTGTTGGGCTGATTCATGTCGAAAACGGTTTTGCCTGGATTGCAGCAAGAGCCTGTTGCTCACTCATCATCCAGGCAGCCGATACCATGCATCGTGCTTCCACCAAGTCATGTACCTTTGAAAATTCGTTGGCCAGGTTTCGTCTGAATATCGGCTCATGGTGCGCAATCCGGTTGCGTAGCAGGCGGATTGCTTCCAGATCCGTTGCCAGTCTCAATCTTTGAGTAGATACCGTTTTTGTCTGGTCCAGGTTGGGGAACAGGGAAAAGAGGTGCGTGTTCCAGATCCGTTGGTCGTGGCGGCTCGTCAACATTTTTTCCCAGAACACGAATTTAAGCTCGACAACAATTCGATCTGTGGTGCGACAACGGGTACGTGTGTCGATCAGATCCTGACGTTGCTGGTAGCCGTATCCTTTGGAGACAGGGAGACTGTTTTCAAAATTTTTATCCCAAGGCCAGTGATTTCCATAGACCAACTTCAGTGCATCCGATACGGCATTGCGTACAGTTACCTCGCAAATGTGGAGTGGGGTCAGTAAGGCGCTAGAAACGTGCGCGTTCCAGGCGTAGAGTTTTACCGCATCCTCGCAGGAAAGCCCGGCTGCCGCTGCTGCGGTTTCGTAGGTTGCAAATCTTGCGGGTGACAAAGCGAGGCGGATAGCTGGCGCGACAGGTTGAGCAAGCATTGACGACAACGGTGAATATCCTTATATTCCGTTCACTAGCCGAGGGAAACGAGGGCGAAAGCCTCCACCCGCGGACATATGAAAGTAGTTCACGAAAAACCCACCTCACGGTGGGTTTTTTCGTTTTCGGCGCTGAATTTACCAGCAAATTTCCAACCTCTCCATGCCTGGTCGCTGTGATGTGCTGTGAGGTTTTCATGGTTTTGTCATTTGGCTGATCAGCGCGGAGGCAGGTGATCTGGAGTCCGGCAGTCACCTCGCCAACTCATTGCGATACTGCTCCGGTGTCTGTCCTGTCCAGCGTTTGAAGGCGCGGTTCAGGCTGTCGATATTGGCAAAGCCCAGCAGGTAGGCGGCTTCGCTCAGTGAGACTTGTGGGTCGCTCATGTGCAGCAGTGCCAGGTTCTGGCGACATTGCTTGAGCAGCAGGTCATAACGACAGCCTTCGTCGGCCAGGTGCCGTTGCAGGCTGCGCGGGCTCAGATTCAAGGCCTGGGCAATGCTTTCGGCCGAGGGTTCTCCTTCCGGTAGCAGATTCTCGATGGCCGAGCGTACACGCTGCTCCCAGATCAGTGGCTGGAGCTGTTCGCCGTTGCGGGGTGCTTCGCTCAGTTGCGAAGGGTTGTCGTCCAGGTGGCTGTCGAAGTCGGCGCACGCGAATGTCAGCAGGTTTTCTGCTGCCGAGAAGTACAGCCGCGCCCGGAAGAAGTCCTGCCAGGGTTGGGGATTGGCGGGTGCGGGTCGCTGCAAGTGGACGCTTAGCGGTGCATAGTTGCGGCCCAGCCGGTTACGGCAGGTGCGCACATAAATGGCGGCAAAGGCATCCAGCACTTCATGGGCGGGTGCCGCAGCGCCTGCCGGTGTATTGAAGCGAAGCTCGTAGTGCTCATCGACTCGCTTGAAGCTCAAGGCCAGTGCGTCATCGGCCATCGAGTGATAGCGCACGATGCGCTCGAATACTTCCCGCAAGGACTCGCTGGCCACCAGCGTGTAGCCCAGCGCATGAAAGGTGGTCGGGCTGACGAAGCGCGAGACCCGCAAGCCCAGTGCCGGATCATGGCTGGCGTCAACCGCCAGTTGCCAGAGCCGACGGGTTGCGTCTGGTGAGTATTCGGCGTTGGGAGCGTCAATGAGGTGGGGATCGAGTCCGGCGTCCTTGCACAGCGCAAAGCTGTCCAGGCCCAAGACATCGAGTTGTTTGCGCAAAGCGCGGGTCCAGGTGGCAAAGCTGTTTGACTCGGGCATATGAACGACCCTTCCTGTCATCGATTGTTACTCACGCCGGGCGGTGCCGACAGGTATCGATGGCAACTCCTTTGCCCGATACCGAAGTCAGAGCATGGAAGCATTTATGACAATTGTGCAAGTGCTGGCTGACTGAATGCATAACGAGTCATATGAGGACGGTGGTGATCGAGCCAGTTGTGATGTTCATCCTCTGTAGCTTTCCTGTAACCCGTCGGGTTTATCTTCCTTCCTGAAAGCAATTTTTAGAGGGATCGTCCTTGAGACAGGGGGCGGTTCCTTTTTTTTGTGTCTCATATTTGTTTTGGTTATTAATAAATAGCTACTTATTCCTTATCGGATATAAGTTTCCTCCCTATACTCGTTTCATGAGTGCCCACATGCAGGAGGCGAACCCATGCATAACGAGTCGATCCGTTACCTGATCGTGCCAGGCTGGCAAGGGTCGCCTGAGGATCATTGGCAAAGTCACTGGCAGGCCAGTCTCCCCAACAGCGCGCGCGTCGAGCAGTACGACTGGCTCAAGCCGCGTCGTGAAGACTGGATTGGCGAGTTGCAGCGCATGATTTCTGCGCAAGACACGCCGGTGATCCTGATCGCTCATAGCCTGGGTTGCATCACGGTTGCGCATTGGGCGCAACTGGCTCCGCTGGAGTCCTTGCGTCAGGTGCATGGAGCGCTGCTGGTGGCCCCTGCCGATGTGGAGCGCCCCAACTGCCCGCCTGCATTACGTAATTTTGCACCGATTCCCCAAGACCTCCTGCCGTTCCCGACGCAGATCGTCAGCTCGGACAACGACCCTGCCGTCAGCTCCCAGCGTGCCCTGGAAATGGCTCGCAACTGGGGCGCGGAAGTCGGGTTCCTGAGTCAGGCGGGGCACATCAACGTCAAGTCGGGTCATCAACGCTGGGAGCAGGGGTTCGCTTACCTGTACCGCCTGCAGAATCGTTTGGAACAGCACGCACGTCGTCGGGCATGAGTTCATACCTGGCGGCCATATTACGTTTTCGTCGGGCCATTTCGGGTCTGCCTGTTTTTAACGCTTGAGTCTGGCAAGGCTCAGGCGGGAGTTTGTCATGAGCCTTGAAAATTTTGGTCAGCCGCTGCTGACGTTCCCTGAGGCGGACAAGAGTCCCCTCAGTATCCGCGCCAAAGCACTGGTATTCATCGATCCACGTTCTCGTCAGTTGCGCGAAGAAATGGAACAGCTGGCTCCGCGCTCGCTGCCGGTTCTGATTCGCGGCGAATCCGGCACCGGCAAGGAATTGCTGGCGCGGCACATTCACCGTGGCAGTGATCGCTCCGGGCTGTTTGTGTCGGTCAACTGCGGTGCCATCAGCCCGTCCTACGCCGATGCGGAGTTGTTCGGCTATGCCGCAGGCGCCCACAGCGTTTCGGGAAGCAGCCGTGCTGGCTGGTTCGGGTCGGCCAATGGCGGCACGCTGTATCTGGATGAAATCGGCGACTTGCCGCTGCCGATTCAGATCAAGCTGCTGTCGGCGCTGGAAAACCATGAAGTCACCCGCGTCGGCGCACATCAACCCAGCCCCGTTGATGTGCGGCTGGTGGCTGCAACCAGTATCGACCTGGCCCAGGCTGTAGAAGCCGGGAAGTTTCACGAGCGGCTTTATCACTATCTGAGCGAAGGGCGGCTCGATCTGCCGGCCTTGCGCGAACAGCCCGGCAACATCCTGCCGTTGGCGGAATACTTCGTGGGCATCTACAGCCAGCGCCTGAACCTGCCGGTGCAGTTGCTCAGCGATGAGGCGCAGCATGCCCTGCAATCCCACAGCTGGCCCGGCAATACACGTGAGCTGGAAAACGTCATTCACTTTGCGCTGCTGGTCAGCAGTGGCGAAGAGATTCTGCCGGAGCACCTGAACCTGCCACAAAGCACCAATCCGGTTGCTGAGGTCGAGCGGCTGGTGGGGCAGATACTGGTGGATGCCAAGGAAGAACAGCTTCTGGCCGTAAAACGCCTGCTGGAGCGTATTCAGTCCAAGGATTGAAACGTCGCCCTGTTTTTGTCCTGCGCCCCTTATGGGGCGTTTTTTTTGCTTGCGAGACGGTGGGTGAAATCAAACAGGTATAAGGACTTATCAAAAAAATCTTTTCTAGGAATAAGAAAGCCCGGTAATGTCCGCTCCATGCCCCCGATAGCCTCTGCATCGCGGGCAACACATTGGTGAGCTGTCGTTTTCCACGACTTTGATTTTCCTAAGGACATTGCATGAAAAAGACCTTGTTGTTGACCGCTCTGGCGGCTGCGCTTTCCATTGGCCTGGCTCAGGCTGGCGAAAAACTGGTGGTTGGCGCGACACCTGTCCCACACGCTGAAATTCTGGAGCTGATCAAGCCAACCCTGGCCAAGGAAGGCGTGGATCTGGAAGTCAAGGTCTTCACCGATTACGTGCAGCCTAACGTGCAGCTCAACGAGAAGCGTCTGGACGCCAACTACTTCCAGACCAAGCCTTATCTGGATGGCTTCAACAAGGGCAAGGGCGCCAAACTGGTGACCGGCGTCGGCGTTCACGTAGAACCTTTCGGTGCTTACTCCTCCAAGTACAAGAAGCTGGCCGACCTGCCTGAAGGCGCAACCGTTGCCATTCCGAACGAGGCCAGCAATGGCGGCCGTGCGCTGCTTCTGCTGCAGAAGGGCGGCCTGATTACCCTCAAGGATCCGACCAACGCGCTGTCGACGCTGAAAGACATCGCGACCAACCCGAAAAAACTGAAGTTCCGCGAACTGGAATCGGCTTTGCTGCCGCGCTCGCTGGGCCAGGTTGACCTTGCTCTGATCAACACCAACTACGCGCTGGAAGCCAAGCTGAGCCCACGCAAGGATGCGCTGATCATCGAAGGCTCCGATTCGCCATACGTGAACTACCTGGTAACTCGTGAAGACAACGCCAATAGCGACGCTATCCAGAAGCTGTCCAAGGCGTTGACCAGCCCTGAAGTGAAGGAATTCATCAACAAGAAGTACGACGGCGCGGTATTGCCAGCGTTCTGATTGTCGACCGGATACGGTAATACCCTTTCCCGGCTGCCGCTTCTACGGAGTTTTCTGTGGGAGCGGCTTCAGCCGCGAAGCCTGCTAGCTCATTCCGCGCTATGAATATGCCATAACGGTATTTAAATTTAGTTTCTTATACCTATAAAGTTCTGCCTCTATATTCATCTACATGTTTTGGAGTCGGAGCCTATATGTCCGCAGCCGCCCTCGCTTCATCGTCTACCCAAGCCGCAGAGCAACAGTTCGAGGTGCGTCCATTCACCGGCAAGGTGGGCGCGGAAATCGTCGGGCTGGACTTGTCCAAAACCCTCAATGACGCCGATTTCGCTCGTGTGCACAAAGCGCATCTTGATTACCACCTGATCGTGTTTCGCGACCAGCACATCACTCCGCAGCAACAGATCGATTTCAGCCGCCGTTTCGGCGTGTTGCAGATCCATGTGCTCAAGCAGTTCCTGCTGGCCAATCACCCGGAAATCCTGATCGTTTCCAACATTGTCGAGAACGGCCAACCTGTGGGGCTGGGCGATGCTGGCAAGTACTGGCATTCGGACCTGTCCTACAAGGAACTGCCGAGTCTGGGCTCGATGCTCTACGCCCAGGAACTGCCAAGCGAAGGCGGCGACACGCTGTTCGCGGACATGCACCTGGCCTGGGAAACCCTGCCGCAGCATCTGCGCGAGGCGGTCCAAGGGCGTTCAGCCGTTCACAGCTACACCTCCCGCTATCTGGATGGTGACAACGCCGCCAACTGGCGTCCGACCCTGACGCCAGAGCAGTTGGCCCAGGTCGCGGAAGTGACGCACCCGATCGTGCGCACCCACCCGGAAAACGGCCGCAAGGCATTGTTCGTCAGTGAGAACTTCACGACCCGCATCGTGGGCCTGCCGGAAGACGAAAGCCGCCAGCTTCTGACCGAGATCTATGCCCACTGCGCCCGTCCCGAACATATATACCGTCACCAATGGCAGCCACACGACATGGTCTTCTGGGACAACCGCTCCCTGATCCATCTGGCAGCCGGTTGCCCGGCACATCTGCGACGCAAGTTGTATCGCACCACCATTCAAGGCGATGCGCCGTTTTGATTCAGGGGAATTGGTCATGAATGCTGTAGTGCAAAGCCATACGGCTAGCGAAGGTACAAACACGCAACAGGCCACTCAGCATGCCACTGAGGCCTTGTTGAAAGTTCAGGACGTGAGTCTTGAATACCGCACCCCCGAGCGGGTCGTGCGGGCCACCCACCAAGTCAGTTTTGAAGTCGATCCGGCGGATCGCTTCGTACTGCTCGGCCCTTCCGGTTGCGGCAAGTCCACCTTGCTCAAGGCCGTGGCCGGGTTCATTCAGCCCAGCGAAGGGCAGATTCGTCTGGCGGGCGTTCAGGTCAAAGAGCCTGGCCCGGACCGGATCGTGGTGTTCCAGGAGTTCGACCAACTGCCACCCTGGAAGACCGTGATCGAAAACGTGATCTTTCCGCTGCTGGCCTCGCGCACCCTCAAGCGTCCCGAAGCCCTGGAGCGTGCGCGTTACTACCTGGAAAAGGTCGGCCTCAGTGCCTTTGCCGACGCCTACCCGCACACCTTGTCCGGCGGCATGAAAGCGCGTGTGGCGATTGCCCGTGCCCTGGCGATGCAACCGAAAATCCTGCTGATGGATGAGCCCTTTGCGGCGCTTGATGCCCTGACTCGCCGCAAGATGCAGGAAGAACTGCTGGAGTTGTGGGAAGAAGTGCGTTTCACGTTGCTGTTCGTGACCCACTCCATCGAAGAAGCGCTGGTGGTCGGCAACCGCATCCTCTTGCTGTCACCTCATCCGGGCCGTGTGCGGGCGGAAATCAACAGCCATCAGTACGACCTGAAAAGCCTCGGTGGCGTCGGTTTTCAGCAAACGGCACAGCGTATTCACCGCTTGCTGTTCGATGAAAACGAAGCTGGTGGCCAGGCCGAGTCCGAGCTGAATTTCCAGGATATCCGCATCGCTTATTGAGGCCTGTTAAGCGCCTCAACATGACAACAGAGAACCCGACATGAGTCTTTCACCCCCCGTTCGTGAAGAATACGAAGTCGCGCTGGAGCCCTTCACCCAGAAGGATCTGGTGCGCGATATCCCCCTGGCCCAACGCATCTGGCAACTGGGCTGGGTCCGCAAGAGTGTGATCATGGTCCTGCTGGCCGTGCTCTGGGAAGTCGCCGCACGTATCCAGAACAATGACCTTCTGCTGCCCAGCTTTCTGCAGACCGCCACGGCGTTCTATGACGGCATCATCACCGGTGAATTGCCCGGCAAAGTCTGGATCTCCCTGAAGGTACTGATCCAGGGGTATGTGATCGGCATTGTCCTCGCGTTCGGCCTGACGACCCTCGCGGTTTCGACCCAACTGGGCCGTGACCTGCTCAGCACCCTGACCGCGATGTTCAACCCGCTGCCTGCCATTGCCCTGCTGCCGCTGGCGCTGCTGTGGTTCGGGCTTGGGCAGAATAGCCTTATCTTCGTGCTGGTGCATTCGGTGCTCTGGGCGCTGGCGCTCAATACCTATGCCGGTTTCCTCGGTGTCTCGGAAACCCAGCGCATGGCCGGTCGCAACTATGGCCTCAAGGGGTTGCGCTTTGTCTGGCACATCCTGATTCCGGCGGCGCTGCCTTCGATTCTCGCCGGCCTGAAAATCGGCTGGGCCTTCGCCTGGCGCACCCTGATCGCGGCCGAACTGGTCTTCGGCGCGTCCTCAGGCAAGGGCGGTCTGGGCTGGTACATCTTCCAGAACCGTAACGAGCTGTATACCGACAAAGTGTTTGCGGGGCTGGCGGCGGTGATTCTTATCGGCCTGCTGGTGGAAAACCTGCTGTTTGCCAATATCGAGCGCCTGACAGTCAAGCGCTGGGGCATGCAGCGTTAAGTGCATGGAACGCTTGGTTTCTTATCGTCTTTCGAATTTTTGTGAGGGTTTCATGGTTACTTCTTTCAAACGCCCGGCACTTACCGCACTGGCAGCAGCATTGGGGCTTGCAGGCGCACTGCTCAGCGGTGGCGCACAAGCCGAAGGCAAGATCAGCATCGCCCAGCAGTTCGGCATCGGCTATCTGATTCTGGATGTAGTGCGTGATCAGAAACTGATCGAAAAGCACGGTAAAGAGCAAGGCCTGGACATCAAGGTCGACTGGAACAGCATTTCCGGCGCTACCGCCATGAACGAAGCGCTGCTGGCCGGTGCGCTGGATGTGGTGTCGGCAGGCGTGCCGCCGATGCTGACCATCTGGGACCGCACCAAGGGCAAGCAGAACGTCAAGGCCATTGCCTCGCTGGGCTCCATGCCCAACTACCTGCTGACCAACAACCCGAACGTCAAAACCCTGAAAGACTTCACCGACAAGGACCGCATCGCAGTGCCGGCGGCAGGTGTAGGCTTCCAGTCGCGTACCTTGCAGATCGAGACGGCCAAACAGTTCGGAAACGAGAACTTCAAGAAATTCGACAACATCTCCGTCAGCCTCGCACACCCTGACGCCACCTCGGCGCTGATTGCCGGTGGTTCGGAAATCAACTCGCACTTCTCCAGCCCGCCGTTCCAGTACCAGGCGCTGGAAAACCCCAACGTGCATAAAGTGCTGAGCAGCTACGACGTACTGGGTGGCCAGGCCACCTTCAACGTGCTCTACACCACCGAAAAATTCCACGACGAAAACCCAAAGACCTACAAAGCGTTCTACGCCGCGCTGGCCGAGGCCGAGAAAATCATCAAGGCTGACAAAGCGGAAGCGGCCAAGACTTATATCCGTGTCGAGCAGTCCAAACTGGCGCTGCCGCTTGTAGAGAAAATCGTCTCCGACCCTGAAATCGACTTCACCATCACGCCGCAACGCACCTTCATCTACGCCGAAAAACTGCATGAGCTGGGTGTGTTGAAAAACAAGGCTGCAAGCTGGAGGGATTACTTCTTCGAAGAAGCTCATGGTGGGTCGGGTAGTTGATAAATCCCACAAGCTTAATTAGTTGGCATTAGTGGTAGGAGCGAATTCATTCGCGATAGGCCTGTACATTCAAAGAAAATGTATCGCCTTCAATGATGTCTCGCGAATGAATTCGCTCCTACGCAGCTCTCAACAAATCCGCCAGCGAAGTCATTTGCCTGCCGATTTTGCTCTTTCTTCTGTATGAACTTCCCTGGAAAAGCCCAAGCCCTTGCGCCTCTGAATTCTGGCGCATAGGCTGATTCGGTCACTGAAATGACCGCTTTGCGTGGGGCATCTTCGGATGCACCGGGTCTTGTGTTCTCTACCGGTCTGCTAACCTGCGTCAAGGCTGTCGCCTTCAACTCCCTTTGAAAAAAATCAGAATTTTTTAAAACAGGCCATGAACCTGTTCTTCAAGAGGCGCTTTGAAATAAATATATTAGCCATACGCGTACAACATATCTTCGATTATCTCTAGCTCTTGTTTGGTAAATGGCGGGTGGTCGTAATTTTTTATACGCTCCAGTACACCTCTAATTGGAACTTGGCGTGAGCGTTCCTCCACGAAACCTATGAGTCGATCAGCTTCCGGGTCTTTGTTTTTTAGATATTTAATTATTAGGGTTTTTAATGATTCACGTGCTTGGTCATCGCTCAGCATTTTATTGTTTCGCCTGTGCTATCTGACTTCAAAGGAGGTAATCTGAAATATTAGATAAATGCATTGCCTCTAAAGATTCTCTAGGTCTTTAGGACCTCCATCGCTGATCAATCTTTCCATGTCCTGATTGAAGAGTTCTATCTTCTGAGTGTTATTGGATCTTGTTAGCTCTTGTCTTAAAAAACTTATGGTTTCGGATGTTTTTTGACGCTGTGCGTCTGGTAAATTAAGAAGTAGGTCAAATCCGTTGACGGATAAGGCAGGAGATTTTTTGCGCATATAATAATAGCAGCCTATGTTTTCAAATAGGTCTTCTGCATCCTGCAAGCTGATGGTCACTGTATCTAGATATTTGCTGAAAGCATTATTCAATATTAGATCGGGCGTTTTGTGTGTTTTGAGAAAGCTGCAGAGTCCCGCCCAGTTTCTAATGTGCAGCTGAGTACCCCAATCAGGGTCAGGAGAGAAATAATTTTTTAGCCCCCTGAAATAGTCTGAGAATTCATTTCGGTTTAAGGCGGTTTCAAAATTACTTCTCATTGAGGTTTTTTCCAGTCGTCAGCGTTCTTGCGCTCTCTGACTTGTTGTAGCCCATTATAGAGTTGAATGCGGATTCACTAATAACGATGCACGCTGCATGTGGCTTACAGAGCCTCAAGATCTGTAGTGCATCCTCTCTTTATAAATGTTTCAATTTCTTGGTCAAGTGTGTAATTCGGCAGGTCTTTGTTTTTTATATCGTACTCTTTTCTCAAGAAACGAAACATCTTGCCAATGGTTTTTTTACTGTCTTTATCGACGCTTTCGATTAAATCGTAATCGTCGTCAGATAAAAATGAGATTTTCTTTCTAAGCGTATAGTATGACGAGATGTTACGTAGCAGACTCTCGGCATCACTATATGACTCTTCGAGATACCTCAAATACTCTTCAAATAGATTTGTCAATAGACTCTGTGCAGGCTTTTGCTTTTTGAGAATACTGCACATTTCTTGCCAATTACTTACGTATAAATGGTCGCCCCAGTCTGAGCCTCTTGCAAAGTAAATACCCTTTCCTTTGAAGAACTCCGAAATTTCATGTCTGTCTAAAGCCATTTCAAAAGAGGTTGTCACGGAAATGCTCCAGAGTAAGATATCTTTTTACAGCTTCTCTAAGTCTATCTTGCAACCATTATCCTTTATTTCGGAAAGAAATTGATCGAAGCTGATTACGGGGCTGCCGGCATTATGTATATCATATTCTCTACGAAGCAGTCTGAACAGTTCGCCTATTATTTTTTTGCTGCCAGAGTCGAGAGCAAGTATTAAGTCGAAGTCATCAGCAGACATGAAACTAGTATCTACTCGCATTGAATAGTAGCAGCTTATATTGAGTAATACGGAATCTGCATCTTTGTAGGTGATTTGCAATGATTGCAAGTGCTCGTTGAATGCTTTTAGCAGTATATTATTTGGCTGTTCTTTCTGTTTTAGGAAGCCACATAAACCTTGCCAGTTATTTATATACAGGTGGTCACCCCAGTCTGGATCCCTTGAAAAGTATTCTCCTTGGCCTTTGAAGAACTCAGGGAATTCGTTTTTTTCTAGTGCAGTCTGAAATTTTGTTTTCATTGAAACTTTTCCCAGTCTTCAAATTGGCTTGGTGATTTATTTGAAGTTGCAGGTTGTCAGGCGATACTCCAAGTTTCTTCTGTTGGGAGACTCGCGTGTTACAGAATTATATAAATTCCGGATGCTCTAAAGATTCTCTATGTCTTTAGGGCCACCATCCCTGATGAGTATTGCCATGCGCCGCTTGTAAAGCTCTAGGTCCTGAGCTTTGTCAGCTTTGGATAGCTCTTGTCGTAGAAAACGCATGATTTGGGATATCTTTTGTTTTTGTGTGCTTGGTAAATCAAGAATCAGGTCGAATCCATTTGTAGATAAGGCAGGAACTTTCTTTTTCATATAGTAATAGCAAACTATATTTTCAAATAAGTCCTCTGCTTCTTTTAGAGTAATATTGACTGTGTCCAAGTACTTTGTAAAAGCATTTTTTAGTACTGTGTCTGGGGTCTTTTGTGTTTTAATGAAGCCGCAGAGTCCTTGCCAGTTCATGATGTGTAGCTGATTTCCCCAGTCAGGGTCTGCTGTGAAGTATGTGCCAATTCCTCTAAAGTAGTCCGGGAATTCATCTCTGTTTAAGGCAGTTTCAAAATTGCTTCTCATTGAAGTTGCTCCCAATCATCAAACTGGCTCAAAAGCTTGTTCATATCCATCCCGTGGTCGATTTTTTCTGATCCAACCAGTGCGGCTTCTTTCGTTCCACTTTTGGTTTCTCCTCCAGGAACCCATTCTTTAGGATAAGCGCCTGCTTCATTGCCATTTGGGATTTCATATTTGAACCTAGGGTCGTTAGGTTTAATATTTACGAGATAAATTTTGGCGTTAGAGAGGTCTTTCGTGCCAAGATTCAGCTCTCTGTTAAGTATCTCCCAGTTACCGCCGCTCGCTTTATATTTGGCGACTACTTTATCCATCTCGGATGGTAGACCTACAAATTTTCTAGGCGGGAAAGTAGGATACTTCGAGAGTTCGATCCACTCATCGATAACAACAAACGAGCCTCCCTGCTGCCGGAATGCCTCTTCGTGCATCGTTACATATGATTCTGGCAGATATTCGCGCGTGTCAGTGGGTCTGTTTCCTCTCTCGAGATTGATCACTTCATCGTACTTAGCCTGAGACATGGGAATCCGGTCAGGTTTCGTTGCGTTCGCCGAATTGTTGGGAAGCGTTGTTCCTGATCCTGGACAGCTATCACTCAACCCCAACGGATCCACCCACCCCGTAGGGTTAGGCACATACCGATAGTTATTCAGCCCACCCGCCAGCTTGATCGGGTCAGGTGTCAAAAACCGTCCGGTCCCCGGATTGTAGTAGCGATGCCGGTTGTAGTGTAACCCTGTCTCCGCATCGAAATACTGACCTTGAAAGCGCAGCGGGTTGTCGATTTCGGCGACGTCCAGCGTGGCGAGGTTGCCGTAGGCGCGGTATTTGGCGGACCACATGATCTCGCCGCTGTAGTCGGTGAGCTCCTGTGGCGTGCCGAGGTGGTCGAGTTGGTAGTAGAACGGCGTGGCTTTGCGTGGGCCTTCGCCGTCGAGCATGGCCAGCGGGCGGAAGCTGCCGGGTTCGTAGACGTAGCTGCGATAACGGTTGTCGGCGCTTTCGGCGACGAGGCGTTCGCCTTGCCAGAGGAATTCGGTGGTGTGGCCGTCGACGGTCTTGGCGATGCGGCGGCCAAAGGCGTCGTATTTGTAAGTGGCGGTACTGCCGCCCGGCAGGCTGACGCCGATCAGTCGGTGTTGGGCGTCGTAGCGGTATTCGGTGACGAGTTTCTGGCCAGCACCACGACGCTCGCGGATCTGGTTGCCGTAGGCGTCGTAATCGTAATGGCGGTCGCCCTGCATCAGCAGGCGGTTGCCCTTGACGTTGGCCAGGTTGGCAGTTGGCAAATCGCCCTGGCCCAGCAGGTTACCGGCCGGGTCGTGGGCGAAGCTTTCCGGTGTGTTGCCACGAACGTTGATCAGGCGGTCCAGCGGGTCGTAGTGAAAGCTGCGATTGCCCTTGCGGCTGTCATCGATCCCCGCCAAGTTGCCGTTGGCATCGTAGGCGTAGCGACGCTGGAACAGGCTGCGATCCTGCTGGCTGACGCTGTGCGCTTGCAAGCGACCTTGTTCGTCGTACTGATACTGGCTGAGCAACAGACCCTGCTGACGCTGCCGCTCCCGACCGCCAC